>DASWOJ010000437.1:0-8848 GCA_036398775.1 Acetobacteraceae bacterium
CCGTGGTGGACCGGCAGAATGCCCGGGACCCGGAGTATCGGCCGATGGCCGGCAATTCCGACGGCCCGGCATTCAAGGCGGCCTGCGACCTGGTGTTCAAGGGCCGGGTCCAGCCGAACGGCTACACCGAGTTCATCCTGCATGCCCGGCGGCGGGAGGCAAAGGCAGCCTGACGGCAGGCTGCCGGAGACCCTGCCGCGTTTCGGCCGGAACCGCACATGGTTCCAGCCGTTGACGTATGGCAACGTTAACGCGCCGAGGAGCCGCCCATGAGCCTGATTGTCATCGTGATCGTTCTTGTTGTGCTATTTGGCGGGGGCGGGTTCTACGGCTACAACCGCGGCTACTACGGCGGACGCGGCTACGGCGGCGGCCTCGGGCTGCTGCTGCTGCTGTTGATCCTGTTTCTGATCTTCGGCAACGGACGGGGTTTCTAACCGCAACGGAACTGTCCTGCTGGCGGGAACCCGCTCAAGCGGCGTAGCAAGGGGTATAACGGTCCGCAGCCAAGACGCCGGAAAACCGGGGAGTGCGTCTGTACGCAGCTGAGCCGCCTACCAGTCTAGTCAACAGTTCAACTGTAGCCGGCGGGAATCAAGGCGTGCAGGACTGCTTCGCGCAGCATAGCCGATGCGCCTGAACGCCCCGTCTCCTGCTTCCCGCAACGCAGTGCGGGATTACCCCTCCGCCGCCGGCTCCGCTTGGGCGCTCACGCGGGACACCCTGCGTCCGTCCATCTCCATAACCTCGAAACGCCAGCCGCCGAACACGATCCGGTCCCCGGTGCGCGGCAGGCGGCGCAGCAGCGCTAGCAGCAGCCCGGCAAGCGTATGATAGCTGCCTTCCGCCGGCAGATCGGGCAGCAACAGCCTGGCCTTGATCTCGTCCACCGGCGAGGCGCCGTCCAGCAGAAGCGGCGCGGCGGCGCCGTCCGGCCCAGGCGGCGCGGCAGGCGTCGTGTCGGTAGCCTCGCCCACGATGGCCTCCAACACGTCGGCAGCCGTCACGACGCCCTCGAAGCTGCCGTATTCGTCCATCACCAGGGCGAGGCCCAGCGGATCGCCCTTCAGCCGCTCCAATGCGTCCAGCGCCGTCACGGTGTCGGGGATTACCATTGGCGTCCTCAAGGCCGCCGCCACGGACAGGTCGCCGCCGCCCAGGATGCGGTCCAGGATGTCCTTGGCCTGCACGACGCCCACCACGTTGTCCACCACCCCGTCGCACACCACGAAGCGGCTGTGCGGCGTCGCCTTGAGGGTCGCCGCGATGTCTGCCCGTGGATCGGTGCGGTCTATCCAGGCCAGCTCGTTGCGCGGTGTCATGATGGCGCGCACCGGCTTGTCGGCCAGGCGGAGCAGGCGCTCGATCATGTCGCGCTCCTCGGTTTCCAGCACGCCTCCCTCCGTGCCCTCGGCCAGCACCGCGCTCAACTCCTCCTCCGTGATGCCTTGGCGCTCGTCTGCATGGGCGCCGAACAAGCGCAGGACCAGGCCGGACGACTTGCCCAGCAGCCAGACGACCGGGGCGCCAACGCGGGACAGCGTGCTCAGCGCCGGGGCGACGGCGGCGGCGACGCCCTCCGGCCGGCGGAGCGCAAGCTGCTTCGGCACCAGCTCGCCCAGAACGAGGGTCAGGTAGGTCGTGAGCACGACGACGATGGCCAGGGACAGGGACTCGGCGAATGGCTGCAACGCGGGGATCGCCGCCAGCCCGGTTTGCAGCCGGGCCGCGACGCGGGCGCCGCCGAACACCCCGGCGAGCACGCTGACCAGCGTGATGCCGACCTGTACGGTGGGCAAGAACCGCTGCGGGTCTTCTGAGAGCAGGCGGGCCGTGGCGGCGCCGGGAGTGCCCTTGCGCTCCAGCACCACCAGCCGCGCCCGGCGGACGGAAACGAGCGCCAGCTCGCTCATCGCGAACACGCCGTTGAGGACGATGAGCAGGAAGATGGTGATCAGTTCGAAGGTGAGGCCCATGACCCTTCTTAGCGCCCGCGCCCCGGATTGGGCAGGGCAGGCCTGGGCGGCGCAACCGTGCCGGCGGCCCGGGAGGTTGCCCCGGGAGGTTGCATGGGCCGGGGCTGCCGATTAACCACCTGGCCCAACCCGCTGCGAGGCTTCCCATGACGCGCCCCCTGCCGACCTTCGCCATCCTGCTGGGCCTCGGCGGCCTAGTGCCCTTCGCCGGGTGCGGGCTGGGGGCGCTCAGCCCGGACCCGGAGCTGGCGGAGCGGGCGCTGCTGGCGTTGGTGGCCTATGGCGCGGTAATCCTGGCGTTCCTGGGCGGGGTCCACTGGGGCATTGCGTTGGAGGACAGCGGGACGCCCACGCTGCGTGTGCAGCGGCTGCGGTTCGGGCTGGGCGTGCTGCCGTCCCTGCTGGGTTGGGCGGCGCTGCTGGTGACGTTCCTGGGGTTCCCGCTGCTGGCGCTGCTGCTGCTGATGGCGGGGGTGATCGGGAGCACTCTCGTCGAAGCGCGGGCGGCACGGGGCGGCCTGATGCCGCAGTCCTACATGCGGCTGCGATGGGCGCTGTCGGCTGCGGTGCTGGTGTGCCTGGCTGGGGTATGCCTGGTGCGGGCGCTCGGCGGGCGTATCGTGCTGTGACCGGTCGTGCTGTGACCAGCCGTGTCATGGCCAGCCGCGTTATGGCCAGCCTGTGCGCAGCCGGCGCCGGAAGCCGCCGCAGCCCTGCGAGAAGGCGCCGGTGAAGGTCTTCTGGGACGAGGCGCAACTTCGGCACGCGCCGGAGTTCTTCCTGCAGCGCGGCGTCGTGCGAAAGAACTTCGAGGTTCCAGCCCGTGCCCTGGCGCTGCTGCAGGGGTGCGCGGCGCTGGGCCTCAAGACCGTCGCGCCGGCGCCCGCCCCGGCGGCCATGGCTGCGGTCCATGATCTCGCCTACCTTCATTTCCTCCGGGACGGCCCGGCAGCCTGGGCGGCGCAGCCCGGTGCGGGAGCGGAGATGGTGCCGAACATCCATCCCTCGCCCGAGATGCTGGCGCAGGGGGCGCAACCCGGCGCAGGCGTGGTCGGGCAGCTCGGCTGGTTCACCGCGGACACGTCCTGCCCGATCAGCGCGGAAACCTGGCCCGCGGCGGCGGCAGCGGCCGCGGGGGCGGCTGCTGCGGCGGACGAGGCGCTGGCGGGCCGCACGGCCTATGCGCTGGCGCGTCCGCCGGGGCACCATGCCTACGCCGCACGGGCCGGCGGACACTGCTACATCAACAATGCCGCGGTTGCCGCGCAGCGGTTGCGGGATGGCGGCGCGGCGAGGGTAGCGGTGCTGGACGTTGACAGCCACCACGGCAACGGCACCCAGGGCATTTTCTGGGACCGCGGCGACGTGCTGTTCGTGTCCGTGCATGGCGACCCCTCGGGCTACTATCCGTGGTATGTCGGCCATGCCGGGGAACGGGGGACCGGCGCCGGCGACGGCTGCAACCTGAACCTGCCCTTGGCGCAGGGAACCGGGGATGACGGCTGGCTGGCCGCAGCCGGCGCCGGGCTAGACGCGATCCGGCGGTTCCGGGCGGATGCGCTGGTGATCAGCCTGGGCTTTGATGCCTCGGTGGACGAGCCGCTGAGCTTCCTGCGCGTCACGGCGGACGGGTTCGCACGGGTGGCGGAGGCGATTGCCGGGCTGCGGCTGCCGGCAGCCATCGTGCAGGAGGGCGGCTATAACACCGACGTCATCAGCGGGCTGCTGGCGCGCTTCTTGGGCGCCTACGCCGGGTAGGGGATGGGCGACCGAGGCCGGACTGGCTCTGTCATGGCTGGCCCAGGCTGACATGCCATTGCCCAGCCTCCTGGCTTATGCGTTGCGATGCGTCTGCTTTGCATTTGTAAAATTTGGCTATTTTCTGTCAGGCACCGTCGGTCGGTTCCTTGACGGGCACTCCTCCGATGGGCGTGATGCCGTCCGCAAGCCGTCCTGCCGGACCTGATCCAGGCGGCAGACTTGCGGATGAGGGTTCAAGCACGTGCGGGACATGATGTGGGCGGGACTTCAGGCCTCCTGGAGGGGCGTGGCGCCGCGTCGCGCCCAAACGCGGGCATGAGCCTCGCCCGCACCCGCAGCTTCGCCTTCTCCGGCATCGAGGCGGTGCCGGTCGAGGTCCAGGTGCAGATCAGCAGCGGGCTGCCCGCCTTCCTGATCGTCGGCCTGCCGGACAAGGCCGTCGGCGAGGCACGGGAACGGGTGCGCGCGGCGCTGACCGCGATGGGCCTGTCGCTGCCGCCCAAGCGCATCCTCATCAACCTGGCCCCGGCCGACCTGCTCAAGGAGGGCAGCCACTTCGATCTGCCCATCGCCCTCGCCGTGCTGGCCGCGATGGACGTGCTGCCGCGGGACGAGCTCGCAGGCTACGCCGCACTGGGCGAGCTGTCCTTGGACGGCGCCATCAACCCCGTCGCGGGCGTGCTGCCGGCGGCGATGTCTGCCTCGGCGCGCGACCTCGGCCTGATCTGCCCGGCGGCGCAAGGGGGAGAGGCCGCATGGGCCGGACGGATCGAGGTGCTGGCAGCGCCGGACCTGCTGTCCCTCATCAACCACTTCCGCGGCACCCAAGTCCTCACGCCGCCGGAGCCGGCCGGCGTGCGCCCTGCCCTGCCCGGTCCCGACCTGGCCGAGGTGCGCGGGATGGAAACGGCCCGGCGCGCGCTGGAGATCGCCGCCGCTGGTGGGCACAACCTGATGCTCATCGGCCCACCCGGCGCGGGGAAGTCCATGCTGGCGGCCTGCCTGCCCGGCCTGCTGCCGGACCTGACGCCGGCGGCGGCGCTGGAGGTCAGCATGATCCACAGCGTCGCCGGGATGCTGGACGGCGGCCGGCTGGTGATGCGCCCGCCCGACCGCTCGCCGGCGTCGGGCACGTCGCAGGCGGCGCTGGTCGGCGGCGGCCAGCGCGCCAGGCCCGGCGAGGTCAGCCTGGCCCACCGCGGGACCCTGTTCCTGGACGAGCTGCCGGAGTTCCCGCGCATCGCGCTGGAGGCGCTGCGCCAGCCGCTCGAAAGCGGGCGCACCACCGTCGCCCGCGCCGCCGCGCATGTGACCTACCCCGCACGGTTCCAGCTTATCGCCGCGATGAACCCGTGCCGTTGCGGCTACCTCGGCGACGCCGGGCGGGAATGCGGCAAGGCGCCGCGCTGCGGGGAGGACTACCTGGCCCGGATCAGCGGCCCGCTCATGGACCGGATTGACTTGACGGTGCAGGTGCAGCCGGTGCCGCCGGCCGAACTGTCCCGCGCCCCGCGGGGGGAGCCGAGCATGAAGGTGGCGGTGCGCGTCGCCCAGGCCCGCGCGGCGCAGCGCGCCCGGTATGGCGACGCCGCGCCAACCAACGCGGAGGCGGAGATAGGTGCGATCGAGATGCAGCCAGACGCCCGGACGCTGGCGGAGCAGGCGGCCACTAAGCTGCGTCTGTCCGCCCGCGGCTTCACCCGGGTGCTGCGGGTGGCGCGGACGATTGCCGACCTGGCTGGGGCGCCGCTGGTGCGCCGCGCCGAAGTGGCGGAGGCGCTGGCCTACCGGCACCGGGTTCCGGGGCGGGGGCCATGATACTTTCCCCCTCTCCCGGAGGGAGAGGGAGCAAGGCTTCGTACCCGGTTCAGCCCTCCTGCCGGAACGCGTCCGCGATGCGGCGGACCCGCCCCGCTCCATCTACCAGCAGCACGTCGAACCGCACCCCGGCCCGGCCCCACTCCGGATGCTCGCCTAGGAGGATCTCCGCCGCGGCCAGCAGCCGTGCCCGTTGCCGTGGTCCGAGCGCGGCGGCGGCGCCCGCCAGGGTTGGACGGCGCTTCACCTCGATGAGCGCCAGCAGCCCTGCGCGCTCGGCCACCAGATCAATTTCCCCCGCAGCCGTGCGCCTGCGCCGGGCCAAGACCTCCCAGCCTTCAGCCACGAGCGCTGCCTCCGCCACTGCCTCCGCATCCACGCCGCTGCGCTGCGCCGTCCGGCCCCGTGCGGCCCGGATGTCGGTCAGGATGGAACCAGGCGGCAGCCGCATCCGCGTTTTTCAATCAACACCGGGCTGGCCGGTTCGGCCCCGCTGTCACAACCAGCCGGCAGGCTGAAAACTCGCTCCGCCCGTGTCAGCAGCAGCGCGAGCAGCAGGAGGCGCGTCACGCCGCCTGCACGAGGCTTCGCTTGCCGCCGGGGGTGTCCCGTCCTTCCTCAACCGCGTGGCACGCCGCCAGCACGTCGCCACTCCGCGTATAGCCCGGCCGCTCCTCGCTGCAACGCTCGTTGGCCAGGGGGCAGCGGGGGTGGAACGGGCAGCCGGACGGCGGATGGATCGGGCTGGGCACCTCGCCGCCCACGGCGATCCGGGTGCGTCCGGACATGGACAGGTCCGGGATCGCCTCCAGCAGCAGGCGCGTATAGGGGTGGCGCGGCGCGGCGAAGATGCTCTCGCCCGGGCCATACTCGACGATGCGGCCGAGATACATGACGCCCAACTGGTCGGACATGTGGCGCACGACGGACAGGTTGTGGCTGATGAACAGGTAGGTGAGCTGCAGCCGCTGCTGCAGGTCGCGCATCAGGTTCAGGATCTGCGCTTGCACCGAGACGTCGAGCGCGCTGGTCGGCTCGTCGCATACCAGGAACTCCGGCTCGCTGCTGAGCGCGCGGGCGATGCTGACGCGCTGGCGCTGGCCGCCGCTGAACTCGTGCGGGAACTTCTCGCCGTCGCGCGGCGACAGGCCGACCTGGGTCAGCAGTTGCGCCACCCGGTCCGCCACGTCGCGTCCGCGCAGCAGCCGGAAGGCGCGGATCGGCTCGGCCACGATGTCCCGCACGCGCCAGCGCGGGTTCAGCGAGGCATACGGGTCCTGGAAGATCATGTTCATCCGCCGCCGCAGCGCCGGCTGCGCGCGGGCAGCGGTGAGGTCCACGCCCTCGAACAGGATTTGGCCGCTGGTCGGCGTGTAGAGGCCCACGGCCAGCCGGGCCACGGTGCTCTTGCCGCAGCCGCTCTCGCCGACCAGGGACAGGGTGGTGCCAAGCGGTATGCTGAATGAAACCTCATCCACCGCGCGCAGCGTCTGCCGCCCCTCCCGCGCCAGCGTCCGGGCCAGCCAGGGGCGGGACACGTCGAAGTGGCGGCTGACCCTGGTCGCCTCCATCACGATCCGGCTGGGGCTGGTTCCGTCACGCATGGGCGGCCTCCGCGATGGCGGGATCATACAGCCAGCAGGCGGCCTGCGTGCCGCGCGCCGGCATCAGGCCGGGTCGGTCCCGTAGGCAGCGGTCGAACACCTTGGGGCAGCGCGGGTTGTAGGGGCAGCCCGGCGGGATCGCGGTCAGGCGCGGCATGGCGCCGTCAATCTGCCGCAACCGGTCCACCCGCACGTCCAGCGACGGGATGCTGGCCATCAGGCCCTCGGTGTAGGGATGCGACGGGTGCTGGATCACGTCGCGCACCGGCCCGATCTCCACGATGCGCCCGGCATACATCACCGCCACACGGTCCGCCGTTTCGGCGATCACGCCCATGTCGTGGGTAATCAGCATGACGGCGGTGCCATGCTCCCGGGTCAGGTTCTTCAGCAACGCGATCACCTGCGCCTGGATGGACACGTCCAGCGCCGTCGTCGGCTCGTCGGCGATCACCAGCCGCGGCTCGGCGCAAAGCGCCAGCGCGATCACCACACGCTGGCGCATCCCGCCGGAGAACTCGTGCGGGTAGGCGTCCACGCGGCGGTCCGCAGCCGGGATGCCCACGTCCTGCAGCCAGCGCACCGCCCGCGCCCGG
The DNA here is from genome assembly GCA_036398775.1 of Acetobacteraceae bacterium. Lineage (GTDB taxonomy): Bacteria > Pseudomonadota > Alphaproteobacteria > Acetobacterales > Acetobacteraceae > DASWOJ01. Next base: position 7,756 of record DASWOJ010000437.1, read on the forward strand.
GCCTCGGAGTCGGACAGGCGCAGGTGGGCCTGCATGGTCTCCACGAGCTGCTGGCCGACGGTATATAGCGGGTTCAGCGTGGTCAGCGGGTCCTGGAACACGGCGCCGATCTGCTTGCCGCGGATGCGGCGCATCTGCTCGTAGGGCAGGTTGTCAATGCGACGGCCGTCCAGCAGCACCTGCCCGCCGCCGATCCGGCCCGGAGGCTCCAGCAGCCCGATGATGGCGGCGCCGGTGAGCGACTTGCCGGCGCCGCTTTCGCCCACCACGCCCAGCACCTGGCCGGGCTCGATACCGAACGACACGCCGTCCAGCGCCCGCAGGGTGCCGCGGCGGCCAGGGAACTCGACCACCATGTCCTGCACGTCCAGGAGCGGCATCAGCGGAGCCTCGGGTTCAGCGCGTCGCGCAGCCAGTCGCCCAGCAGGTTGATGGACAGCACCATCAGCACCAGGCCGATGCCGGGGAAGATCGTGACCCACCATTCCCCGCTGAACAGGAAGTCCTGGCCGACGCGGATCAGCGTGCCGATGGACAGCTTGTTGGCCGGCAACCCGACGCCGAGGAAGGACAGCGTCGCCTCCGTGACCACCGCCAGCCCGAGGGTCAGCGTGCCGATGACCAGCACGGGGCCGAGCACGTTGGGCAGGATGTGCGTCAGCATGATGCGCTGTCCCGACAGGCCGATCACCTTGGCGGCCATGACATACTCCTTGCCGCGCTCGACCAGGGTGCTGCCGCGCACGGTGCGGGCGAACTGCGGCCAGAAGCTGATGCCGATGGAGAAGATGACGACATAGATCTGCAGGGCTTCATGCAGGTTGCGCGGCAGCGCCGCCGTCACCACGCCGTCCACCAGCAGCGCGATCAGGATGGCCGGGAAGGACAGTTGCACGTCCGCCAGCCGCATCAGCGCCGCATCGGCGGCGCCCCCGGCATAGCCCGCCAGCAGCCCGACCACGATCCCGACCGCCACCGCGAACAGCACGGACGCGAAGCTGACGATGAAGCTGATGCGGGTGCCATACATGATGGCCGACAGCAGGTCGCGTCCCTGGTTGTCGGTGCCCAGCAGGTGGTCGCGCGTGCCGTC
>DASWOJ010000438.1:0-3961 GCA_036398775.1 Acetobacteraceae bacterium
AGCGCCAGCGGCGTCCCGCGCGCCTCCCTCCCACCGCCGGGCCGCTCGGCGACAAGTGCATCGGACAGCACCGGCACGCTCTCCCTCCAATCACGCTGGTAGTAGGCGTCGAACACGGCCCAGGCCGCCGGGCCGTCGAAGGCGACGTGGACCTCGCCCTGCCGTCCCTCGAACGCCGCGGCGCTCAGGTTGGCCGAGCCGGTCAGCATGCGCTGCAGGCCGGGACCGGACAGCAGGAACAGCTTCTCGTGGCTGGGCCGCCCGCGCAGCAAGCGGAAGCGCAGCGTGCCCTCCACCACCCGGTCGAGCAGGGCCTGGCCGCTGCGCCCGAGCAGACGGGCCAGGGCTTCGGTCAGCACCTTGTGGTCCACGAGCGCATCGGTGAAGCCGTAGGCCTGGACGGCATGGCTGGCCTGGGCCAGTGCGAGGTGCTCGCGCGATAGGATGCGCTCGGCGCCGAACACCACCTCCATGTCGTCCAGGCGCTCGGCCAGGCGGAGCAGGAATTCGACGCTGCTGGAGAATGTGATCGCCTTGAGCGCCGTACAGCCCTCGAACAGCTCCTCCCAGTTTGCAGGGCCGTGCGACAGCAGCTCCGCGCGGAACAGCGTCAGCGGTGCGGCGCTTGCCTGCGGCGCGGCGGCGAACAGGTCATCGGCCATGCTGCACCCCTGCGCTCGTCGTGGGCTGGCAGTATGGCCGACCGTGCCAAGACGTGCCAGGCGGTGGTCACCCGAAAGCGGCGGTGCGGTCATCCGCTCTCGGAAAAGGTCCCAGGCAGACACTTATTTACAGAAGTTCCCATGACGGCTGGCCGGACGGCACCCGCCGCTGCGGCGACATGCTATGGTGGCGCACATGAGCGCTGCCGATCCGTCCGCCCCTGCCCCATTCACGCCGGCGGAGCGGGAGTACATACGCCGTGAGCTCGACATGTTCTTCTCGACGCTGCCCAGCGTCGCCGAGGGCTTCTACATCAAGACGTGGCGGGGCGGCCCGCAGGCGGGCCAGCCCAAGGTGCCGCAGGCTGCGGCGGGGCTGGTCGAACGCGGGGTGCTGCGCCTGGACACGACAGGGCGGCTGCCGCGGCTGTTCTTCACCGACGCAGGTCTTGCGGCGCTGCGGACCATGATGGCCGACAGGCGTTTTGCTGATCCGGCCAAGTTCGCGCACGTCCGCCAGGAACTCGGCATCGACCCTGCGCCGGAGCATGCGACGGAACCGTGATGCGGCCGCCTCAGCAGGAGGAGAACAGCCCCTCTCGCAGCGGGCTGGTTCTCACCAACCCGTTGATGCCGTATCAGGACGGTTCTGAACCAGAAGGATCGCATATGGCTCGCAAGCCGAAGGCCGCCCGCAGCAGCAACTTTGCCACCTCTCCTGAGCAGGTCCTGGCCGTCCTGAGCGAAGCCCCTGCCCCGGCGCGCCGAGGACGCAAGCCGAAGACGGCTGCCACGCCCGAACCGCTGGCCATGATGGACAGTGACGATGCCGTGGGTGGCTCTGTCGACGCCGATGGCAGCATCGCCGACCCGGTTGCGCCGCCTGTGCGCAAGCGGCCCGGCCCCAAGCCGAAGCCGCGGGCTGGCACCGCCGAGGCGGCTCGGTCGCAAGATCATGCTGACGCGAAGCCCGGGCGCGAGGTCCAGGCACTTGAAGCCGCTCCCGAACACATGGCGACCGCAGACGGCACGCCGGGCGCCGAGGCAGATGATCAGCAGGACCAGCAAGGGCAGCTAGGTGGCCCCAAGCCGCCCATGCCGGAGCCCGCCCTTACCACGGCCGCCAGCAACACAGCACCGTGCGGCTTAAGTCAGAACGTGGCGACCTCGGCGCAGACTGTAGCCCAATGGGATCGGGCCACAGACACCGTCCGGTTCAACTGGGCTGAAATCGAGCGCACGGCGTCGCAGGACGGCCCCAACCAGGTCATGGCCAAGCTGTTGGTGGCGGCACGTGCGGAGGGCGCCAACTCGCGCTGGCCGCTCTGAAGGCCGCTTGCCGGGTCTCATCGGTCATGCTGGCCAGCGCTCCCCTCCCCTGCTCTTGACCTCCAGGGTGCTTAGCTGAGTTTCCTCAGCAGGCCTGGCACCCTGGTCGTGTCAACGCTACGATGTGCCCTGTTTAGGCAGGAAGGCAGCAGACATGGCGAGCGGAACAGTCAAGTGGTTCAACCCTGACAAGGGCTTCGGCTTCATCCAGCCGCAGGACGGCAGCAAGGACGTGTTCGTGCACATCACGGCCTTGCAGGCAGCTGGGATCAACAGCCTGAACGACGGCCAAAAGGTTAGCTACGACGTCGTAGCCGAGCGCGGTAAGCAAGCCGCATCCAACTTAAAGCTGGGCTGACTTCTGATGTTGCACCGCCTGGGCCAGCCTTCAGTGACGATGCCTGCCCTTCTCGTGAGGGGGTACTCGCGATTCAGGCTCCGGGTCTGCCTGAAGGGGAGCGGCGTCCGGCCATACGGCTGGGAGGTCTACGACGAGGAGGATGACAGGAGCGTGCGGCAATCGTCGGGGCGGTTCCGAACGTCGGCCGAGGCGTGGGAAGCCGGCACGGCAGTCTTGGACAGCCAGGAATAGGCCATAGGGCCAGCGCGCCAAGTGTGGTTCGGCGACTACCAGGGTCGGTTGGTTCTTTGACTAGCTGAGAAGCAATGCGGACGCCGGACCCAGGAAGACCAAGCGTTTTTGAAGCTTTATTGCGCTGATCAGCTTTGAAGCCCACCGCTGACCAACAAGCACAGTTCTTCTCCGTTCTGGAACAAGGCTTCAAAGAGAGCTTGTTGTTGGCGAAGCTCGGCGGCCAGAGGATCGTAAACCGGCCTCAAGCCGTGCCGCGGCTGCATCTCGAACAGGCCGTTGGGACACATGCGGCCGTTGCTCCAGCCAGGGTGCGACAGCACGGGGTATAGGCAGACACCTTCCATGGGAACGCCGGCGTGGACAGCGGCCTGCACCTCCGTGGCGACGCTGCGCAGCCAATCCGCGCGCTTGTCGCCCTCGATGCCTGTCTCAGCCAAGAACAAGGGACGGTCGTACCGCGCATGCAGCGCGGCGAGCAGCGCGCTGAGAGGCTTTCGTCGTGGATCGGTGGGCGCCAGGGCGCGGCCACGGTGGACCCACTGATTGTTCCAGTAGTAGTTCGCCCCCAGCACATCGAGCATCTCCGGACCACCCCCAAGCTCAGGGGCTCTGCGTCCGGCCAGCATGTCCCAGGCCTCGAACTGCGCGCAGGTTTGGGCAGCAGCCTGTCGTGGCCCCTTGCCCTGGCCCGGCACGACGTGGATCACGGGATCGATGGCCAGCACGCGCGTGCCCGGTGCGGCCGCACGCATCGCCAGGGTGGCCGCCAGTGTCGCCAGCACGAGCTGGCGCTTCAGTTCGGCCCCGCGGCCGCGTGTGCCGGGGTTCATGCGCGCGACCTCGCCGCCTGCCCAGGCCAGGTAGGAGATCTCGTTTATCGGGCAGACTAGGGGTGGGCGCCCGGTCTCTTCGAGGTGCAAACGGGCGAAGGCGGCGGCATAGCGGGCGAAGCGCTCCACGAAGGCAGCCGAGAAGACGTCGAGGTGGTCGGGCCAGCCGAAATGGCAAAGGTCCCACGCCACTTGAACGCCTGCGACCTCGGCCGCCCGCAGCAGGGGGAGAACCGGCGACCAGTCGTAGCAGCCTGGAACGCCCTCCACCCGGTGCCAACGCACCCCGTCGCGTGCGGCCCTGATCCCATGACACGCGAGCTGCTGATAGTCCTCGGGGGCGAGGAGGTCATGCCGTGACGCGGCGATCAAATCGAGCCGACGACCATCTATGCGGCGATGCGACGAGCACTCGAAGCCGCCGAGAAAGAAGCTGCGGAACAGGGTGGGTCCGGAGATCTGTCCCATGCTGCCCGACGAAGCGCCCTTGGCGTGGTTCAAAGCAGGGTCACACGTGAAGCTGAGTTGGCGCTGGCAGGACGGAT
>DASWOJ010000439.1:0-1628 GCA_036398775.1 Acetobacteraceae bacterium
TCGGCGCCGGCGGCGGTGCTGACGTTGTTGCGAGCGGATCGTCTGCGTCAGTCTCGGGCCGTGGGGGCTGCCGCACTCCGCTTGTCATTCCTTCGGCGCCATCGCGCGCCACGGTGTTCTGGGCAGACCCAAGGCTGCGGCTTTGTGGCAATCTTGAGTCAGGCGGTGGGTGTGCTCTGGCATCCCCACCTAACAACTCATTCAAACCGAACCCGCTTCGCGGGTCGGCTTAATTCAGGCGTTAGGCCTTAGGGGACGCTATGCTCGACCATCAAAGCGGCGAAATCTTCGAGAGAGAGGATGCCGGCATCTACTACGAGGCGACCGGGCCTTTCCTAGGCCATCCGCTGCTGCTTCTGCATGGAGGTTTGGGTGACCTGCCCCCACCCTGCCGTACCAACGTAATGGCAGCGAAGTCCGTCAACCCGGAGAATGACGGCCATGAGAAAGAGCAGATACACCGAAGAGCAGATCATCAGCTTCATCAAACAAGCTGAAGCAGGTCTACCGATCAAGGAGCTGTGCCGCAAAGGCGGCTTCAGCGACGCCACCTTCTACAAGTGGCGGGCCAAGTACGGCGGCATGGACGTCCCCGACGCCAAGCGGCTACGGGAGCTCGAAGCCGAGAACAACAAGCTGAAGAAGCTGCTGGCCGAGGCCCATCTGGACATCCACGCGCTGAACACCGCCTTCGGGGTAAAGCGCTAGCCCCACCCGCCAGACGCGCCGCGGTGCTGGTAATGATCGAACAATGCGATCTGTCCGAGCGCCGTGCATGCCGGCTGGTGGGGCTCTCCCGCGACAGCTACCGTCACCCACCCGAGGTTAACGCCATGACGAAAGAACTCAGCGGCAAGATCATCGAGATCGCCCATGCACGCAGACGCTTTGGCTACCGGCGCATCCACGACCTGCTACGCCCGGACTTCCCGAGTGTGAACCACAAGAAGGTGTACCGGCTGTACAGCGCAGCCAACCTGGCGGTGCGCAAACGCAGGAAGGTCAGACGGGCGGCCAGCGAACGCGTGCCGCTGCAATTGGCGCAGGGCGTCAATGAGGTATGGAGCATGGATTTTGTGAGTGACAGCCTGAGCACCGGGCGGCGCATCAAGTGCCTGACCGTGGCCGACGACTTCAGCCACGAATGTGTGAGCATTGCCGTGGACTGGGGCATCTCGGGGCAGTACGTCACGCGGCTGCTGGACCAGGCGGCGCTCTTCAGGGGCTACCCGCAGGCGGTGCGCACCGACAACGGACCGGAGTTCACCAGCCGGGCCTTCATGGCCTGGGCCAGCACCCACGGCATCCGGCACATCCTGATCGAGCCGGGCCGCCCTATGCAGAACGGCTACATCGAAAGCTTCAATGGCAAGTTCCGTGACGAGTGCCTGAATGAACAGTGGTTCCAGACGCTGAGCCAGGCCAGGACCACCATCGCCGCCTGGCGGCAGGACTACAACGAGGTCAGGCTGCACAGCAGTTGCCAGCGAATGGCCCCGGCGAAGTTCGCCGCGTTGCATCGCCAGCGCGCTGGCGATGCAACGCGATCCTCCGCCACCACCGAAATCTATTAACCTTGCAACCAGGACTTCCGCTTTATGGCTGGTACGGCAAAAGGGGGCAGGTCA
>DASWOJ010000440.1:0-2546 GCA_036398775.1 Acetobacteraceae bacterium
CCCGGCGCATCGTCGGCTGGCGGGTGTCGCGGACCGCTCACGCGAGCTTCGTGCTGGATGCCCTGGAGCAGGCCTTGCACCAGCGCCGTCCGGTCCGTGATGACGGGCTCGTGCACCATTCGGACAGGGGATCGCAATACCTTGCGCTGCGCTACACGGGGTCACGCTAAAGGGGGGCGGCTGGATTCACGTTTAGCAGACAGGACGTGAACACGAGACGTCGGCTGTCATTCGGCTTTCATGACCAGCCACCCCAGCCAGCTACAGTTCCCGGCCACGTTGTTCCCTGGCCTTGACCCGCCCAGGAGCACCGTCCCGTCGCGACGTGTCATCAGGAACAGGGCCGCTGGATGGTCGCGTTGGCACTCCGGCAACGGCAGCCGAACAGCCTTTTGCGCTCCGGTGTCACGATCCAAGCGGTAAAGCTGGATTTGGCCGTTCAGCGCACAGGCGACGAGCGAGGCGCCGTCAGCAAGCGTCGCCAGCGCCGGGTTGCAGGTGTTGAAGTAAATCGCGCGGGCGTCTGTGGCGCTGATGGTGCCTGGCAGCGCGTGGCGCCAGAGCAGGGCATCGTCCGGACCTACGCGGGCAACCTCGACTGCTTGGGGATGGGACGTGTCGCTCCAATTGGACGCAACGTAGGCCCCATCGGCCGCCGCGGACGCGGCGACGTGCCCGTAATAACTGCCGCTTGCCCGGTTCAGCGCTTCTCGCACGGGCGTCGGCCCATGCAGGTCGCCTGCCTCGTCGAGCACCCACGTCGAGAAATCGTCCTGGTACATGGCCGCCCGGCCCTCGGCCGTGTACCCGGCAATCAGGAACCGGCCATCGCGCAACGGCACGACCACAGCCCCTTTCCCGTTGCCGAAGCCGCGTTCCATCAGCAGCGTTCCGTCGGCAGCGATCTTGGCCAGCCATGACACGTCCAAGCCGCGGCCGACGCCGACCACGCCGCCTGTGGCGGTTGGCGCCATGCTCTCAATGGCGAGCCATCCTCCCGTGCCGTAGCTCCGCTCCCAAACCAGCTTTCCCACCCCGTCCAGCTTTGCGAGGTAGGCATCGCGGTGGACGTCTGAAGCTATCCCCATGTAGCTGTTGGAGAACCCGCTCAGCCACGTCTCGCCTCCTGCACCAAGAGCCAGGCTCAGGACCGCTGGGCTGCGGTTGGGCTTTGGCTCAGCGGGCAACCAACTCCAAATGGACAGCGGACCAGGCGAGTCGGGTTTCGACAGCGCGAGGGGAACGGCGGCATCTGGTCCGGCCTTCTCGGCGTCCCAGAGCAGCACGCGCCCTGGACGCTGGCCGCCGATCACAGCGCCAAGGAGCATGGCCGTCCCGTCCGGCGCCATGGCGGCCGCATCAAGCACAAGGCCTTCGCTCCTGCCAAAGGTGCCCTGCGGGGTCATCTCCGTCGTGATCGGCGTGGACCAGATGATTTCGAGCTGGGCAGGCAGGGAAGCTGGCGTGTCGGCGTGTCCTGGCTGGGAGGCGACGAGCAGAGAAAGGGCGAACCCGAACGCCAACGCCCCGTGGCGAATCCGCGTCGGCACGCGCGTGGTCCCGTTCATCCGCCGCTCACCGCCTCCACGCGGTGGCGCTTGACGATGCTGTACACGGTGTTCTTGCTCAAGCCGACCTCGCGCCCGACCAGGCGGTAGCTGCGGCCCTGGGCGACGAGGGCCAGCACCTTGGGCGCCAGCCGATCCGACTTCGGCCGCTGCCCGGGCTGGCGACCCAGCTTCTTGCCCCGCGCCTTGGCCGCCGCGATGCCCGAGCGGATGCGCTCCACGGTCAGCTCGCGCTCGAACTCGGCAATGCCGGCGAGCAGCGTCGCCATCATGCGCCCGTGCGGTGTCGTGAGGTCGAACGCCATCCCGTTCAGCGCCACCAGCGACACGCGCTGGGCCTCCAGCTCTTTGAGCGTGGCCAGCAGGTCGGTCGTGCTGCGCCCCCAGCGCGACAGCTCCGTCACCAGCACAGCATCAATCTCACGCCGTTGGGCGAGGGCCAGCACCTTGCGCCGCTCGGCCCGGTCAAGCCTCACTCCGGACGCGGTTTCCATATAGGTGCCGACCACCTCGTAGCCGGCGCGCTCGGCAAAGGCGGCGAGGTCGCGCTCCTGGCGCGCGCAGGACTGGTCGGCGGTGGATACCCGGCAGTAAAGCGCGGCGCGCAATGGCCCCTCCTGTCCCAATTGGACTCCTCCTGCCGGGCGGCCCGCAAGCCCCTGTTCCTGCACGGGCCTGAACCGTAGCAGGTGAACTCTACCCTTCATGGGACGGCTTAGCGTGAATCCAGCACCCGTCCTGTGGCGTGACCCCTAGGTGACAAGCAGGAACATATCAAGAACTACTGTGGCCGCCTCACTTCTGCTCGGTGCCAGCACCCCGGCGCTTGTTGCCGTTCAGCTTGTCAGCCAGCCCGAACAGGGTTTGGTCCAGCCGCGATCCGCCTGCCTGGTGCAGCTCCACCCTGCGCCGTAGCAGTCCTCCCGGTGAGCGCACTTTTCCGGTCGCGTGGCGGGCGCAGATCGCCGCCAGCAACTG
>DASWOJ010000441.1:0-1506 GCA_036398775.1 Acetobacteraceae bacterium
CTGGCTGGGCCTGGACGCCGCCGACCGCCGGGAGCATTGGGCGGAGTGGTTGGGCGAATTGCTGAAAGGCGACGGCACCCCCCGCGCTGTCAGCGTCTTCTCCGCCAAGAAGCTGGCGGAAAAGCATCCCTCCATCGCCGCAGCCCTGTCAGCCGAGCAAGAGCGCGTCGTCGCCGTTGAGGACAGCCGCCGTGCCCTGCGCGTCGCCCAGGCGTCCACCGCGCTGCTGCGCCTGGCGAAACCGGTGCTGCACGCCTATGCCGGGCGCAAGCAGGACATGGGTTTCCTGGACTACGGCGACCTGATCGGCCGCACCTCCCGCCTGCTGGTGGACCCCGGCGCGGCCTGGGTGATGTATAAGCTGGACGGCGGCATAGACCACCTGCTGCTGGACGAGGTGCAGGATACCGCGCCGGAACAGTGGCAGATCGCCCACCGGCTGACGGAGGAATTCTTCGCCGGGCAGGGCGCCCGGGCAGAGCAGGTGGAGGGCCGCGGCGCCCCCGCCCGCACCTTCTTCGCCGTCGGCGATCCGAAGCAGAGCATCTACTCGTTCCAGGGCGCCGATCCCGAGGAGTTCGGGCGCAGCCACGACCGCATGGCCGCCCGGGTCGGCGGCTCGGCGCAGGAATGGCGGGATGTCACGCTGGACGTGTCGTTCCGCTCGACCAAGCCGGTGCTGGACCTGGTGGACGCGGTATTCGCCGACCCGGTGGCGGCGCGCGGCGTGGCGGAAGACGAGACGCTGCACCACTTCGCCGACCGCGCCGGTTTCGCCGGGCAGGTGGAGTTGTGGCCGCTGACGCCCCTGCCGGAGGAGGAAGCCGCCGCGCCCTGGACAGTGCCCGACCGCAACATGGGCCTGGTGTCCGCGCCGCAGCGCCTGGCCGACGCGCTGGCCCGCTACATAGACGGCGAGCTGCGCGACGGAGTGCGGCTGCAAAGCCGCGACCGCCCGTTGCAGGCCGGCGACGTGCTGGTGCTGGTGCGGCGCCGGGGCGACTTCGCGCGGGCGCTGGTCCGGGCGCTGAAGGCGCGCGGCGTACCGGTGGCCGGGTTGGACCGGCTGGTGCTGACGGAGCAGGCCGCAGTGCAGGACATGCTGTCGGCCTGTGACGCCGTGCTGCTGCCGGAGGATGATCTAGCCGTCGCCTGCGTGCTGACCAGCCCGCTCGGCGGGCTGACGGATGACAGCCTGATGCGGCTGGCGATGGACCGCAAGGGTACGCTGTGGGAGGCGCTACGCGACCGCGCCGGGGAGCGGGAGGCATGGCGGCAGGCATGGACATTCCTGTCCACCCTGCGATCCCGCGCCGACTATGTGACTCCGCATGCGCTGCTGTCCGAGGCCCTGGGGCCGCTCGGCGGACGCGCCCGCCTGTTGGCCCGGCTGGGCGCGGAGGCGGCGGAGCCTTTGGACGAGTTGCTGTCCGCCGCCCTGGCCTACACCGCCACCCACGCCCCGGCGCTGCAGGGCTTCGTCCACTGGATGCGCAGCTCTGGCGC
>DASWOJ010000442.1:0-8148 GCA_036398775.1 Acetobacteraceae bacterium
CGCTGTGGATGCCGGACCGAGCCGGCGCATCCACGGCCACTCCTACCGGGCCGAGGTCGCCGTGCGCGGCACGCCCGACCCGACGACCGGCATGATCGTGGACCTCGGCATGTTCGAGCAGGTATTGGCCGGGGTGCGGGACGGGCTGGACCACCGTTTCCTGGATGAGGTGGCGGGCCTCGGGCTGGCAACCCTGGAGAACCTGGCAGTGTGGATCTGGCGAGGTTTGGCGCCAGTCTGTGCCGGACTGGCGCGGGTGACGGTGCATCGTGACAGCAACGAGGAAAGCTGCAGCTACTTCGGGCCGGGGACCAGGGACGGCTGACCGCCTCCCGCTACGCCCCCTCCTGCTGCGCCGGCAGCATACGTCCCAGCAGCCCGTCGCGCCGCACCACGACGTGCCACGCCGTCGCGGCCAGGTGCAGCAGGATCAGCGCGTAAACGGCCCACTGACCCGTTGCGACATGCAGCCAGGTCGCGACTCCGTCCATGGTTTCGTTCTTCGGCATGCCCGGGATGCTGAACAGCCCGAAGTAGCTGATCGGCCGCCCGCTGCCTGCGGACAGCAGGTAGCCGGAGACGGGCATTCCGATCAGGATCGCATACAGCAGCCAGTGGGACGCCCGGGCTGCCGAGGCTTCCCATCGCGCGGTATGGCGCAGGGCCGGCGCCGGGTTCCTGTGGCGCCAGAGCAGCCGCACGGCGACCAATGCCAGAATGGTCAGGCCGACCGACTTGTGCAGCGTGAACAGGGTCGTGCGGTCGGGATTGTCCCGCCCCATGTTCACCATCACCCAGGCCAATGGCAGGATGACGAACATCAGCGCGGCCGTGACCCAGTGGAGCGCCTGCGCCATCAGGGTGTATCGGGCGCCCGCAGCAGGGGGCGGAGTCAGCGGAGTCTTGGTAACCTGCACTGCCGTGTCCATGTTCGAATTTGCCCTGCCTTGCTCAGTTGCAATACGGCCGTATCCCTTGTGAACCGCGCACCCGGGCGGACTGCCTTCGTTCACAAGTATGGGACCGCTTGGCAGAGTGCCTAGCCTTGAGTCGAGGCGGCAAGTCTCACCTGTAGCGAGAGCGGAGACCGGCAGCTTTCGAGGCTTGCTGCATCAGCATGCGGTCGGCCGCCGATATGCGGGCGCAAGGCGTTGACGCGTAGCACGAACCCAGGCGCTAGAATGCGGCTTGAGGAACCTGCAATGAAACTATGTCCATCGCAGATGCTAGGCAGCGAATGCGGGCCACCCCAACAAAGGCGGGATCAATTGGTTCAGCTATGCTGGAGCTCATTCAATGCCTGGATCATCCGCCTCGACACTTTCGCCCACTCAACGCCGACAACGTCAGTTGTCTGAACCGTGGTCCCAACTTCGACCAGCCGCCCCAACGCCTCCGCCAAGCTTCCCGCATCCGGCTCGCACAGGATCGCCCCCGGCACCCCCTGCAACTGCTCCTGCAGGCCCCCCACCCGCGTCGCCACGATCCACCGCCGCGCCGCGATGGCTGCAGCCGCGACCCCGCTCTGGCTGGCCTCGCGGTGCGACAGCACCAGCGCGTCCGACCAGGCCAGCAGCGTGCCCACCTCGTCCTCCGGCACCCAGCGGTTCTCCACGGTAACGCCGGGCAGCGCCCGCAGCGCGTCCAGCACGGCGGACTCCGGCCCGCTGCCCACCACCCGCACCTCCAGGTCGTCCCGCGCGCCCAGCCGCGCCAGCCCGTCCGCCAACAGGTCCAGCCCCTTATAGGGCAGCAGCCGTCCGAACGAGAGCAGCCGCAGCCGTCCGCCATGCGTCCCCGGCGGCGGCGGCGGCGGCCCGAAGGCGAAGGGCGGCAGCGACCCGGTCATCAGCAGCCGCCCCGCCGCACCCTGCTCCGCCAGCCGGTCCGCGACGTGGGCACTCAGCGCGAATAGCCCATCCGCCTGGCCGGTCAGCTGGCGCTGCAGCCGCATCTGCAATGGAAAGCCGTCGCCGGGATGGCTGTCGGCATCGTGCACCACCACGGCGAACGGCACCCTGGCCCGGCGCAGCGCCGCCGCCATCACCAGGTCCAACGGCGCCGGCATCGCGCACAGCGCCACGTCCACCCGCTCCTGCCGCAGCCACCGCACCAGCCCCGGCACGATCAACGGCGCTCGCAGCGCCCGCAGCGCGAAGCCGGCCACGCCGCCATAGGTCGGGAACGGCAGGTCGCACGGCGGCGGCTCGGCCGAGCGCAGAAGTTCGGCGCCAGCCGCCAGCGACAGCAGGCTTGTCGTGCCGGACGCCTGGCCGAAGCTGCGCGCCAACTCCGCCGCATAGCGCGGCCCGGCACCGCGGCGACCCCACTGCCAGACCAATACCCTCACGCCGGCACCGCCAGCCCTAGGCCGCGCACCGCCTCCGCCAGCGCCTGCGTTCCCAGCCGCTGCTGCGCTGCCGCCTGCCCGGCCAGGCCCAGCGCACGCCGGGCCGCCGGGTCATCGGCCAGCCACGCCAGGTGGGCCGCCGCGGCACGGAGGTCCGGCTCGGCCCAGACTGCGCCCGGCGCCTCGAACACGCCGCGCGGGTCCACCGCCGGCACCAGGGCATATGGCACCAGGGCGGCGCTGTCCTCGTCCATGTATTCCATGTTGCCGGACCACCCCGTCGCCACCACGGGCACGCCCAGCAGCATCGCCTCGGCCGGGACCAGCCCGAAGCCCTCGCTGCGATGCAGCGACAGCACGATGTCGCAGGCCAGCGTCAGCGCGTGCAGGTCCGCGGCCGGCAGCGTGCGCGTGTCAAGCCGCACGTTCGGCAGAGCCGCCGCAGCCTCCCGCAACCGCACGAAGTCGGCGGGAAAGTGGTGCGGGTCGCCGACGCGCAGCAGCAGCAGCCGGTCCTCACGCGTCCCGAAGGCCAGCCGGTGCGCTGCGATGGCCCCCAACGGATTTTTGCGGACGAAGCTGGACGCGAGGCTGAATGACGCCAAGGTGACGACCGCCCCGTCCGGCAGACCGAAATCCGCCCGGCGCAGGTCCGACGCCGACGGCGGGTGCGCAGCCACGGGATGCGGCACCACGCGCACCCGTTCCGGCAGCAGCGGCTGCAACGCGTCGGCGGAAAACCGCGACGGCGCCCAAACCTCGTGCACGAAGGGCGGTCCGGCCCGCCATGCCTCCGGCGCTACAGGCAACTCCCACGCCCAGTATCCGATCACCCGCCGCCCCCGCACCGCAGCACGTCCCATACGCAGCAGCGCCACCGGAGTACCCGGCGCCGTCGTGTGCAGCACCAGCGCGGCGCCAGGCGGCAGCGTCTCGTTGGGGCGCAGCGGCCAGCACGGCACGCCCAGCGCCTGCAGGCCGTGCAGCATCAGCCGCGCGCCCTCCCCGAGGCCGGAGGCGCGGTCCAACTCCCCGCCTACGGCGATGCCATGCCGGACCGGCGGCGGCGGACGGTCCGGACGCGGCGCCAGCAGGGACGCGCCGCCCGTCACCAGCCTCCGCCGCGGCCCCTGGGGCAGGCCGCGCCATAAGCGGTGCAGCGGATGCAGGCTGCCAGCCACGGCCTGCCTTACCCGCCTGTCCGCAGGGCCGCGGCCTGGGAGCCGTGCGGACGGCAAGACATCGGGCTGCGCAAAACCTTGGCCACCGTTCCTTTTCAAAGCCTCCCCGGGGTACATGACGGCGGGACGATCCGCCAGTCCCGCAATCCCCCCGCGATGCGCCGGGGCCGCCGCGAGATGGCCGCAGAGCCGGGCATCCCTACGGTTGCCGCGCCGGGCTGGGCCTGTAATGTGGCGTGCATGGCACCGACCACGACCGAGATCCTGGCCGCACTGGTCGGCTTCGACACCACGAGCCGCAATTCCAACCTTGCCCTGATCGGCTGGGTGCGCGCCTACTTGGACCATCTCGGTGTGGGCTACCGCATCACCACCGACGCCGCGGGGCAGAAGGCGAACCTGCACGCGATCATCGGCCCGCACACGGAAGGCGGCGTCGCGCTGTCCGGCCACGTGGACACCGTGCCGGTGGACGGCCAGGCCTGGAGCACGGACCCATTCTCGCTGTCATCGCACGACGGACGGCTGCAGGGGCGCGGCGCCACGGACATGAAGGGCTTCGTGGCCGCCATGCTCGCCGCCGTGCCGGGCCTGCAGGCGGCCGGGCTGCGCCGCCCGGTCCACCTGCTGCTGAGCTATGACGAGGAGGTGGGGTGCCTGGGCGTCCACGGCCTGATCGCCGACATGGGCTTGGGCGGCCCGCGCCCGGCGCTGTGCATCGTCGGCGAACCCACGCTCATGCAGCCGGTCCTGGCGCACAAGGGCCGCACGGCGGTGCGGGTGGACGTGCGCGGGCGCGGCGGCCACAGCAGCGCCCCGGCCCAGGGCGTCAACGCCGTCCATGCCGCGGCGGAGGCGGTGGCGTGGCTCGCCGCCGATGCCCGGCGCATCGCCGCCGAAGGCCCGTTCGAGGACGGCTTCGACCCGCCGCACAGCACCGTCCACGTCGGCGTCATGACCGGCGGCGGCGCCCTGAACATGATCCCGGAGCACGCCTGGTTCGAGGTGGAGTATCGCGGCATCCCCGCCACCGACCGCGGCGCCGAGTTGGACCGCCTGCGCCGCCACGTCGAGGCGCGGATCGCTCCGGCGATGCGCGCCGTTGATCCCGCGGCGGGCTTCAGCTTCGCTGTCCTGAACGACGTGCCGGCCCTGTCGCTCGACCCTGCGCACGAGCTGACCGGGCTGGTCCGGCAGCTCACGGGGTCCAACAGCACCGGCAAGGTCAGCTATGGCACTGAGGCCGGGGTGTTCCAGGCCGCGGGCATCCCGACGATCGTGTGCGGTCCCGGCGACATCGCCCAGGCGCACCAGCCCGACGAATGGATCGCGGCGTCCGAGCTTGCGGCGTGCGACGATTTCATCCGCCGCCTCGCGGCCCGGATGGCGGCGTGACCGACCTGGCCGGCGTGCCGCACTTCGCGGTGGACCTGCAGCCGCCGGACATCCAGCCCTGGACCGCGGGAAACACCGGGGTGCCGGGCTTCACCACCTTCGGCTCCGCCCAACCCGGCCCGCATGTGGCGCTGGTGGCGCTGCTGCATGGCAACGAGATCGCCGGCGCCGTCGTGCTGGACCGCATGATGCGAGCCGGCATCCGGCCGCTGCGCGGCAGCCTGACCCTTGGCTTCGCCAACATGGCGGCGTTCGCGCGCTGGGACCCGGAGCACCCCACGGCGTCCCGCTTCCTGGACGAGGACATGAACCGCCTTTGGAACCCGGCGGTGCTGGACGGGCCGCGCCGGAGCTGCGAGCTGGACCGGGCACGGGAGCTGCGCCCGCTGGTGGAAACGGTGGACGTGCTGTTGGACCTGCACTCCATGCTGTGGCCGTCCGACCCGCTGATCCTGTCCGGCCCCACCCCGCGCGGCCTGGCGCTGGCGTCGGCGATCGGCGTGCCGGAGCTGGTCGTGGCGGACACCGGCCATGCCACCGGGCCGCGCCTGATAGACTATCCGCGCTTCACCGGAGCGGGCGACAGCACCGCCTGCCTGGTCGAGGCCGGACAGCATTGGCAGCCCGGCACCGTGGCCGTGGCGCAGGCCTGCGTGGACGCGCTGCTGCACCAGACCGGGCTGGCCGACGTGCCGGCCCCCACGCCGTGCGCGGTGCGCCGGGCGGAGGTCACGACGACCATCACCGCGACGACCAGCGGCTTCACCTTCCTGCAATCGTTCCGGGGGGGACACGTCGTGCCGCGGCGCAATACGCTGATCGCGCTGGATGGCACGACGGAGATACGCACCCCACATGACGACTGCCTGCTGGTGATGCCCAGCCTGCGCCCCAGCCGCGGCCATACCGCCGTGCGGCTGGCGCGCTTCATCTAGGGAGACCACCAATGCCCCTCAGCCCGCCCGCCGAACGCGAGCTGCTGCACACGCGCGCCATCGAACTGCACGGCTATCGCCGGGCCGACGGGCTGTTCGACATCGAGGCGCGGCTGACCGACACGAAGTCCTACCCGTTCAGCAACCATGACCGGGGCGTGATCGAGCCGGGCATCCCGCTGCACGGGATGCTGGCGCGGATGACCGTGTCGGAGGACATGGTCATCACCGCGTTCGAGGCAGCTACGGAATATGGCCCCTATGCCATCTGCCCGTCGGCCGCGCCGAACTTCGCGCGGCTTGCCGGACTGAAGATCGGCCGCGGCTTCATCAAGGCTGCGAACGAGCGGGTGGGCGGCGTGCACGGCTGCACGCACCTGCGGGAGCTGCTGGGCCAGATGGGGACGGTGGCGTTCCAAACGCTGTATGCCGTGCGGAGCAAGCGCCCGCCTGCCGCGGACGCCGCGCCGAACGCGACCGAAACGGCGGGCAAGCCGATGATGCTGGGCACCTGCCTGGCTTATGCGCCGGACAGCCCGGTGGTGCAGCGGCAATGGCCGGCATTCTACACTGGGCCGGCAGCGGAGTAGGCCAGCCGACGCCTACAAGCGGGTTTGCGTGTCGCTCAGCGCCTTGGCGAGCTGCTCCTGCCGGAACGGCTTCGACAGCACTGCAAACTGTTGCAGCTCCACCGGCAGGCCCTCGGTTCCATAGCCCGTCGCAAACACCACCGGCACGCCGCGGGCGCGCAACGCTTGGGCGACCGGGTAGCTCAGGTGCCCGGCCAAGTTCACGTCCAGCACCGCAGCATCCAGCTCCAGCGTGCGCGCGTTCTCCATCGCATCCTCGAGACGCGACGCCACGCCGACCACTTCGCAGCCCAATTCCTCCAGGAAATCCTCGATCAGCATCGAGACCAGCGCCTCGTCCTCCACGACGAGGACCCGCAGCCCGGTCAGCCCATCCCCCGCCATCAATGTCGTGTCTCTCCGGCTACATCCAGGAACGCCATGATCTCTTCGGACGCAGCCACCTCAGTCAGCGGCGCGCTGACGGTGCATGTCATGCCTTCAGGATCGAATGCAATCTGGACCGTTCCGGCCAGGTCCTGCGCCAGGCTGCGCTCGACAAGGCGTGTGCCGAAACCACGTCGCGGCCGCGGCGTCACGGGCGGACCGCCGTGCTCAGACCAGACCAGGCGAATCCGGCCACCCGACTTGGCCCAGCGCAGGTCAACCCAGCCCTTGGGCGCAGCCGGCGAGAGGGCGCCATGCCCCAGGGCATTCGTCGCCAGCTCGTGCAGCCCCATCGCAATCGCCAGGGCAGCGCGCGGCTGCAGCCGCACCGGCGGTCCGGACACATGGAAACGCCCGCCGTCCCGCCCGGCATACGGGGCGAGGACGCCGGCCACGACATCATCCAACTCCGCCCCGTCCCAGTTCGTGCGCGTCAGCACGTCGTGCGCGGCAGCCAGAGCCTGCAGCCGTGCCTCAAGGACCCCGCGAACAGCCGGATCACCGCCACGCAGCGTCTGCACGGCGATGGATTGCACGGTGGCCAGCATGTTCTTCACGCGATGGTTCAGCTCGTGCACCATCAAGCGCAGCCGCTCCTCGGTCCGTTTGCGCCCGGTGATTTCCACCGACACGCCGACCAGTCCCTCAACCTGACCGTCCGGGTCACGCATCGGCGTTTTCGTCGAAAGCAAGACCCGTGGCTGGCCGCCCTCCCTCCCGAACGGCTCCTCCAGTTCCTCGCCCTGCCCCTGCTCCATGACCCGGCGGTCGTTCGCCATCACCGCTTCGGCATGGGCGCAGTTGTCCAGATACTCGAAGGCCGTGCGCCCCTCCACCTCGGGCCATGTTTTGCCGAGCAGGTCCAGCACCGCCCTGTTCGCCAGCAATATCCGCCCTTGCCGGTCCTTTGCGTAGATCAGGCCCGGTGCAGCGCCGATGATCGTGCGCAGCAATGCATCGGCGCGGCGCCGCTCCCGCTCAGCCCGTCGTGCCTCGGTTACGTCCGTGAGAGGCTGGAGCACGGCCACGGGCCGCCCGTCGGCATCCCGGCGCAGCACCTTGCGGGACATGACGACCACCTCATGCCCGTCGCGGGCACGATGGCGCAGATCGCCGGTCCATCCGCCATCCCGCTCCAGGGCTGTTTCCACCTCGGCCAACGGCACCGGGAACACGGTGCGCAGCAACTCGTGCACGTTCCTGCCGACCGCTTCCGCCGCCGTCCAGCCATAAAGCTGCGCGCATCCCTCCGACCAGAACCGGATCGTGCC
>DASWOJ010000443.1:0-2035 GCA_036398775.1 Acetobacteraceae bacterium
GCGATCAGAAACCGCAACCCGCCCAAAGGCTGCATTCACCACTCGGATCGTGGGTCGCAATACGCGTCGGAGATCTATCGCGAGCTGCTGACCACCTATGGGCTGGTCGGGTCGATGAGCCGCCGCGGCAACCCCTACGACTGTGATTGTATGAATGCTGCTTGGAGGGTCTGACCCACCTTACGACTGACCCCGTGTCATTGCGTTGACGTGTCGGCCCTCCAAGCAGCACCTGCCGGTCGAACGGAACGTGACTTCATAGGAGCTTGAGGGCAACCATCCCATCACAGTCCTGTCCGCCCGTTGGATCGTCAGGCCCCGCAACCAGCCTGGAGCCTCACTTCATGTCCAACACTGCGCCCAGCACCAACGCGTTCAGCACCGGTGTCATCGTCGGCGTCGACACCCACAAGCTGACCCATGCCGCCGTGGCGATCAGCGCCCTCGGTGCCCGCCTCGGTGCCATCACCATCCCGGTCAATGGCAAGGGCTACCGCGCACTGAAGACTTGGGCGCAATCCATGGGACCGGTCCAGGCCTTTGGCGTCGAGGGCACCGGCTCCTATGGCGCCGGCCTTTCCCGGTTCCTGTGCGAGCACGGCCACACGGTACTGGAGGTCAACCGCCCAAACCGCCAGCTGCGACGCCAGAAGGGCAAGGACGACCCACTCGACGCCGAAAGCGCCGCCCGTGCCGTGCTGGCCGGCCAGGCCGCCGCGCTGCCAAAGTCCGGCACCAGCACAGTGGAGATGATCC
The DNA here is from genome assembly GCA_036398775.1 of Acetobacteraceae bacterium. Taxonomy (GTDB): domain Bacteria; phylum Pseudomonadota; class Alphaproteobacteria; order Acetobacterales; family Acetobacteraceae; genus DASWOJ01. The sequence continues at coordinate 757 of DASWOJ010000443.1, forward strand.
GGCACTTCAAGGTCGCCCGCGACACAGCGGTCAAGGGACGGACCCAGGCCATGCAGACGCTGAAAGCGATCATCGTCAGCTCTCCGGACGCCCTGCGCGAGCAACTCGACCGTCTTGCCGGAAAGATGACGCTCATCCGGCACCTAGCCGCTCTGCGCCCAGGCCCGCTCACCTCGACGACAGCCTCGGCCAAGACAAGCCTGCGCGCGATCGCACGGCGCTGGCTGGCACTCGATGCCGAGATCAAAGGACACGATGCCCACCTCGAGCAGATGACGCAGCAACTCGCGCCCGAACTGGTCCAGGCGCACGGGATGGGAGCAGGGACAGCTGCCGAGATGCTGCTGCTCGTCGGCGACAACCCCGAGCGCATCCGTTCAGAAGGAGCCTTGGCAAAGCTGTGTGGCGCCTGTCCTATCCCGGCGTCCAGCGGCAAGACCAGCCGCCATCGGCTTAATCGCGGCGGCAACCGCCAGGCCAACGCAGCGCTCTACCGTGTGGTCATCGTGCGCATGCGCGGCCACCAGCCGACCCTCGACTACATCCGCCGGCGTACGGCCGAGGGGAAGAGCAAGCCCGAGATCATCCGATGCCTCAAGCGGTTCGTCGCACGCGAAATCTTCGGCTATCTTTGCCGCCCGCCCAACGCAGCACCCCCGGCGCAAATGGCCGCTTGACCTTTATAGGAGCATCAACTCGCCAGACAGGTTTGACGGTCACTCGGCGCTGTTGGCGTCGCTGATGCGGGACTTGGCCGCACCTGCTCGCGCAGCGATCATTGCCCGTCTGGTCGAGCGGTATGGACCGCTGCCGGAGGGCTATACGACGGACGGCGTGTATGTCGGGAGGGTTGCGGCATGAACCGACGCAACCTGCTCGCGGCGGCTCCGGCCGTTATGGTCCTGGCCGGCGTCGCTGCTGCCGCACCCGTAGGGCCTAGCCCCGATGCCGAGTTGCTGGCGCTCTGCGCCGAGTTCCAGCGGCTGCACGCCGAGGGCGCCGATGAGGCCAATCCGGATTGGGAAAAGGCTGACGCGGCGGCCTGGGATGCCTACAACCAGCTCGATGACATGACGCCCATAACCGAGGCGGGACATCGGGCCAAGGCCGCGGTCGCGGTCAAGATGCTCGCCATGTTCAATGATGGAGAGATGGGCGGCAATCCGGAGGCGGTGTTCGCGCTGTATATGCTGCATGACTGGTTGGGGAGTGCTGCAGCATGAGCCGCCGGCAGTTGCTCGCGGCGGCGCCGGTTGCCGTGCTCCTAGCTGGGACCGCT
>DASWOJ010000444.1:0-3269 GCA_036398775.1 Acetobacteraceae bacterium
GCGTCCCACTCCGGCGGCAGTTGCGCGGCCAGCACGACGTGGGACGGGCCGACCGCCATTCCGGCCGGGATCAGCCCGGTGCGGGCGGCGACGCGGTGATGATGGCTGTCCACCGGCAACGCAGCCCGGCGCAGCAGGCTGAAGCTGAGCACGGCGGCGCTGGTCTTCGGACCGACGCCGGGCAGACGCTGCAGCCAGGCGCGGGCCTCGTCCACCGGCAGGTCGGCCAGGAAGTCCAGGGACAGTTCGCCCCGCTCGGCCTGGATAGCGCGCAAGATGGACTGGATGCGAGGCGCCTTCTGCTCGGGCCAGGTCACGCGGGCGATGGCCTGCTGCACCTCGGCGACGGGGGCATCAAGGACGGTGCCCCAATCCGGGAAACGGGCGCGCAGGGCCTTGAAGGCGGCACCGCTGTCCGCGTTGCGGGTGCGGTGCGACAGGAGGGAGCTGACGAGTTCGCTGAGGGGGTCCAGCGCATGGAAGTAGGCGATGGGACAGCCATACAGGCGGCAGAGGCGGTGGTGTATGTCTTGGGCCTTGGTGGTCAGATCCATCGCGCGGCAACGCGGCAGAGGCGCCACGGGTTTGCGGCGCCCCGGCGGTGCTTCAAGCCCTGTGGCGGCCCAGCGCGGTTTCCAACTCCTCGGCCCGGCGGGCGGGCGTGTTGGCCGGGGCCGGGGCAGCCGGGAGCGCCTGGCCGGACGCGCGCCGCACCTCGTGCAGCAGGTCGCGCATGTCGGAGCTGTCCTTGCGGATTAGCGCCGCCTGCGGTCCCAGTCGTTCCCGGTCGGCAGCAGTCATGTCCATCGCGGTGACGACGATGACGGGGATGGTGCTCCAGTCCGGATGGTTGCGCAGCTCCTTCAGCACGCCGAAGCCGTCCATGCCGGGCATCATCAGGTCCAGCAGAATTACCGCCGGGCGGGTGGCGGCGACATGCTGCAGGGCGGCATGGCCGTCGGCGGCTGTGTCCACGGCCCAGCCGTCCCGGGCCAGCATCGTGCGGAGCCGGTCGCGCGTGTCGGCGTCGTCATCCACCACCAGCACGGGCCGGCCCGGCTTTTCCTCCGCGAGCCGGTCCAGTGCTTGTTTCAGGCGATCCCATTCCACTGGCTTGGCCAGGTAGTCCGCAGCGCCCAGCGAGTAGCCCAGCCCACGCTCGTCAACGAAGCTGACGACCACGACCGGGATGGAAGCCAGCGCCGGGTCTGCCTTGAGGCGGGACAGCACGCCCCAGCCGTCCAGCCGCGGCATCAGGATGTCCAGCAGGATGACCGAGGGACGGAGCTGCGCCGCCAGCCTCAACCCTGTCTCTCCGTCGGAGGCGGTGCGAACGGCGAAGCCGTCCTTTTGTAGGAAGCGGGTCATCAGATCGAGCACCGCCGGGTCGTCGTCTATGACTAGGACGGGATGCTGGCCGGCCTCGGTTTCCCCGCTGCCGTCGGTTGCGGACGCCTGTGCCGGCTGCCAATGGAAGGGGAGGCGCAGGATGAAGGTCGTGCCCTGGTCCGGCGCGCTGGCCACGTCCACGGTGCCGCCCAGCATGGTGGCGAAGGCCCGGGTGATGGACAGGCCCAGCCCGGTGCCACCAAAGCGGCGCGTGGTGGAGGCGTCGGCCTGCTGGAAGCGCTGGAACAGGTGCTGCAACTGCTCCGGCGTCATGCCGATGCCGGTGTCGGAAACCTTCAGCGTGATGTCATCCACACCATCCGGCCGGGCGGAGCGCTCGGCGGACAGGGTGATGGTGCCGTTCTGGGTGAACTTGGCGGCGTTACTCAGCAGGTTCAGCAGCATCTGCCGCAGCTTGGTCACGTCCTGGTGCATCGTGCCCAGGTCCGGCGGCGCCTGCAGCACCAGGGTGTTGCCATTCTTGTCCATCAGCGCCTGCATCGTCGCCGCGACGTCCTGCAGCAGGCGCCCGGCGTCAAAGTACTCGGCGTAGACCTCCATGCGACCGCTTTCGACCTTGGAGATGTCCAGCACGTCGTTGATGAGGCCCAGGAGGTGCCGGGCATTGTCCTTGATCTTGGTCATGTCGCCGAGCAGGCTGGCGGGGTCGGCGGCGTCCTCGATCTCCTCCTCCAGCATCTCGGTGTAGCCGATGATGGCGGACAGGGGAGTGCGCAGCTCGTGGCTCATATTGGCGAGGAACTGGCTCTTGGCACGGTTGGCCTCCTCCGCCTGCTCCTTGGCGGCGAGCAGCTCGGCCTCGGCCAGGCGGCGCTCGGTGATGTCCTCGTGGACGCCGACCCATTCGCGCAGCACCCCGCCGCCGTCCAATACGGGGGCGGCGCGTATGGCGAACAGGCGATAGGCGCCGTCGTGCCGGCGCAGGCGGTGCTCGTGCACGAACACCCGGCGGGCGGCGACGGCCTCGTTCCAGGCCTCCACGGTGGGCGGCACGTCGTCGGGGTGGACCGCCTGGGTCCAGCCGAAGCCGTGATATCCGGCCTCGGTTTGGCCGGTGTAGCGGGCCCAGTCGGATTGGGTGCCCAGCATCTCGCCTGTAGCGCTGTTGGTCCAGATGATGTCGCCCACCACTTCGGCGGCGGCGCGGAACCGCTCCTCGCTGGCCAGCAGGTCGCGCTGGATGCGGGCCTGGTCCAGCGAGGCCGCCAGCAGCGCCAGGAACAGCAGGACGAAGGTGGCGGCGGCGACATACAGGGCGAGGGTCAGTTGCCCGATACCGTTCAACTCGTCCGCCGCCGGGGCCTGGCCGGTCATGGTGAAGCTGGCGGCGGCCATGCCGACATAGTGCATGCCGGCAACAGCGGCACCCATCACCGCGGCGGCCAACAGCTTCCGCGCGACACCGTGCGAGCGGACCATCAGCCATAGGGCGGCGGTGGAGGCGGCGACGGCGATCACGACCGACAGGGCGACCAGGGGGATGGAATGGGTGACGGCCGCCTGCATGTCCATTGCGGCCATGCCGGTGTAGTGCATCGCGGCGACGCCCCCGCCCATCAGCAGGCCGGCGGGCGCCACGTCCCTGGCTTGCGCGCGGGGCCGCGTGACCCAGGCGAAGGCCGCCCCGGTGGCGGCGATGGCCACCAGCAGCGACAGCACGGTGCCGCGCACGGCGAAGCCGGCCGGCAGGTCCATGCGGAAGGCCAGCATGCCGATGAAGTGCATGGCCCAGATGCCGCCGCCCATCACCAGCGCCGCCATGCCGATCCAGACCGGGCGCATGTTGGGGACGGCGCCGCGGACGCGGCTGCCGAGGTCGAGGGCGCTGTAGGACGCGAGGACGGCGATCAGGATGGACA
>DASWOJ010000445.1:0-15732 GCA_036398775.1 Acetobacteraceae bacterium
AACGACGCGACCGCCGTCGTCCTCACCCCTGCCGTCGCCGCGGTGGTCAGGACCGCCAAGGCGGAGCATCCACTGCCCTACCTGTTCATCTGCGCCTTCATCGCCAACGCCGCCAGCTTCGTGCTGCCGATCTCCAACCCGGCCAACCTGGTGATCTACGGCGCCCACATGCCGCCGCTGCTGCAATGGCTGCCGCGCTACGCCCTGCCGTCGCTGCTCTCGGTCGGGGCCACCTACGCCGCGCTGCGCTGGACCCAGCGCGGCGACTTGGCCGACGTGTCCAGCGACATCGAAGTGCCGGAACTGTCGGGCGCCGGGCGGATGGCGGCATGGGGGATCGCGGGCACTGCGGTGGTGCTGCTGGCGTCATCGGCGTTCGACGTCCAGTTGGGCCTGCCGACCTTCCTTGCGGGCACGGCAACGGCGGCATTGTTACTGCTGCGCGCGAAAACCGGGCCAGGCGCCGTGCTACGGGACATCTCATGGGGCGTGCTGCCCTTGGTCGCCGGGTTGTTCGTGCTGGTGGAGGCGCTGGAGCGCACCGGCGTCACCCGGCGCCTGGCGGACCTGCTGCACGGCTTCGTGCAGCACTCGGCGACAGGGGCGGCCTGGGCTGCCGGGCTGATCCTCGCCTTCGGCTGCAACGCGGTGAACAACCTTCCTGCCGGCCTGGTCGCGGGCCGGGTGGCGGAGCTGGCGGACTTGCCGGAGCGGGTGCGCGCCGCCGTGCTGATCGGCGTGGACCTCGGCCCGAACCTGTCCGTCACCGGGTCGCTTGCGACCATCCTGTGGCTGACGGCGCTGCGGCGCGAGGGCATCCAGATCGGCGCCTGGCAGTTCCTGAAGCTCGGCGCGCTGGTGATGCCGCCCGCGCTCCTGCTCGCGATTGCGGGCACCTTCGCCTTCGGCTGACCCGACACCCCAAGGAGGACACACCATGCAGAACATCGGCGCGGCCTGGCTTTACCCGATCATCCTGGTCTGCGGCGCGCTGCAGGCCTGGGGGCCGCCGATGAACGGCGCGTTGCGCGGCGCGCTGAGCAACCCGTGGCTGGCCAGCATCGTCTCGTTCCTGCCCGTCGTGTTCCTGCTAGCGATCCTGTTCTTCTGCGTCCCCAAGCCCCTGCCGACCGGGGAAGGCCTGTCCAACATGCCGTGGTGGGCGCCGCTGGGCGGGATCGTTGGGGCCTTCGCGGTGATCGCCGGGCTGCTGTTCGTGGACAAGATCGGCGCCGGGGCGTTCGGCGGGCTGACCATCACCGCCAACATCCTGATGTCCCTCGCCGTGGACCACTTCGGCTGGTTCGGGATCGAGCAGCACGCCCTCAACATCTGGCGGGTGATCGGCGGGGCGCTGATGGTGGCGGGCATCGCGCTGATCGCGATGTTCTAAGCAGGCTTGCGCGGCCTGCCACACAGATGGCCTGCGGCCGTGTCAGCCTGCTTGGCTGTTCATCCGTGCGCCAGCCTCCACAGTCTTGCTTAGCAGGACGTTCAGCCCGGCTCAGGGCGGCCTGCTTTCAGCCCCGCGCGCCCCGGGGTAGAACCCGGCCCGCATGTCCCCCCGCCTCCTCCTGCCGGCCATCCTGCTGCTCGCCGCCCTGCCGGGCTGCCGGCCCAGCTATTCGCCCGACACCTATTCGTCCGGCGCCGTGCAGCAGGCGGCGAAGGTCGAGCAGGGCGTCGTCGCCGGCGTGCGCAAGGTGGCGGTCAGCCCCGACGGCACCCTGGGCGGCACGGCCGGTGCCGCAGCGGGCGGCATCGGCGGCGCGCAGGCGCCTGGCGGCGGCGTGCGGACGGCACTGACGGCACTCGGCGGCTCGGTCGTCGGCGGGCTGGTCGGCTCGGGGATCGAGCGCGCCACCGGGGAAATCGCGGCGTTCGAGTATGTCGTCCGCAAGGGCAACGGCGAGCTGGTGTCCGTTACCCAGCGCGACCCGGCGCCGCTGGCCCTCGGGCAGCGGGTGCTGGTGATCGCCGGGGCGCAGGCGCGCGTCGTGCCGGACTACACGGTGGCGGCCACGCTGCCAGCGGAGCCGACCGCGGCGACCGCGCCCGCACCGGAACCCCTGGCCGTGCCGTGACCGCCGCCTGCTGAGGCGGTGCATCATGCTGGGCGGGCGCACCGTCGCGTGCCATCGTCCGCATCAGGCAGGCCAGGACGCGGTGGCGATGCGTGCAATGCGTGGAACGGCCCTTCGCCTGGCCGCCGTCCTGGCCTTCGCCCTTCGCCCTGCAGCGCGCAGGCCGCGCTCAGCGCCTTCATCGTGGACCGGGGCGAGGTTCGGGCCGACGTGGCGGGCCTGCCCGACCCGGACCACGGCGGCCACTCGCCGACCCCGACCCTGTCCATCCGCGAGCCGGAGTTCACACGCCGCACCGACGGGATCGAGGCGCGGCTGTACCGGGAGCTTGGCGTCTGGTATCTGAAGGCCGGCGCCGGCACGCCGTTGCCGCACACGCTCCGGGTCCACGTCCGCTATCCCCGGCTGACCCGGCCGGACGGCGCCAGCAGCAGGGAGGACAGCTTCCTGACCTCCATCACGCCGCGCACCCCGCCCAACACCTCTCCAGGGGTCGAGACTGGCTCGACCGCCGCCTTCATGTTCAACTATGCCTGGGAAATGCAGCCCGGCGCCTGGATCTTCGAGTTCCGCGACGGCGATGCGCCGGTAGCATCCAAGACGTTCACCGTGACGGTGCCGCCGGGCGCTGCGAGACAGGCAGAGTGCGGGCCGGCGGCGGCGTCTTAGATGTCCGGCCGCGGCTGTTCACTCCACGCCGGCGTGCTAGCCTTGCAGTTGACATGAAGCCTGTGCGCCCCTCCGGCCCGCGCCGCTCCATCCCGGGCCTCCTCCTGGCGGCCCTGGCGCTGCTCAGCCTGGTCGCCCTTCGCCCCGCCATGCCCGACCAGGCGGCGCCTTCGGTCCCGGGTCTGCAGGCTTCACCCTTCGGCGGCGTTCCGATCTGCCATGCGGATACGCCCGGCAGCCACAACGGGACGGAGCCATCGGGCCACGCGCATCACGGGATGGCGTGCGCGCTTTGTCCCGCCTGCCACGTGCTTGCGGCCGCTGCAGTCTTGCCGGACCCTGGCACGCCATCGCCGGCGCCGCCTGCCGTGCCCGCAGCGCGCCATGCGCTCCTGCCGGCCCTATGCGGGCCGCCAGCCGCGGCCGTGCGTGCCGCCACCTACCCGACCGGACCACCCAGCCTGGCCTGACCGGACTTCTCCCGCGGCGGCGCCCTGTGCGCGGCTGCTCCAGTCCCTCCTGCCAGGATTACGTTCCATGAAACGCATGTTTCTCGCGGCCGTCGCCGCCAGCCTGCCCGCGCTGATGGGCAACGCGGGGTTCTCAGCTGCTGATCCGGAGAACCCATGATGCACGCCACCCTGCGCGGCGCCTATGCGGCGCTGCTCCTGTCCATGCCGGGCCTTCTTGCGCCCTGCCTTGCCCACGCCCACGCGCATCTCCGCCAGGCCGAGCCGCCAGTGGGCGGCACGGTCCATGCCGCGCCGGCGCAGGTCGAGCTGACGTTCAGCGAAGCGGTCGAGCCGCGCTTCAGCACGGTCGCAGTGACCGATGCCGCCGGGGCGCAGGTGGACCATGCCGACCTGCACGTGGCCGGCGGCGACGCCAGGCACCTGGCCGTCAGCGTCAGCGCCCTGCGGCCCGGCACCTACACGGTGGTCTGGCACGCGACCGCGGTGGACACCCACAAGACCGAGGGCAGCTTCACCTTCACCGTCGCGCCATAGGCCGGGTCCGTGCTGCCTGACATCCCCATCGAGGGTGGGCTTGCCCTCGCCCTCGTGCGGGGAGCGGCGGACGCGGCTGTCCTATCCGGGTTCGGCGGGTTGCTGGCCTTGGCATGGCTGGCGCCGCCGGTGCTTGCCGGGCTGGGCGAGGACGCGCCGCCGGTGGCGCGCCGGCTACGCCGCCTGGCTGGGCTGTCGCTGGCCGCCGCGGCGGTCCTGACCGCGGCGTGGCTGCTGCTGCAAAGCGTGGCGATGGCCGGGTCCGCCGCGCAGGCCCCGGTCGTCCTATGGGACACCCTGTTCGGCCACCTGGTGCTGGCGCGGCTGGGGCTGCTCGGTTTGGCTGGGCTGGCCCTGGCCCGGCGGTGGGCCTGGACCGCCATGGCGCTGGCCGGCGCTGCATTGGCGACGCAGGCTGGGCATGGCCACGCCTGGGCCATGTGGGACGGCCCGAGCTGGCTGCTGCTGTCCAGCACGGTCCACCTGCTGGCCGCCGGGGCTTGGCTGGGCGGGCTGCTGCCGCTGCTGCTGCTCATTGCGGCGGCGCCGCCCGGACCGGCGGCCGAAGCGTCCGGCAGGTTCGCGCCGCTGGGCGCCGGGTGCGTCCTGCTGCTGGCTGGGACGGCCTTGTTTCAGGCGTCCGTGCTGGTCGGGACCCTGCCGGGCCTGATCGGGACGGCCTATGGCCTGACCGCGCTCGTCAAGCTCGGCGGCCTCCTGGGGCTGCTGGCCTTTGCCGCCCGCAACCGCTTCCGTCTGACCCCGGCGCTCGGCGGCGGGTCGCCCTGCACGGCCAAGCGCCGCCTCCTGCGGAGCATCGCCTGGGAAAGCGTGGCGGGCCTGCTGGTCGTTCTGGCCGCGGGCCTGCTGACCAGCCTACCGCCCGCCATGCACGAGCAGCCGCTATGGCCCTTCCCGAAGCGGCTGAGCCTGGAAGCGGCCGGGGAAGACAGCGAGATGATGCAGGAGGCCATCCTGGCCGTCGCCGTCCCTCTCGCGGCGGCGGCCGTAACGGGCGCTGCGTTCCTGCTGCGATGGCGCGGCCGTTGGCTGGCCGCAGGCATCGCCGCCGCCGCAGCCTGGATCGCCCTGCCGCACTCGAACGTCTTGCTGGCGGAGGCATACCCGACCCAATACTGGCAGTCGCCCACCGGCTTCTCCAGTGCCTCCATCGCCGAGGGCGCGGCGTTGTATCCGGTCCACTGCGCGGGGTGCCATGGGCCCGCAGGCCACGGCGACGGCCTGGCTGCCGGCGGCCTGCCCGTGCCGCCGGCTGACCTGACGGCGGAGCACCTGTGGGCGCACGTGGACGGGGAGCTGTTCTGGTGGCTTTCCCACGGCATTGAGGCGCCCAGCGGCGGCCTGGCCATGCCGGGCTTTGCCGGCACGCTGTCGGAAGATCAGCGCTGGGCGTTGATTGACTGGGTCCGGGCCAACAACGCTGGGTCCGCCTGGGCAGCTGAAGGGGTCTGGCCATTACCGGTCCAAGCCCCTGGATTGGATGCGGCGTGCCCCGGCGGCCGCGGCCTGACGCTCGGCGGCCTGCGCGGCCAAGTCGTGCGGGTCGTGTTCGGCCCGGCGCGCGCGGCGCCAGGCATGGTCACGATCCAAGCGGCCGCCGCTCCAAGCGCAGTTGCGGAGGATGGCCTGTGCACCGCTGACGACCCGGCGGTGCCGGACGCCTACGCGGCCGTGACCGGAGAAGCGCCGGGGACGCTGGCGGGGACGCAGGTCCTGGTGGACGGCATGGGATGGCTTCGCGCGGTGCAGCGGCCGGGCGCCGTGCCGGGCTGGGACGATCCCGCAACCCTTGCCGCCGCGGCCCGGGAGGTGCAGCAGCATCCGTTGGCGGCAACGCCGGTGGGTCATGCGGGGATGCGGATGTAGCGCCGTCCCTGCCGGGACCCTTCGGATATGTTCTGCGCGGCGTCCGCCTGCCGCCGGCCTGCCAACGCCTGACGCTGCTCCAACTCGCAGCGGCCATGCCCGCAAGGTTCAAGCCCGCAGGCCAGGCACGACCGCCTCAAGGCAGCGACCGCCGCACCGGCTTGCCGCGTACCGGCGGCATCATGATCAAGTCCCATGCGCTGGGCATCTCGCCCACCGGCACGTGCACCAGCGCCGGCGCGTTCAGGGCGAACGCTTCCCGCAGCCGCGATGCCAGCTCCGCCGCGCCATGCGCGCGGAAGGCGGCGACGCCGAACGACTCGGCGAACCGCACGAAGTCCGGGTTGTGCAGCCCCGACGCGATTTGCCGGTCGCCATAAACGTCCCGCTGGATGCGGCGGACGTTGCCGAAGGCGCCGTCGTCGAACACCACCACAACAACGGCGAGGTTGTGCAGCGCCGCCGTCGCCAGCTCCATCGCCTGGTAGGCGAAGCCGCCGTCGCCCGCGATGCTCAGCACGGCACGATCGGGACACGCCGCCTTGGCCCCCAGCGCGGTGCCATAGCCGTAGCCCAGGTTGTCTTGGTAGCCCGAGAAGAACGACCGCGGCGCCGGCACGGGAAAGGCGATGCGGGCGGCGAAGCCCATCTGCGTCACCTCGTCCACCAGGATGCCGTCCGGCGGCAGCGCGGCCCGCATGGCGCCGAGGAACCCCATCTGCGGCTCCAGCCGTGTCAGGCGGTCTGCCAGCCAGGCGCGGTGCCCGGCCAGCTCGTCGTCCCGCGACGGGCGGACCGGGCTGTGCGCCGGCAAGCGGTCCAGCAGGGCGCGCAGCCCGGCGGCTGCGTCCGCCACGACCGCGCAGGCCGGCGGCTGGAACCGGCCTGGCTCCTCCGGGTCCACGTCCAGCCGCACGATCTGCAGGCCGTCGTCGGTGCCCCACGCCGACTGCGGCACATAAAGCCGCGTGCCGACCGCCAGCACGGCGTCGGCGCCGGCCCATAACCGCTGGCCGATCGGGAAGCTGACGGCCAGGCGGTGATCCGTCGGCAGGATGCCTCGGCCCCGGCGGTAGGAGACGACCGGCGCCTCCAGCAGCTCCGCCACCTGGCGCAGCTCCTCCGCTGCGTCCTCGGCGCCGCCGCCCACGACGATCAGCGGGCGCCGGGCCGCACCTAGGATGCGGGCGGCACGCTCGATGGCGTCAGGGTCCACCGGAGGCGTCACCGGCGGGATCGGGAGGGTCAGCGGCGCCGGGCCGGACTGCGCCCAAACGTCTATCGCGCATTCAAGCGCCACCGGGCGGCGGCGCCCGGACAGGGCGGCGTGGATCGCCTGCGCCACCTGCGCCGACGCGTCGTACGGCCCGGCGATCCGTGCGGCGTGCTTGGTGACGTGCCGCAGCATCCCGAGCTGGTCCGGCATCTCGTGCAGGTGGCCATAGCCGCGCTCGATGCCATGCGCCGGGATCTGCCCGGCCAGCGCCAGCACCGGCGCCCCCATGCCCCAGGCGGTCAGCAGCGCAGCCCCGGTGTTCAGGATGCCCGGCCCGGGCACGGCGGCATAGGCCTGCGGCCGCCCGGTGGCGAGCGCCGCGCCCAGCGCCATGTAGGCGCCGGCCTGCTCATGCCGGGCATGGAGCATGCGGATACGGTTCCGCGCGCCGTACAGGGCGTCGAACAGCGGGTCGTTGTGCACTCCAGGCACGCCATAGACCGTGCTGACGCCATGTGCGGCCAGGCTTTCGACCACCGCGGCGGCCGTCGTGCTACAATTCATGACGCTCCTGGTCGTTGACGGGTTCGTGATGTGGGACATACCAGTGCGGCGGATGACCAGGTCCGCAACAGCGGCCCCAAAAGGAATTCGAGCCATGTGCTGGCGCTTTGCAACCCTGTTTGCTGCAGCCATTGCGATTATGCCCGCATTGTCGCAGCCCGCTGCCGCCCAGATCAAGATTGGCGTCATCGTCAGCGCCACCGGCCCGTCCGCAAGCCAGGGCATCCCCCAGCGCAACAGCGTTGCGATGCTGCCAAAGGGTTTCGGCAGCCAAGGGGTCGAGTATATCGTCCTTGACGACGGCACGGACACCGCCCGCGCAGTCGCCGCCGCACGCAAGCTGATTGACGAGAATGGGGTGGACGCCATCATCGGCCCCAGCACGACGCCTGCGTCCCTGGCGCTGATCCCCATTGCAGCCGCCAAGAAAGTGCCGATGATTGCATTCGGCGCCTCCTCGCAGATCATCCTGCCGATGGACCAGCAGCGTCGCTGGATGTTCAAGACATCGCAGAACGACAGCCTGATGGCGGACGCCATCGCCCTGCACATGTTCCGCGCAGGCGTGCGGACGGTGGGCTTCATCGGATTCAGCGATGCCTATGGCGACGGTTGGCTGGCAGAGGCGAAACGGGCGCTGGAAGCCATGACCATCAAGCTCGTCGCAACCGAACGGTATGCCCGCGCCGATGCGGACGTCAGCGCCCAGGCGCAGCATTTGATTGCGGCGCATCCCGATGCGGTCCTGGTCGCCGGGTCCGGCAGCCCCTCGCTCACGCCGCAGAAGGCGCTGCATAGCCTTGGATACCTGGGCAAGTACTACCAAACCCACGGCGCCGCGACGATGGACTTCATCAAGCTCGGCGGCAAGGACGTGGAAGGGACCGTCTTGCCAGCCGGACCCGTCCTGGTCGCGTCGCAGTTGCCGGACACCGACCCGGTGAAGGAAGCCGCGCAGGACTACGTCCATCAGTATGAGGCTGCCTACGGTGCTGGAAGCGTCGCTCCCTTCGGCGCATACGCCTATGATGCCGCGGCCATGCTGAAGATGGCGATCCCCGTGGCGCTGCTGACCGCGCATCCCGGCACGCCCGAGTTCCGCGCCGGCCTGCGCAACGCGCTGGAGACGGCATACGACCTGGTGCTGACGGACGGCGTCGCCGAGATGACGCCCGACGACCATAGCGGCTTCGACAAGCGCGCCCGGGTGATGGTCACGATTCAGGACGGCGCCTGGAAGCTGCTGCCGTAACGGACGGTGCGCTGCCCTGCCTTCCTTGACACCTTCCGGGCCGGGACATACCAGTTGCGGAGGGGATGCGGCCGCATCGGCGGGCATCACCGGGGGGATACGGGCCATGCACCGGCGCTTCGCAGTCCTGCTTGCCGCAGCCGCCGCGCTGGTCCCTGCCCTGGCCCGGCCCGCTGCCGCCCAGATCAAGGTCGGCGTCACCATCAGCACCACCGGCCCCGCGGCGAGCCTGGGCGTGCCGCAGCGCAACAGCATCGCCTTGATGCCGCAGGAGATTGCCGGGCAGAGCATCGAGTATATCGTCCTGGACGACGGCGGCGACAGCACACGCGCCGTCGCCAACACCCGCAAGCTGATTGACGAGAACAAGGTGGACGCCGTCATCGGCTCCAGCACCACCCCTGCCTCCCTGGCGATGGTTGACGTGGCGGCGGAGAAGCAGGTGCCGATGATCAGCCTGGCGGCGTCCGCCCGGCTGATCCAGCCGATGGACGCGCAGCGCCGGTGGGTGTTCAAGGCGCCGCAGAACGACAGCCTGATGGCCGACGCCATCGCCGACCACATGGCCCATGCCGGCATCAAGACCGTGGGCTTCATCGGCTTCAACGACGCCTATGGCGACGGCTGGCTGACGGAGGCGACGCGGGCGCTGGACGCGCACGGCATCAAGCTGGTCGCGGTCGAGAAGTATGCCCGCGCCGACACCAGCGTGACCGGCCAGGTGCTGAAGCTGATCGCAGCCAAGCCGGACGCCGTGCTGATCGCCGGCGCAGGCACGCCGGCCGCCCTGCCGCAGAAGACGCTCCATGAGCGGGGCTACCGCGGCGCCTACTACCAGACGCACGGCGTCGCCAACATGGACTTCATCCGCGTCGGCGGGAAGGACGTGGAGGGCACGATCCTGCCGTCCGGCCCCGTCCTGGTCGCGTCGCAACTGCCGGCCAGCAACCCGATCAAGGCGGTGGCCTCGGACTACGTGCGCCGCTACGAGGAGTCGAACGGACCCGGCACGGTCGCCACCTTCGGCGCCCATGCCTATGACGCCGCACTGATGCTGGACGCCGCATTCCCCACCGCGCTGCGGTCCGCCCGGCCCGGCACGCCGGAGTTCCACGCCGCCCTGCGCGACGCGCTGGAAGGGCTGCACGGCCTGGTGCTGACGCACGGCGTCTCCGACATGACGCCGCAGGACCACAACGGCTTCGACGAGCGTGCGCGCGTGATGGTGACGATCCAGGGCGGCACCTGGAAGCTGCTGCCCTGACACACAAGCGGCGCGGCGCCTTCTCCCTTTCCCTCCGGGAGAGGGCTGGGGTGAGGGAAACGGCAAGGACAATCCTCTCTCGATCCGGCTCCAACGTTCATCATGGCAGTGCGGGTGGCCTCCCTCACCCCGGCCCTCTCCCGGAGGGAGAGGGAGCAGCGAGCATGCGCTCCCCCCATGGACGCTGACATTGCGCTGATCCTGCTGCAGGACGGGGTCGTGAACGGCGCCATCTACGCGCTGCTCGCCCTTTCCCTGGTGCTGGTGTTCGCGGTCACACGGGTCATCCTCATCCCGCAAGGCGAGTTCGTGGCCTACGGCGCGCTGACCTACGCCGCGCTGGACGACGGGCGGGTCCCCGGCAGCATCTGGCTGCTGGCCGCATTGGGCGCCGCCGCCATGCTAGCCGGCCTGGGCGCGGCATGGCGCACGCTGACGCCGGGCGGCGCCGCCCGGCTGGCCGCGGAGTGCCTGCTCGTGCCGGCGCTGGTGCTGCTGGCCGTGCGGCTCGTGCCATCCAAGCCCGGCGTGCTCACGGAGGCGCTGCTAACCCTGGCCATCGTGACGCCGATGGCGCCATACCTGTATCGCCTGGCGTTCCAACCCCTGGCCGAGGCGTCGGTGCTGGTGCTGCTGATCGCCTCCATCGGCGTCCACCTGGCAATGCTGGGCCTGGGGCTGGTGTTATTCGGGCCGGAGGGATACCGCGCCGCCGGGTTCTCGGAGGAGCGCTACGATTTCGGCCCATTGACGGTTCCCGGGCAGGCGTTGTGGATCGTCGGCACCACGCTGGCCCTCATGCTGGCGTTATACCTGTTCTTTGAGCGCACGTTGGCCGGCAAGGCGCTGCGGGCGACGGCGATAAACCGGCTGGGCGCGCGGCTGGTGGGGATCGCCACGTCGCTGTCCGGACGGATCGCCTTCGTGCTGGCGGGCGGCATCGGCGCGCTGTCCGGCATCCTGATCGCACCGCTGACGACGGTGTATTACGACAGCGGCTTCCTGGTTGGCCTCAAGGGCTTCGTCGCCGCGATCATCGGCGGCCTGGCCAGCTATCCCCTGGCGGCCCTGGCCGCCGTGCTGGTGGGCTGCGTCGAAAGCCTGTCCTCGTTCTATGCCAGCGCATTCAAGGAGGTGATCGTGTTCACGGTCATCATCCCCGTGCTGCTATGGCGCTCTCTGCGCGCGCCCGCGGAGGAGGAATGATGGGCGTTCTCTGCTCCCTCTCCCTCCGGGAGAGGGCCGGGGTGAGGGAAACGGAAAGCGCCGCCTCTCACCTGAGCAAGACTGATCTGCTAGATGCCAGGGGCGGTGCGTGCGGCTTCCCTCACCCCAACCCTCTCCCGGAGGGAGAGGGAGCAGGCAGCCTCCCTTCGTCCACCCATCCTGCATGAGCCGCGTCCTCCCTATCTTGTTGCTGGCCTTCTGGCTCGTGGTGCCCGTCATCCCCGGGGTGCCGAATTTCTGGATCACGCTGGCCAACTACGCCGGCCTCGCCAGCATCGTCGCCATCGGCCTCGTGGTGCTGACGGGCTATGGCGGCATGACCTCGTTCGGGCAGGCGACGTTCATGGGGTTCGGCGCCTATGCCACCGCGCTGCTGACGACGCAGGCTGGGTGGTCGCCGTGGCTGACGCTGCCGGTGGCGATGGGGGCCAGCGGCCTCGCGGCGCTGCTGATCGGGGCGGTGACGCTGCGGCTGTCTGGGCACTACTTGGCGCTGGGTACCATCGCCTGGGCGGTCAGCCTGTATTACCTATTCGGCAACCTGGACCTGGTCGGGCGCAACGACGGCATTAGCGGCATTCCGCCCTTGCGGGCCGGCGGCCTCGCGTTGACCGACAGCCGGGCCTACTTCGCCGTGGTGTGGGTGGCCGTGGCGGCGGTGCTGCTGCTGACGCGCAACTTGATGGACAGCCGGGTGGGCCGGGCGATCCGGGCGCTGCGCGGCGGGGCGGCGGCGGCGGCCAGCTTCGGAGTGAACCTGCCGGGCACGCGGGTGCTGGCCTTCACCTATGCAGCGGTGCTCGCCGGGCTGGCGGGGTGGCTGTATGCCCACATGCAGCGCAGCGTGAACCCGACACCGTTCGGCTTGTCGGCGGGTATAGACTACCTGCTGATGGCGGTGCTGGGCGGCGCCGGGTCGGTCTGGGGCGCGCTGCTGGGCGCCGGGTTGGTGACGGTGGTGCAAGACGTCCTGCAAGACGTGCTGCCGCGCCTGCTGGGCCAGGGCGGCAACTACGAGGGCATCGTGTTCGGCATCCTGCTGGTCCTGATGCTGCAAATCGCGCCGGAGGGACTTTGGCCGCACCTGCGCCGCCTGCTCGGCGCCACCCGGCCCCGCGTGCCCGGCGCGTCGCGTCCAGCGAGGGAGGCCCCGCCGCTGCCCGTCCGCACCCTGCCAGCCCGCACCCTGCCGGTGCACGGCGCGCCCGTGCTGGCGGTGGCCGGATTGCGCAAGACCTTCGGCGGCCTCGTCGCGGTCAACGACATCGGCCTGCACCTGGATGCAGGCGAGATCGTCGGCCTGATCGGTCCCAACGGCGCCGGCAAGAGCACGACGTTCAACCTGCTGACCGGCGTGGCGCAACCGGATGCCGGGCAGATCCGGTTTCAGGGCCGGGAGGTGTCCGGCAGCACGCCGCCGCAGGTGGCTGCCCTGGGCATCGCCCGCAGCTTCCAGCACGTGAAGCTGGTGCCCGGCATGTCCGTGCTGGAGAACGTGGCGCTCGGCGCGCACCTGCGCGGCCATGCCGGGCCGGTCCGCGCCCTGCTGCGCCTGGACCGCGCCGAGGAGGCCGGGCTGATGGCGGAGGCTCGGCGCCAGATCGCCCGCGTCGGCCTAGCTGCCCACGCGGACCAGCCCGCCGACAGCCTGGCGCTGGGCCAGCAGCGCATCGTCGAGATTGCCCGCGCCCTGTGCCTGGACCCGGTGCTGCTGCTGCTGGACGAGCCTGCAGCCGGCCTGCGCCATGCCGAGAAAGCCGAGCTGGCCGGCCTGCTGCGCCGCCTGCGCGGCGACGGAATGACGGTGCTTCTGGTCGAGCACGACATGGACTTCGTGATGAACCTGACGGACCGCCTGGTGGTGATGGAGTTCGGCGCCAAGCTGGCCGAGGGCAGGCCCGCCGCCGTGCGGGCCGACGCGCGGGTGATCGAGGCCTACCTGGGATCGGTCGCGTGAGGGCGTGCGGCGTGCAGGTTCAGCTCGCAAGGCTCATGCATACCAGCACAGACGCTTTCCTTCTCCCTCTTCCTCCGGGAGAGGGTCGGGGCGAGGGAAGCCCAACAGCACGCTCTCTAAAATCCTGCCACCATGAAGCCGCCATACCAGCCAGCTCCGCTCTGCCCGGCCTCCCTCACCCCGACCCTCTCCCGGAGGGAGAGGGAGAAGGCGATCAGCCAGCCCTTTATCGCCGGCACCCAGCATGACCGTCCTTGATGTTGCAAACCTCAGCGTCTCCTACGGCGGCATCGGCGCCGTGCACGATGTCAGCCTGCAGGTCGGCGCCGGGCAGATCGTCACCGTCATCGGGCCGAACGGCGCCGGCAAGACCACGCTGCTCAACGCCATCATGGGCGTCCACCCCGGCCGCGGCGCCGTGCGCTTCGCCGGACGCGACGTGGCGCGCCTGGGGATCGAGGACCGGGTGCGCGCCGGCATGTGCCTGGTCCCGGAAAAGCGCGAGCTGTTCGGCGCCATGACGGTGGAGGACAACCTCCGCCTCGGCGGCTTCCGCCTGCGCGGGGCCGGCGCATCCGCGGCGCGTGCGGCGATGGACGACGTGTATGCCCTGTTCCCCCGCCTGCGCGAGCGGCGGCGGCAGGAGGCTGGCACGCTCAGCGGCGGCGAGCGGCAGATGCTGGCGATGGGCCGCGCGCTGATGGCGCGTCCAGACCTGCTGCTGCTCGACGAACCCAGCCTGGGCCTGGCACCGCTGATCGTACGCGAGATATTCCGCATCATCGCCGGGCTGCGGAGCCGCGGCTGCGCGATCCTACTGGTAGAGCAGAATGCCCGCGCCGCACTGCAGGTGTCCGACCATGCCTATGTGCTGGAAACCGGCCAGGTAGTCCTGCAAGGCCCAAGCACCACGCTGGCCGGGGATGCGCGCATCGTTGCGACCTATCTCGGCGCTGGCACGGAGGCGGCCGGCTCCGCCACCGTTGCAGTCCTGCCGACATCGCGGACAGATCGGCGACTCAACGGCGATTCCGGGATGCAACAATTGCTAGAATGAAGCAACATAGGTCCGAGACCGCCACCTTCCAGGTGCTCTCCTGTTCTGCTCTCAACCGAGGTGACTTTATGCGTAGTATCCTATTCGCCTTTACCGTGCTGGCCGGACTGGCCGGCACTGCCGCTGTCACCCCGGCGGACGCTGCGCCGCTCTCCCACGGGCTGTCGCCATCGTTGACCGCCCTGCTGCCGGCAGCGGACCTATCCGCCCCGGCCGTCCTGACCGAGGGTACCGCCACCGTGCAGGAGGTGCAGTATCGCCGCCGCCGCTACTACCGCCGCCATTATCGCCGCGGCTACCGCCGCTACTAAGCCAAGCCGTTTGCCGGGCTAACCGGTCCGGACGCCTGCCCCGTTCTGGGCAGGCGGTTCGCCTAGCGGGTGCCGTCCGCCGGGCGGAGTCGCGGAGACGAGCGGGCCTGCGCCATCCCGCGTATCATTGCCTCCAAGTCCTCCTGGACCAGGCCGCGTGACTCAGGCTGGGTTTCGTTCAGTCCGCTGAAGGCCGACGAGTCCGGCGGTGCGCTCAGCAGATGGCAGGCCGCGCGGTCTCCGGCGGAACAGTCAGCGGCGACACGGGTCATGAACTCCGAACGTGGCTCGGTGCAGCCAACCGGCGCCGCGGCCAGCAGGACCGCGACCGCCAGGGCGCCGCGCCGGTTCACGACGGGCACCCCAAGCCGGCCCCGGCCAGCAACCCCCACAAAGCCTGTGCGCTGCCGGCAATTGGCCGGAAATGCGATGGGTTCGCGCAGATGACGCTGACGAGGCTGGCGGCGGCAGAAGGCGTCATGCTGGCGGTTCCCGGGTCAATGGGCGTTCGGCGGACAACATAGCGCATTTTTTAGCCGCCGGGAATTCGCGGGTCTGCCATGCGCTGCTCAGCCAATCGTTGCTGCACCGCATCGCGCCAGGGTGCGTCCGGCGGGGCGGCCTCCAGGGCGCGGCGGAACAGGGCGGCGCTGCCCTCGGTGACGCCGCCTGCAGCCCTCACCGAAGCCTCCGCTGCACGCGCGGCGAGGGTCGCGTCGAACTGCTTCTGCAACGCGACACCCCAAGCCTCCGCGGCTGCGGCGTCGTTGCCGCGGGCCTCCTCCACGTTGCCCAGCAGGACATAACCCTGGTGGGCGCGGTCGGTGTTGGGGTCCATGACGGCCAGGCTTTCGCGCAACTGCCCGATCAGCACCGCCTCCTCCGCCATACGGCGCTGAGCTGCCGCGGCCGGACCAGGGGAGGGCAGGTTGGGCACGCCGGCGATCAGGTATAAGCCTAACGCCAAGAAAGGCACGGCGGCCAGCGTCGCGAGCAGCGGCGCGCGCGACCCCGGCTGGGCCGGCGTCTCCTCGGTGTCGCCGGCATGCAGCAGGCGCCGCTGCACCTCCAGCCGCGCCGTCGCGTGTTCGGCTGGCAGGATCCGGCCCTCGGCGAGGTCGCGGTCAAGGTCGGCAAGCTGCGCACGGTGCAGCGCCAGCGCCGGGTCGCGGCCGCCGCGCGTCTCGGCCCGGCGGCGCAGCACCAGCGCCAGCGGCGCCAGCGCCGCCGCCGCAAG
>DASWOJ010000446.1:0-2011 GCA_036398775.1 Acetobacteraceae bacterium
ATCCGATTGCCCGGCGCAGGAACGCCATGCCGAGCGCGGCGAAGCTGGCCACCTCCGCGTTGTCCTTGCCGTAGCCGTGCCCGCCGGCGGCTGGTTCGTAGAACGGCGCGTCATACCCTAGGGCCTGCAGCTTGGCTGCCATCTTGCGGGCATGGCCGGGGTGGACGCGGTCGTCGCGCCGCGTGGTGGCCAGGAGGATGGGCGGGTAGCGCCGGCCTGGTTCGGCGGCGTGATAGGCGGACATTGCGCCGAGGAAGGCTTCCCAGTCCGGGGAGTCCGGGTCGCCGTATTCTGCGACCCAGCTCGCGCCGGCCAGCAGCTTGTTGTAGCGGCGCATGTCTATCAGCGGGATGGTGCAGAACAGGGCGCCGAAGCGCTCGGGATAGCGGGTCAGCATGTTGGCGATCAGCAGGCCGCCGTTGGAGCCGCCCTCGGCGGCGATGCGATCCGGCCGGGTGACGCCGCGGCGGACCAGGTCGACGGCGACGGCGGCGAAGTCGTCATGGCTTAGGCGCTTGCCCTCGCGGCGGCCGGCCTCGTGCCAGCGGGTGCCGAACTCGCCGCCGCCGCGTAGGCTGGCGGTGACGGTGGTGCCGCCGCGTTCCAGCCAGAGCTTGCCGGCGGCGATGCGGTAGGTCGGTAGGACGGGGATGCCGAAGCCGCCATAGGCGGACAGGTGCACGGGCGCGTCGCCTGTTTCGGTTGCCGGGCCGCACTGGACGTAGGGGATGCGCTCGCCGCCGGTGGAGACGGCTTCGTGCCGGGTCACGGTCAGGCCGGTGGCGTCGAAGGCGGGCGGCAGCCGTTTCAGGATTTCAGGCGCGGCCAGGCCCGGCCGGGTCAGCAGCAGGGTTGGCGGGGTTACCGGGTCCTGCGCCATCGCCAGCAGGGAGCCGTCGCCTTCCTCGTACTCCATATCGAGGGGCCAGGCGTTCACCGTTCCGGTTGGGGGCAGGCCGGCGAGGTCCTCGGTTTCCCAGGTCCCTGGCGTTACGACGGTGAACACCGGGCGCAGCTCGTCCAGGATGCTCAGCACGAGGCGGCCTGCGGTCCAGAAGAAGCCTTGCAGCGAGCGGCGCGGCGTTGGTTCGAAGATGACCGTGAACCGCCGCTCGCCGGCGAGGAAGGCGCCCAGGCCGGTGACGGTGACCGTGTCGGGGTGGAATGTTTGCTCGCCCGCTGTCCACCTGGTGCGGCCGGACACTGCCAGCCAGTCGTCTTGCCATTGGAAGCGGGCGTCCTCCGGCAGCTCGATCCGCTGCTGCGGGCCGGTGCGGTCGCCGAACCAGACGCGCGAGTCGAAGAAGCCGGGCTTCTCGAAAAACACCAGCCGGCTGTCGCGGCGGTCGTAGCCGCCCCAGGCGTTCATGTTGGCCGGGTCGGTGGTGAACAGGGGGGGTGACGCCGACCAGTCCTCGCCGCGGCGCCACAGCCGGACGGTGCTGGCGTAGCCTGACCGCGTTTCGCCGCCCAGCGCGGAGGACAGCAGCAGCGTGTCGGCATCCAGCCAGGCGACGCCGCCCTTGGCCTCGGGCAGCACGAAGCCGCCGGGGACGAACTGGCGGGACGGAAGGTCGAACTCGCGCAGGACGGCGGCGTCGCTGCCGCCGCGGGATAGGCGGACCAAGGCGCGGGCGTGGTCGGGCGGCAGGGTCGCGGCGCCCTGCCAGATCCAGTCCTCGCCCTCGGCGGCGGCGAGCGCGTCGAGGTCCAGCAGGATTTCCCATTCCGGCGCCGGCGTCCGGTATGAGCCGGGCGTGGTCCGGCGCCATAGGCCGCGCGGCTGCGCCGCGTCGCGCCAGAAGTTGTAGAGCAGCCCGCCGCGGCGCGCGGGCACCGGCAGGTTGTCGGGCCGGTCCAGCAGCAGCCGGAGGGTCTCGCGATCCCGCTCGTAGCGGGCGTCCGCAAGCCGGGCGACGGTGTCAGCCGTGCGTGCGTCGGCCCAGGCGGTTGCTTGCTCGCCTTCGATCTCCTCAAGCCAGAGGTATGGATCGTCGTCGGGCGCGGCGAG
>DASWOJ010000447.1:0-12912 GCA_036398775.1 Acetobacteraceae bacterium
GAGGCCATCGCCCGCGACGGCGTGCGCGCGGTGATGCTGTTCGGCATCAGCCGGCACAAGGACGCAACCGGCAGCGACACCCTGCGCAGCGGCGGTCTGCTGGCGCGCATGACGCGCACCGTGAAGGACGCCGCGCCGGAGTTGGTTGTCATGACCGACAACTGCTTCTGCGAATACACCGACCACGGCCATTGTGGCACGGTCGGCCCCGACGGCAACGTGCTGAACGACCAAACGCTCGACGCGCTGGGCCGGCAGGCCGTGGTGGCGGCAGATGCCGGCGCGGACGTGATCGCACCCAGCGCCATGATGGACGGCCAGGTCGGGACGATCCGCCGGGCGCTGGACGGCGCCGGACATGGGGATGTGCCGGTGCTGTCTTATTCGACGAAGTTCGCCTCGGCGTTCTACGGCCCGTTCCGTGCTGCGTCCGGCTGCGATCTGCAGGGGGACCGCAAGGCTTATCAGATGGACCCCGGCAATGCCCGCGAGGCGTTGCGCGAAAGCATCGCCGACGAGGCGGAGGGCGCGGACATGCTGATGGTCAAGCCCGGGCTGCCCTATTTGGATGTGCTGGCCCGGATCAGGGAGCAGACTCTGCTGCCACTGGGTGTTTACCAAGTCAGCGGCGAATATGCGATGATCAAGTTCGCCGCCCAAGCTGGCGCGCTGGATGAGGGGCGGGTGGTACGGGAGACGCTTGGGGCGTTCAAGCGGGCTGGGGCGGACCTGATCCTGAGCTATTTCACGCGGGACGTGGTGCGGAAGGGGTTCTGAAGGCGGATCACGGACAGGCTAGAATGTGAGGCGGCCGGACCTGCAAGTGCAAGCAGGCAAGACAGCTTTGGTTATTATCGTCCTTGCGTCGGCGCACACAGCTTGCAGAAAAGAGAAGGGCGGTGCCAACCGGCACCGCCCCCTTTCTTGTGCGCAGCTCGGTTCCGGCGGGCCGGAACCGATGACCTAATTAGGCGCGGCGGCGGCGGATCAGGCCGATGCCGGCCAGGCCGACGCCGAGCAGCGCCATCGAGGCCGGCTCCGGCACCGGGTTGGCGATGGAGGTGATAGTGCCGTTGCCGCCGCCGCCGTTGATCACGAGATCAATCCCGGTGGCGGTGTTCACGAGCGTCGTCACGCTGTCGCTGTTGGTGAACGAGGAGTTCAGGTTGAACATCAGCGTGGACGGGACGACGAAGAAGCTGCCGGCGCCGGGCTGCACGTCGGTGAAGTTCGCCAGCACGAAGGCGGACGGAAGCACGGGGGAAGAACCGGAGGCGTTCGGGTTCTGGGCCAGGCCCACCGTTCCGGACTGTAGGCTGCCCGTTGCCAGGAGCACGTCGCCCGCAGTGCCGTTTGCGAACGTGGCGCCCGCCGTGGTTGCGGTGAGGGCGCCGTCATTGTTGCTGAGATCGCCATACAGGTTGGCGGTCAACGAGGTGAACGTCCCCGACGCCCCTGCGCCCGTGCCGGTCGAGGTGCCTGTGCCCGTAAACGTGAAGTACAGGCTATAGGGCGTGGCGCCCGCCGTGCCGTTGTAGCCAGCCGGCAGCAAGGCGTTGCCGCTGGACTGGAAGTTGGCGACGCGAAGGACGCCGGTCTCACTGAAGCTTCCGTTCGAGGCGATGTTGATGCTGGAATACTGGCTGAAGATGATGTTGTCAGCCGTAAACTGCGACCCTGCGCTGGACAACGCTGGGTTTGAAGCGGCTGGGTTGAAGGTGAATGGCGCCGCAACAGCGGTTCCAGCGGTGGCGAGAAGAGCCAATCCAGTCGTAGCGGCAAGAAGGTAACGGAAGGTCGGCATTGGTGTCTCCATCATGTTAGTGCGCGCACAAGTTGCACTGTCACGAACACTGCAAGGGCCATGCCAGACACGCTGGGGCAGGTTTTCAAGGGCGCACGGACCGGAAATGGACCAACATCTCGATCTGAACGTAAGGATTCCTGACATTGCCTTAGCAGAACGTCACGAATAGTTGGGTTTTCGCAAGGAAACTAAGACGCACCGACCGATAGCATCGCCCAGCCCCGATAATTATGATGATTTGTCAACTATCGAAACGCAGCTTTCTCTCACAACACGATAGCATCTGCGTGAACACACGTTACATCATGATGTACGCTCTCGAAGCCGCACCAGCCGCACGCTTCTGAGCCACGTCAAGTGTAAAATAACGTGACACCTTGGCGTATAGATAACGCTAAGCCCTGCCCGCCGGGTCACGCCTTGATGGAGCGGCTGCCCAGCCCGGCGCCGCCCAAAGCGGAATAGTTACATCTCCCGCTCTGAAACCTGCCAAGTCAGTCTGATACAATGAACAAGCTAGTCAACACGGATTAACTCTAGCCTTGGCACCACTCAATCCCTATGAATCCATAATATGGCCGTCCGATTCTGCCGTCGGATGCTCAATCCCATCCTGAGATCATCGGTTCATTTACACTTTAGCAACAAATTCTATCGCTGCGATCATGCTTTCCGCCTTGCAACTTCTGCTGCTGTTGGCTTAGTTCACAGAAACGTGAGCTACGCCGCTCCAGTCAATGTTGAGGTTCCATGAGCCAAGCAGCCCTGGCCGCCGCCATCGCAGCCGCCTCCTCCGAGCTGGTCGTGCAGGCCGCCGAAACGCCGGCCGAGATCCATGAGGTCCTCCGCCTCCGCCATCAGGTTTACTGCCTGGAACGCGGCTACGAGCCTGGCCAGAATGGCATCGAGACCGATGCCTACGACGGTCACTCCAGTCACGTCATGCTCCGCCTCGCGGCCTGCGGCACCGTCATTGGCACCGCCCGGCTGATCCTCCCGCAGGCCGTCAAGCCGTCGGACAGCTTCCCGATGCAAGCCGTCTGCGCAGCCGAGCAGTTTGCCGCCCTGCCGTTCCCGGACATGGCGGAGATTTCCCGCTTTGCGCTGTCCAAGGAGCGCCGGGGGCTGAGCACGGCCGCGACCAGCCTGTCCCGCCTGGCGCTGGTGCGCGGACTGGTGCAGCTCAGCCAGCAGAAAGGGATAACCCACTGGTGCGCCGTGATGGAACGCACCCTGCTGCGGCTGCTGCGCGCCTCGGCCATCCACTTCGAATACTTGGGGCCGCTGGTCGAGTATCACGGCCTGCGCCAGCCCGCGTTCTGCGACCTGGGCGCCATGCTCCGCCGCATGGCGCAGGAGCAGCCGGAGATCTGGAGCTACGTGACCGCAAACGGCGCCTTCGCCCCCCTGGCCGAGGTGGTCCCCTTCGCCTGGGCGGAACGCCAGGCCGCCTGACATGCGCCCGCTAGCCCAGGTCCGCCAGTTGACGGTAGAAGGGGCGGGTTAACAAAGCCGGGCCACCCTATGCCAGCACCGTTCAGCTACGCCAAAGCCTTCGACCGCAACATAGGCTGGGTCACCGAAGCGGAGCAGGCGTCGCTGCGCGGCCGCTGCGTCGCCATCGCCGGCATGGGCGGGGTTGGCGGCTGGCACTTGCTGACGCTCGTGCGGCTGGGCATCGGCCGGTTCAGGCTTGCCGACTTCGACACCTACGACATCGCCAACTTCAACCGGCAGGCCGGGGCGACGATGGACAGCATCGGCCGCCCCAAGCTCGACGTGATGGCGGAGATGGCGCTGGCCATCAACCCCGAGCTGGAGATCGCACGCTTCCCGCAAGGCGTGACCGACGCCAACGTGGACGACTTCCTGGACGGGGCCGACCTGTTCGTGGACGGGTTCGACTTCTTCGCGCTCGGCATACGCCGCCGGGTCTTCGCCCGGGCGGAGCAATTGGGCATCCCGGCAGTGACCGCGGCGCCCATCGGCCTCGGCACCGGCTACCTCGCCTTCGTGCCCGGCGGCATGACGTTCGAGGAGTATTTCCGCTTCGAGGGCAAGGCGGAGAACGAGCAGTATCTCCGCTTCTTCATGGGAGTGGCCCCGCAAGGCCTGCACCGGGCCTACCTTGTGGACCCCTCGCGCATCAACCTGGCGGAGAAGCGTGGCCCGTCCACCGGGGCGTCGTGCCAGCTTTGCGCCGGCGTGGTCGGCACCATGGCGCTGCAACTGCTGCTGGGGCGTCCGGGGCTGCGTGCTGCGCCCTATCATCACCACTTCGACCCAATGCGCGGGCGGCTGGCCGTGACCCGCTTGCCCCAAGGCAACGACACGCCGTCCCAGCGTGTCCGCCTGGCTCTCGCCCGCAAGATGCTCGCCAAGCCGAAGCCGGCGCCGATGCCGGCGCTGGCGCCCGTGGCGGCACGGACGCCGTTGGATGAGATCCTGGAGGCCGCACGCTGGGCGCCCAGCGGCGACAACACCCAGCCCTGGCGGTTCGAGATGCTGGACGGCGACACCGTGCGCATCCACCTGGCGACCGAGGCGGGGACGAACCCATATGAATACCGGGACGGCGAGCCGTCCCTGCTGTCCGGCGGCATGCTGCTGGAGAACCTGCGCATCGCGGCCAGCGTCCAGGGCCGCCGGCTGGACTGGTCCTTGGAGGGCGGCGGCGACCCCTACAGCATCATCGCCCGGATGCCCGAAGCGCCAGGCGTTGCAGCGGACCGGCTGCATTCGGTGCTCGCCCTGCGCTCCGTGGACCGGCGCCCCTACCTGTCCCGCCCGCTCCGCCCAGCGGAGCGCGCGGCGCTGGAGGCGGCGGCCGGCCCCGACCTGCAGGTGTCCTGGCATGAGGACCGGGGCGCCCGGCTGCGCATGGCCCGGCTGGGCGCGCTGGCGACCGACATACGCCTGCGGGCACAGGAGGCGTTTGCCGTCCATCAGAAGGTCATTGACTGGTCGCCGGGCCACAGCTCCACCGGGCTGCCTGCAGGCGCCATCGGCCTGGACCGCATGACGCTGCGGATCATGCGCTGGGCAATGGCGCACTGGCCGCGGATGCACGGCATGAACCGGGTGTCCGGCACCTGGACGGCGGCGGCGCAGTTGGACCTGCGTCCGGCCCTGGGCAGTGCCGCCTTCTTCACCCTGGCCCCGGCCGCGGCGGACGGCGAGGAGCGGGTGGCCCGTGCGCTTCGCCTGGGCGGCGCGGTGCAGCGCTTCTGGCTGACGGCGACGCGGCTGGGCCTGGCGATGCAGCCGGGCCTGGCGACGCTGATCTTCTCGCATTATGGCGCGCACGGCCTGCCCTTTACTGCCGACCCGGCGTTGCAGGCCAAGGCCCGGAAGCTCGCCGCCCGCTTCCAGGCCGTGCTGGGACGCCACCCCGACAGCCTGGTGTTCCTGGGGCGCATCGGGCAGCCGCGTCCGGCCTTGCCGAAGGTCCGGTCGGTCCGGCGGGACGTTGCGGACCTTGGATACACAACTTCGCCGGCCGCCGTTCCGCTGGCCAAGGCGGAGGCGCCGCCGGTAAGCGGTTAGGCCGGTTCGCGTCCAAGCCTGATGCCATTGCCGAGTTCATCCGGCCTGTCAGGCTGCCTCTCACAGTATTAGGACGGCGCAGTTCCAGGCCGGGGAGATGGGGCTTCGTGCCGCCGCTGGCACATTGAATGGTCTGGCGGCTCCAGTTCTGCCAAACGGTGCTGAATCTGGCTGCGGAACGCCCTGGCCTTCTTCCGAGCGGATGCCTGCATCAGGCACTTCCGCAACGCGCACCAGCCTGCCTGGGTCCTGTTCCGGCACGCCGGAGGCCGCGGATGCCAGCCAACGGACTAACGCTGCACGGGCGCACGGCGAAGCGGGGGCACGCCGGCGTCAATCGGAAATTCATCCTTGTGCGCGAGGATGCAGGCTTTCGTGACATGCCGAGGATCCGATGCACCTGCTGTCCCGCCTATCCACCCGCCTATACGCACTTGTTGCCCTATTTGCGGCCGCATTGCTGATCTTGATCGGCGCGGACCTCGGCACAGGGTGGCAGAAGATGCGCGCCCAGCGCATCAGCCAGATGGAGCTGATGACCGAGGCCGCGGCGAGCCTGATCGAGGCCGCACGTCTCCAGGCCGCGGCTGGCGTAATCACGGAGGATGCGGCGAAGGCCCGCGCCCTGGCCGCGGTCGTCTCCATGTCATACGGGCAGGGTGACTACTTCTTCGTCCGCGATGTGGCGGGCAACACCCTGGCGCACCCCGACCCGAAGGCGCTCGGCCGGAACTACATGGATCAGGCCGACGCTGACGGCTTCCGCTGGAACGCCGACGTGATCCCGCGCGCCGTCCGGGACGGCGCCGCCACCGTCGAATACCGCATCAGGAGGCTGGGCGGCACGGACCCGGTGCGCAAGCTCGCGGTCTATCGCCATTACAAGCCGTGGGGCTGGGTGATCGCGACCGGAACTTACATGGACGACCTGATTGCGGCGTTCCGTTCGTCATTGATCTTGTCGGCAGCCATCGCGGCAGGGTTGCTGCTGCTGCTGGTTGGGGTGGCAACTTGGATCATCCGCTCGATCACCGGGCCGACCCGGCAATTATCTTCCGGCATGCGGGACCTTGCGGCCGGACGGATGGACACCCCGATGCCGGATGGCGGCGCCCTGGCGGAGACGTGCGCGATGGCTGCCGCACTGGCCGTGTTCAAGGATGCTACGCTGGACAAGAGCCGGCTGGAGGCCGCCGCCGCCGCTCATCGGGACGCAGCAGAGTCCGAGCGTGTCCAGCGCGAGGCGGCGGAGGCGCAGCACGCGGCAGCCCAGCTTGCTATGGTGCAGGCTTTGGCCGCCGGCCTATCCCGCCTTTCCGCCGGCAATCTGACGGCCCGGCTGGATCAGCCCTTCGCTCCGGAGTGGGAGTCGGTGCGCCAAGACTTCAACGCCGCGATGGCGGGGCTGCAGGCCGCAATGGCGCGCATCTCTGCGACGGCTGGCATGATCCGCGGCGGCACATCGGAGATCGGCCACGCCGCCGACGACCTGAGCCGCCGGACCGAGCAGCAGGCAGCAACCCTGGAGCAGACAGCCGCTGCGCTGGATGGCATCACGACTGCGGTTCGCCGCACCGCGGAAGGAGCGGCGCAGGCACGTGACGTAGTAGCAGCCACCCAGGCGGAAGCTCAGGAGTCCGGCACGGTGATGAGCGACGCGATGGCTGCGATGGGCGCCATCGAAACATCTGCCCGGCAGATCGGGCAGATCATCGGCGTGATAGACCAGATCGCCTTCCAGACCAACCTTTTGGCGCTGAACGCCGGTGTCGAGGCCGCACGGGCTGGGGACGCCGGACGGGGCTTCGCCGTGGTGGCGAGCGAAGTGCGGGCATTGGCGCAACGCAGCGCCGACGCGGCGCGTGAGATCAAGGCGCTGATCGCCACAAGCAGCCGGCAAGTGGACCGTGGCGTGACGCAGGTGGCTCAGGCAGGTCAGGCGCTGGAGCGCATCGCTCTACAGGTTGGCACCATCAGCGGAGTCGTCTCCAGTATTGCCGCCAATACGGAGGAGCAGGCAGGCGGCTTGGCCCAGGTCAACATTGCCATCAACCAGATGGACCAAGTTACGCAACAGAACGCCGCAATGGTAGAACAAACCACGGCGGCAACACATAGCCTGGCCGGAGAGGCCGGAGTGCTGACGGACCTGACCGGAGAGTTCCAAATCACAGACGTCGTTGTGCAGGATGCGCGCCAAAAAGCGCCTGGCGCATCAGTCCGAAGCAAATCGATGAGAGCCGCGATGGCTTAGAACGACAGTTGGATGCAATGCTGGAGGACGAGTTGCCAGCAGATCACGAAGATGGCAGCCCGCCTTAGAACCCTATCATGAGGCACAGAGGCCAACCTGATACCCGGGCATGATTACCTGGACAACGCGGCGTGCATGCTAAACCCGCCCGGCCCTCTATGGACCGGGCGGAAATCCCGTCAGCCCTCCTTGGGTGCGTAAGCGACGCAGTAACCTTGTGGGCTGATCTTCCCGGCCACGATCTTGCAGGCATTTGGATCAACATACTGGGCGCACTTGTTGCACTGCTGGCCGTCTTTCGGCTGGTCCTGGTACTGCACCAACTCCTGAGCTATCTTCTCGTCCTGCGCCCGGGCGGCGCTTGCAGCCAGCGTAGCGCCTGCCGCAACACCTAGGCCGGTGCGGAGCATAATGCGACGGGTCGGATTATTGTTCATGGGGCAGCTCACTTGCCTTGAGGTTGCACAACTCGGCTACTCGCCAAGGGTAACACCCGCCATGTGGCGGAGTTCCTGGAAGTGGGAAGTCCTGCCACGCTTACAGATTTCCCATTGCGGTGATATTGCCGCCCTGACTGAGGCTTTTGGCGCGGACGCCGCATAGGCCACAATTAGCCTTATCGGAGCGCCGCACCAGGCACCGCCAGCGGTAACGGCCGCCTCATAACGGCGACGAAGAGCTAAGCGACCTTCTTCATATCCAGCCCCGCCCAGATCTCCGACAGTGCCGCCACCAAGTGCGTGATGTCCGCGTCCGTGTGCAGGGGCCCTGGCGTGATCCGCAGCCGCTCCGTCCCGCGTGGTACCGTGGGATAGTTGATTGGCTGTATGTAGATGCCACGCTCCATCAGGTGGTCGCTGATCGTCTTGCACAGCGCGGCGTCGCCGACCATCACCGGGACGATGTGGCTGGGATTGTGCATGTGCGGAATGCCCGCCAGGTCCAGCGCCCGCCGCAGCTTGGCCACGCGGTCCTGCTGTGCCGCACGCTCCTCGCTGCTGACTTTGAGGTGCCGCACGCTCGCCAAGGCACCCGCCGCGATGGCAGGAGGTTGCGAGGTGGTGAAGATGAAGCCCGAGGCGAAGCTGCGCACATAGTCCACCACCACGGCCGACGAAGCGATGTAACCGCCGATGATGCCGTAGCCTTTGGCCAAAGTGCCTTCGATTACGGTGAGACGGTCCATCAAGCCCTCCCGCTCGGCGACGCCGCCGCCGCGCGGGCCATACAGGCCGACGGCATGAACCTCGTCGCAATAGGTCATGGCGCCGTGCTTCTCGGCCACATCGCAGAACTCGGCGATCGGGGCGATATCGCCGTCCATGGAATATACGCTCTCGAAGGCGATAAGCTTGGGCGCGTCCGGGTCCATCTCCGACAGCCGGCGGTCCAGGTCCTCGGGGTCGTTATGCCCGAAGATCTGGTAGGGCGCGCGGCTGTGCCGGATGCCCTCGATCATGCTGGCGTGGTTCAGCGCATCAGAGAAGATCGTGCAGCCCGGCATGCGCCCGGCCAA
The DNA here is from genome assembly GCA_036398775.1 of Acetobacteraceae bacterium. GTDB lineage: Bacteria > Pseudomonadota > Alphaproteobacteria > Acetobacterales > Acetobacteraceae > DASWOJ01. Next base: position 9,124 of record DASWOJ010000447.1, read on the forward strand.
GGTGCTGAGTGCCGCCAGGTTCGACATGTAACCGGAGCTGAACAGCAGCGCCGCCTCCTTGCCATGCAGGTCGGCCAGTTCCTCCTCCAGCATGACATGGTAGTGATTGGTGCCGGCAATGTTGCGGGTCCCGCCGGCGCCAGCGCCGCAACTGTCCAGCGCCTCGTGCACGGCGGCAAGCACCTTGGGATGCTGGCCCATGCCGAGGTAGTCGTTGCTGCACCAGACTGTCACCTCGTCCTGGGCGTTGCCGCGCAGGTGCGATGCCTTCGGAAAACTGCCAGCCCGGCGCTGCAGGTCGGCAAAGGTCCGGTAGTTGCCGTCCTTGCGCAGCCCGTCCAAACCCGTGCGGAAGAAACCCTCGTAATCCATCGCCTGCCCTCCCGGCATATGCGTGTTCAGGTCGCCGCAGCCGGTGCGGCGTCCGTCTCGATATGGGCGCTGCACCCGCCGGCACACCCTGGCTCCCGCGCGATCAGCAGGGCGTCGCGCCCCGCCGCCCGCCGCTCCGTCACCGCCCAGCCCCACAGCCGGGCAAACGGCAGCGGCAGCACGAGCACGACGTGCTCGATGACCGCCAGCGTCAGCATGGTCATCACGAAGGTCTGGCCGGCCTGCCCCACCCCGTCCGTCCCGGCCAGCGCAGCCAGCCATAGCAGCCCCGCACCCACCGATATGGGCATCAGCGGGTTCATCGCCCGCCGGCGGAAGAAGCTTTTCAGGTATGCCAGGCGTGCCGGCAGGAACTCCTCACCCAGGTTGCGCACGCCCAGGAAGAAGTTGAGCTTTGCCGAGGTCCGGCCGGCCCACAGCACCATGAAGGTCCAGGTGCCGGCCTGGTTCGGCGCGCCCCAGCTTGCCCAGACGATCACGCCGGCGGTCGCAAGGATCGCCAGCTCATGCCAAAGGCACGCCTGCACGCCGTGCCAGAAATGCGCCCAGCCGGCACAGCCCGCCGGGCAGGCAGTGCGCCGGGGGCCGGTGACGTAGCCCATGAAGAACGCCATCTCGTGCCAGCCCCAGGCCAGCACCGCCCAGGTAAAGGCGGCATAGGCGGCTGGCGCGGTCGCCGATGCGCTGGTGGCGGCCAACTGCCATAACGCCAACGCGAACAGGGCGGTGCCGCCCGCCATGCTCCAGCGGAAGGTGCGGGCGGGCAGGTTGTCCAGCCAGATGATCAGCCCGGTGCTGAACCACCATACGAACAGCGCATACAGGACGGGTCCGGCGGTGGCCATGGCGCTACCAGGCGGCCTGCAGGCGGACGTTCTCCGGCATGGCGTTGGTCTTCACCGGCACGAGATACATGCGGACGAACGCCGCACCGGCCGCGACGGTCAGCCCGGCGCCGCGCAGCTTGCCGATGATGCCGCCCTGGCGCCGTGCCTCGCGCTTGGCGACGGTGATCTGACGCAGGCGCTCGAACCCGCGCGCAAAGGCCGGGTTGTCGAGGTCCAGCGCCACCGGGAACACCTGCTTGGTAATCTCGGTCGTGATGCGGAACACCTTGAAGTCATACTCGGTGGGGTCCACGCCGAGGGCCGCATGGAACACCGGCCGTGCATGGTCGCGCACATACATCGTCGCAAACACCGCCAGCAGGAAGAACCTGATCCACAGCTTGTTGACGCCGGTCAGCAGCTTGGGGTCCGCACGCATCAGCAGCGCGAACGCCTCGCCGTGGCGGAACTCGTCGCCGCACCATTCCTCGAACCAGGCGAAGATCGGATGGATCATCCGGTCGGGGTGCTGCTGCAGGTGGCGGAAGATGGTGATGTAGCGGGCGTAGCCGATCTTCTCGCTGAGGTAGGTCGCGTAGAAGACGAACTTCGGCTTGAAGTAGGTGTACTTCTTAACCTTGGTGAGGAAGCTGAGGTCCACGCCGACGCCGAAGTCCTTCAGCGTGTCGTTGATGAACCCGGCGTGCCGGGCCTCGTCGCGCGCCATCAGGGCGAACAGCTCGTGGATGTCGCCGTGGGTGATACGCTTCTTGATCGCGGCATACAGCACGCAGCCGCTGAACTCGGCGGTGACGGAGCTGATGAGGAACTCCAGGAGTTCCGCCCGCAGCGCCGGCTCCAAGGTGGACAGGTCCACGTCGAAGCGGCTGTCGCGGATGAAGTGGCCGCGGTTCGGGTCGGCCCGCATCTCGGCAATCAGGGCGTTCCACTCGGTGCGGACGCGGCTGACGTCAATGCGCTCCATTGCCGCGAAGTCGGTGGTGTAGAAGCGCGGGCTGAGGACGGTGTCCTCCTGCGCCATGCGGGTGGATTCGTTTATCGGCTTGGAGGTGGCCTGGGCGGCGAGGGTCGTGGACATCAGTGCATCTCCTTCGGCAGGAAGCCGACCTCGTAGAGTTCCGTCAGCTCGAACATTCCGGCGATCTCCGCCCACCAGCGGGCCAGGGCGCCGCCGCGGATGACGGTGGCGGTGGTACGGAGGATTCGGTGCTCGCCGAAGGCTACGTCCACTGGGGCGCCGTGCACGACGACCTTGTCGCCGGGCTGGATGTCGCCGCCGTCTGGTACGGCGTGGGCATGGAAGGACAGCGGGGTCTGGGAGACGTCCACGTCGCAGGGGACGATGACGGTCTCGCCGCCGAATAGCCAACTCATGGGGTTAGTCCCTGGGGGCTGATGCGGGTGGCTTTCTGCTCCCTCTCCCTCCGGGAGAGGGTTGGGGTGAGGGAGTGGGCGAGGACCGTGCTTGCCGGCGCGTGGGCATGGGCTTGCAGCGCGTCAGGTGCCCGGCTCCGCAGCCAAGACCCCCTCACTCCGACCCTCTCCCGGAGGGAGAGGGAACAGGAGTAGGAGCGGGCCGGGGTCATAGGCGCTGCTCCGCTTGCTCGATACGCGGCTGCAGGTGCAGCAGGCGGGCGAACACGGCGACGTTGAGGCTGCCGAACGCCTGCAGCTCCAGGTGCCGCCCGTCTGTCGAGTCATCTAGGGTCAGGCGTCCATCGCTCCATGCCGTCAGGCGGAACGGTGGGGCGGCGCCGATGCCGTCGAGGCGCCGCGCCCGCGCCAGGCCGCGCATGGTCGAGCGGATGAAGCCCTGCTCGCCTTGCAGCACGTCCACTGTCTGCTCCGTCCGGGCATCCGTCACCACGACGGCCCCATCCGCCCGGTCGGCAAAGCGGAGGTCCCGGCTCGCCACCACCGACCCGGTTTCCTCGACTTGCGCCGGCCCGGCGATCCGCCCGGCAACCGCGCCCATGAAGGCGAGGCCGATGATTGCGAATACGACCCGCTGCGGCCAGCGGTGGATGCTCGTCTCGGGCACGGCGTATCCTCCTCGTCTGCCGGGCAGTTTGCGCCCGGCGTTTATGCGGCGACCGGCGTCTGCGCGCCGACGCCGGGGTGGTCCGGCTGCGCCAGGACAGTTACCGGCATGTCCGCCGAGGCCGCCAAGGCACGCCCTAGGATCTGCCCGGCATAAGCCGCGTCCGGGATGGCGCGCAGCGCAGGCTCAGCCCGCGCCATGCGCCACGGCCGCGCGTGCGGCCACAGCATGAAATACGCTAGCCGGTCTCCGGGGTGGAGCGAAAGGCAGATATCGCCGAATCCGCCCTTGCCCACCCGCAGCGATGCCGAATCCACCTTGGCGAAGGGCAGGTTCATCGTCATCGGCAGCACCAGGCCCATCTGCATCACCACGCGCTTGTTGGTGATCGAGTAGACCGTGCTGCGCCCGACGCCCCAGGCATAGCCTGTCAGGACCAGGATCGGCACCAAGCCAACCCCAGCCAGCTTCGCCGTGCTAAGCGCCAGAGCCGCCGCAGGCGTGCCG
>DASWOJ010000448.1:0-2451 GCA_036398775.1 Acetobacteraceae bacterium
CGCTGCGCGCCGCCGAGGGCTGGGAGGTGATGCCCGGCGAGACCGACCTGCGCGGGATGCGGGTGCTGGACATACGCTTCCTGCCGGTCGGCCGGGTCGAGGAGCTGTGGGTGGACCGCGGCGTGAAGATCCTGCGCTACCTGGAGATCAGCCTGGACGAGGGCCAGGGCGCCGGCCCGGTGCTGCTGCCGATCCACCACTGCGACGTGGACGAGCGGGAGCGCGACATCCGCGTGACCGCCCTGCACCAAGGCCAGTTCAACGACGTGCCGCGCCTGCAGGCGCCCGACAGCATCACTGCACGGGAGGAAGACATGGTGAACTCCTACTATGCCGGCGGCCGGTTCCACTCGGACGGCATCGCGCCATGAGCGGCCTGCTCGGGCGTCCCGCGGCCCCGGCGCTGCGGCCGGGCGAAACCCTGGTCTGGCAGGGGCAGCCGTGCTGGCGCGGGTTGGCGGTGGGCGCCTTCCACATCCGCGGCGTCGTGCTGTGGGTGTGCGCCCTGGTGTTCGTGAACGCCGTTGCGGCCCGGGCCGCGCATCTGCCGCCGTGGCAAGCGGTGCGAGACATCGCGCCTCTGCTGGTGATGGGCGGCCTGGTACTGGCCGGCGTGGCGGCGTCCGCATGGGCGACGGGGCGGACCACGCTCTACACCATCACCAACCAGCGGGTGCTGATGCAGTACGGCGTCGCCCTGACCGCGACGCTGGCGCTGCCGGTGCGGGTGATCGGCGCGGTGGCGGTCTCCGAGGGGCGCCTGGGAAACGTGCCGATCCGGCTGAAGCCTGGCCATGTCGTCGGGTTCGCCAAATTGTGGCCGCACGCCCGCCCTTGGCGGTTGCGCCGGCCGGAGCCGATGCTGCGTGCCTTGGCCGATGCGGGCCGGGTCGCCGCCATGCTGTCCCGGACGGTTGCCGATGCCCAGGCAGCGGCCTTGGCTGTTCCGGCGCAGGCCGCCGAGGTGCAGGCGCCGGGCTGGAAGGTGCTGGACCCCATCGCGCCTTGATTGCGTGCGCTTCAAGCCTGCTGCGCCGTAGGTGAGGCACCGGGTGACAACCGGGCCGGCCTACGACAGTGGCGGCGTGGCATCCGCAATCCTAGGACCTCATCAGCCGTCATCCCTCGACGCCGCCACAACCATCGGGCTGATACCAACGGCCTTTCGTAATGCCCTTATGCTGCCGAGCCGTCATTGCGAGCCGCTTGCGGCGCGGCACAAGGGGCCGCCAGCGCGGTCCTTGCCGCCGGGAATCGCCACGCCGCTGCGCTCCTCGCAACAACGGAAACGGTCAGGGCTGAGGCCGGTTGGCATGACGATGCCGGCCGTCACTCCGCCAGGTCGCGCATGACCCTGATCAGGTCCGTCTTGCCCTCGAAGCCGATGCCCGGCAGTTCCGGCATGGTGATCCGGCTTCCCTCCACCCGGACCCCGTCGGGGAACCCGCCATAGGGCTGGAACAGGTCCGGATAGCTTTCGTTGCCGCCCAGCCCCAGCCCGGCCGCGATGTTGAGCGACATCTGGTGCCCCCCGTGCGGGACGCAGCGCGATGGCGACCAGCCGGCAACCGTCAGCGCCTCCAACGTGCGCTGATACTCGCACAGGCCATACGACAGGGCGCAGTCGAATTGCAGCCAGTCCCGGTCCGGCCGCATGCCGCCGTATCGCAGCAGGTTGCGGGCGTCCTGGTGGCTGAACAGGTTCTCCCCGGTTGCCATCGGGCCGGGGTAGAACTCCGCCAGTGCCGCCTGCAGCGCGAAGTCGAGCGGGTCGCCCGCCTCCTCGTACCAAAACAACGGGTAGTCGCGCAGCATCTTGGCGTAGGCGATGGCGTCCTCCAGCGCGAGGCGCCCGTTCGCGTCCACCGCAAGCTGCGCCTGGCCGTCCAGCTCCCGCAGCACGCCCTCGATCCTGGGCCGGTCCTCTGCGACGCCGTTGCCGATCTTCATCTTGACCACGGTGTAGCCGCGGTCGAGGTAGCTGCGCATCTCGTCGCGGAGCTGGTCCACGCCTTTGCCGGGATAGTAGTAGCCGCCGGCGGCATAGACGAACACCTGCGGGTCGGCCTCCCGCCCGTGCCGCTCGGCGAGCAGGCGGAACAGCGGCTTGCCGGCGATCTTGGCCACGGCGTCCCATACCGCCATGTCGAGGGTGCCGACGGCGACCGAGCGCTCGCCGTGGCCGCCGGGCTTTTCGTTCCTCATCATGGTGGCCCAGATGCGGTCGGGGTCCAGGTTGTCGCCGGCGTCGTTCATCAGGCTCGCGGGATCGGCTTCGAGCAGCCGCGGCACGAAGCGCTCCCGGATCAGGCCGCCCTGGCCGTAGCGGCCATTGGAGTTGAAGCCATAGCCGACCACCGTGCGGCCGTCGCGCACCTGGTCGGTCACGACGGCGACGAGGGAGAGCGTCATCCGGGAGAAGTCTATGTAGGCGTTGGCAATGGACGAGGC
>DASWOJ010000449.1:0-3599 GCA_036398775.1 Acetobacteraceae bacterium
CCCGGCAGCACCCCAAGCAAGCCAGACCAGGCACCCCCTGCCCAGCCCAGCCACGCCCTCAATCCTCGAACGGATCGCCCCCCGCCATCGCCGCCGCGGACGACCGCAGGATATGCCGCGCCACCGTCCCACGCATGCTCCCGCAGCGCCTCCGGCAACCGCCGGCAAGCCACCAGACTCTCATCCAAATCGCCCCCGCCAGCAGCACCATGCACTCCCGCAGCCACCCATCCATCTGCACCCGCCGGAACATCCGCCGGGCATTGCCCCGCCCGAACAGCCCCCGCTGCGAATTCCTGATCGCCCACGGCATTCCCGCGCCCCCGCCCACCAGGCCAGGACATCGCCCCTCCAGGTGCGCAACCCCGGCACCGCTGCTAGGCTCGCCGCCCGTGTCCCCCTCCCCCCCCTTCCCCACGGCCTGCGTGGATGCCCGAGGCCTGCTGGCGAGGCACGGCACCGGCGTAGCCACCTACGCCGCCGGCCTGGCGGAGGCCCTGGCAAGCGCCGGAGTCCCAGTGCAACGCCTAACCGAAGCCGGCCCGGCGCCAACCAGGCTCCACCGCTGGCTGGCTGCCCTGCCCCCCGGCTCACGCCCCGCGCCCCAAACCGCACCAGGCCTGCGAACCGGCGCAGACCCGTTCCGCACGGCGCAGGTATTCTTCGACCTGCACCGCCGCTTCATGCCGCTGCAGGACGCCTCGCCGCCGGGCCTGATGCACTGGACCTACCCGGTCCCCCTCCGCTTCCTAGGCGCCCCGAACATCTACACCGTCCACGACGTGATCCCGCTCCAGCGTCCGGACCTGTCCCCAATCCCGCCCGCCCGCCTGCGCCGCCTGCTGCAAGGCATCGGCCGCTGGGCCGCGCACGTCGTCACCGTCAGCGAGGCATCACGCGCAGCATTGTTGGCCGAAACCGGCTGGCCGCCCGCCCGGGTCACGAGCACCGGCCAATCCGTGTCCGTAACCGGCGCGGACCCATCCGCACCAACCGCCCTGGGCCTGCAGCCCGGCGGCTACTTCCTCTGCGCCGGCACCATCGAGCCGCGCAAGAACATCGCCCGCCTGCTGGCCGCCCATGCCGCAAGCAACGTGTCCGCGCCCCTGGTGCTGGCGGGTCCCGATGGCTGGCGCGCTGCGGAACAGCTCCAAGGCGCCGGACCCGGCCTGCGCCGGGTGCCGTGGCTGCCGCGCCCCGCGCTGCTGGGACTGATGGCCGGGGCGCGGGCAGTGCTGATGCCGTCGCTGGCCGAAGGCTTCGGGCTGCCGGTGGCAGAGGCGATGGCCCTGGGCGTCCCAGCCCTGGCCTCGGAAGATCAGGCGCTGTCAGAGGTGGCAGGAGGGGCGGCCCTGCTGGCAGACGCGGAAAGCACCGGCGCCTTGACGGCAGCCATCCAGGCGCTGGACGCCGACAGCGGGTTGCGCGCATCGCTGGCGGCGCGGGGACTGCGGCGGGCGGAGGCCTTCATGCCGGCAGCCCATGCCGTCCGGCTGCTGGCTGTCTATGGCGCGGCGGCAGGCTGGAAGGCCACGCGCACCAACTCATCCACGACCAGTTGATCCAGGCCCGGCCCGCTTGCCGCCATGTCCCACCCTCATGCTTTCGCGTCCGGCAATGCTGCGAAACCCCAGCCTATTTATCCGGAATTAACCAAAACTTTCCGAACGAAAGCCATCTTGCCCGATTGGGATGACCGAATGGCATTATGCGGCACTCACCAGGCAAGGAGTTCCTCCGTGACCGACGACCAACGTCGCGCCGCTACGCGACGCGCAGAAAGATGGAAGCTGCTTGCCAGGGGGCTGGCAGTGCTCGGCAGCGCCGCCATGCCTGTGCTCGCCGGCCTGGCGCTGTTGGCTGGGTGGAGCTGGGGTTGCGCAGCCTGTGCCCTCATCACCTTCTGCCTGGGTAAGTGCCTGGCCCACGGCTTTGAGCACCACCGGCAGCGCATCATCTTCGAAGCCGAGAGGATGATGAAAGGCATAGCCTCGGCAGAATTGCAGACCGAGTGGGTCGAAGCCTACACCGGCCGGCACTGACGCCGCTCCGGACGGCATGGCCGCGCGCCGCGGCATCGCCTGAACCCTGCAGGCCGGCCCATCAGCGCAATGGCGGCCCTCTTGTTGAAGCAGGCATCGTTGCCCGCACGCGCGGGTGACCGGGGTACAGGATCAGGACAGCAGCCGCAAACAGTACCAATCGCCGAAAGTCTTGACCTGTGCCCCTCTGCTCGCGTCCTGCAAGGCGCCGTGTGCCGACAGGTCCAGAACTTTCGGCAGTTGGCATGACACGGGCAATCCAGCAGTTTCATCCGCCGCGGGTTCGCATGTTGGGCACCCGTCAATCACGCCGGCGCCCAGCAAGCCTTCGGAGGGCTGCACGCAGGTGAAAAGCCAAGTAGGCTTGCGCGGCATGGCACGGCCGCAAGCCATCTGCGTGACAGGCCGCAAAGCCTGCTTGGCCGCTACCCCGTTGCAGCAATCACCTCGGCAGCCGCGCGAGCCGGGTCAAGCACATCGGGCACGTGACCGTCGCGCTCGGCGCCTCAGCCCAACTCGATCCAGCCCCAGGTTCAGCCGCACATAGAGCGGGACGGCAGTTTGGCGTCACGGCGTGGAAGACGGATACCTGTCGGGATTGGGTCCGCCCAGCCTTGCGGAGCGCAACGAATACGCGACCCCCACGAACGATGGTATTCTGGGGATGGGACATGCTGCCTTGTAGGCCGATCATCTGATTGCACATAGGGCAGGCGCAGCAATTTCCAGGGGCGAGCGGCAGGATGCCTCTCACTGCACGACCTGCCCGGCCCTGCGCTCCCAAGGCAGCCGGACGTCTCCGCACCCATACGCGACCCGGCTGCTTCCGAAGGCACGGGATGCCGGGTGCAGGATTTGAACCCGCGACCTTCGGTTTACAAAACCGCTGCACTACCACTGTGCTAACCCGGCGCCGTCGCCTCCCTACCACATCCACCCAGCCCACGGGAACAGGCCGATGCGGCCCGGCGCTCCGCCATCCCGCCCGCGCCATCATCAAGGCCGAACGAGCGCAACGCCGACATCTGCCCTTGACCCGCCCGCCCGTTCATTGGCACGGAAGCCCCATGCCCGCATCCGCAGCACGCATCCTCCTGGTCGTCCTCTTGCTGGCACCCGCAGCGGCACGGCCGGAGCCAGCCAAGCCCGCCGCGTCACCGGCTCCGCCCGCCGCGCCTCATGCCCAGCCCCCAGCCCACTCGCCGCCGCACCCCGCTCCCCATCACAACGCCCCGCTCATCAAGCCCCGCCCCGTCGCGCCGCCGCGCCACCCGGCCCAGCCCGCCACGCCGCCGGCTCCCGCCGTCCTAGCCCCCGAGCCGGAAAAGCCGGCCGAGCCGCAAAAGGGCAGCAACACCGGCCTGCCCCTCCCGCGTTTCGCCACCCTGCGCTCGGACGAGGTCAACTTCCGCAGCGGCCCAGGCACCCGGTATCCCATCGAATGGGTCTATAAGCGCCGCGACCTGCCGGTGCGGGTCGAGCGCGAGTTCGAGGTATGGCGCCTGGTCCGCGACCAGGAAGGCGTGAAGGGCTGGGTCCACCAGGCCACCCTCGCCC
>DASWOJ010000450.1:0-2655 GCA_036398775.1 Acetobacteraceae bacterium
GTCGGGCAGACGAAGGTGAAGTCCTTCGGCCAGAAGAAAACGACCTTCCACTTGCCGGCATCGGTGTTGGTGTCGATGGTGGTGAAGGCGGTCTTGGGGGACAGGCCCTCGGCCCCGCCCTTGACGGCCTGAAGCGAGAAGCTCGGGAAGGTATCGCCAACTGTCAGCATGAATCTCTCCTGGCAAGTGCTGCGGCGCAGCTACCGCGCTGCGTCATGGCGGCAGAATGACGCCCCGGGGAGGATTAGTGAAATAGAATGTTCCAGCCGGTACGATCGGCATTCCCTATGAACGACATTGGCGTTAGACACGATCGACTGAAAGGGAATGGAGATCGTAATGCACGAAGCATGCCGGGCGATGGATTGGGCAGTGATGGACCGCACGGCGCGGGACGCGGCCTATGACAATGCGGGCGCGGTGGCCGGCAGCGCCGGGCTGTCGGCCGAGCGTAATGCGGCCTCCGCGGCGTTCCGCACCGCGCACCCGGCGGCGCTGGACCTGCGCTACGGCCCGGCGGAGCGGCAGAAATGGGATCTGTTCCCCGCTGCTGACCCGCAGGCGCCGTGTCTGGTCTTCATCCATGGCGGCTATTGGCAGCGCAACGGGCGCGAGGGGTTCGCGGCCTTGGCGGAGGGCGTGCGGGCGCATGGCTGGTCGGTGGCGCTGCCGGGCTACACCCTGGCCCCGGAGGCAACGCTGAGCGCGATCGTCGCCGAGATGGATGCGGCGCTGGACTGGCTGGCGCGCGCGGGCGCGGCGCATGGCGTGGGCGGGAAGGTGCTGGTCTCCGGCTGGTCGGCGGGTGGGCACCTGGCGGCGATGGCGCTGTCGCATCCGCATGTGACCGCCGGGCTGGCGATTTCCGGCGTGTACGAGCTGGCACCGCTGCGCGACACCGGGCTGAACCACGCGCTGACGCTGACGGATGCCGAGGTCGCGACGCTGTCGCCGCTGCGGCTGCCGCCGGTGGAGAAGCCGCTGGCGATCGCCTATGGCACGGCGGAATTGCCGGCGCTGGTCGCCGACAGCCGGGCGCTGCATGCGCGCCGGGCCGCGGCGCATTGCCCGGGGCCGCTGGTGCCGGTGGCGGGGGCGAACCACTTCACGATCCTGGACACGCTGCGCGCGGCGGACGGGGTGCTGACCAAGGCGGCGCTGGGGATGATGGGGTCGTAAGGGGAAAACATTTTGGGGCTTTGCCCCAAACCCCACCAAAGGCCGTAGGCCTTTGGAAATCATAAATATTAAGGGGTGAAGGGGACGACTGTCCCCTTCCGGGGAGCGGGGCAGAGCCCCGCATGCGCAGGCCCTGAAGCTACGACGGCCGCGCAATCCCCCGTCCCGCCGCAACCCGGCGGCGCGTGATCATCCGCACCATCCGCCGCCACCCCGCCATCTGCTGCTGCCACCAGGACCCGGTCGCCAGCGCCTCCTCGCCCGAGGGGTCGCCCGTCTCCACATAGGCGCGGTTGAAGTCCGCGGTGCCGAAGATAATGTCCCAGATCGGCAGCGTCGCGCCGTAGTTGCAGCTCTTCTGTCCCGCCGCCAGCACGCCGTGATGCGCGCGGTGGAAGCGTGGCGAGATCAGCAGCCGCTCCCCGACCAGGCCGAAGGACAGTCGGGCATTGGCGTGGCTCATGCTCTCCAGGAATCGCAGCAGCAGCACCAGCAGCGGGAATTGCAACGGCGGAATGCCGATCAGCAGGCCGATGCTCAACTGCCAGACGAAGCTGATGATCTCATCGATCACATGGTTGCGGTCATCGGACCAGAACGTCATCTGCCGCTGCGCATGGTGCACGGAATGCAGCGCCCACCACCAGCCGAACTGGTGCGACAGGCGGTGCCGCCAGTAATCCGCACAATCCAGGATCAGCGCGTAGATGAAGAAAGTCAGCACCTGCCGCCCCATCAGCCCGGGGATCAGCAGCTCCAGCGTCGGCGGCACCCAGCCATGGTCGGTCAGCCAGCCGTTCATCGTCACCTGGATCTCGTAGAACAGCACGAAGGTGACCAGCGGCAGCACGCCGATGCGGTTCAGCAGCGTGTAGAAGACATCGACCCACACCGCCTTCTGGTCCGGCCAGTGCTCCACCGGGCGCCAGCGCTCCAGCGGCAGGCAGATCGCCAGCGTGATCACCACCTGCGCCACGCCGTACACCGCGAACAGCGCCCAGCCGTAGCCGATGTCCTCCCATTCCATCCAGCCAAGCTGATAGAGCAGTGGGATCACCAGATGCCCTTGCAGCCAGCCAGCCATGGAATCGAAGGGGTCGTACATCATCGCGCGCTGACCTGCGTGGCCACGGGGTGGGTGTTCAGCCAGATGCCGTGCGGCGAACGCCCGGTCTCGACCGTGGTGTACTGCCCGGTCGCCGGGTCGAGCACCGCAACGGTATGCGCCCAGCGCCGCGTCACCCAGATCTTGCCGTCCGGGGCGAAGTCCATGTCATCCGGGCCGCCGGACACCGCGATGCTGCCGCGCACGGCCAGGGTCTTGCTGTCCACCGTCGAAATCGTGCCGTTCACCCGGTTGCAGACATAGAGCGTCCCGCCGTCGGGCGAGATGAACAGGTTGTGCGCGCCCTTCGCCGTATGGATCTTGTTCACGACGGAGCCATCCGCCGGGTCCACCACGGCGACGTAGTCCGC
>DASWOJ010000451.1:0-6502 GCA_036398775.1 Acetobacteraceae bacterium
GGACCCCGCCCAATGGGCCGAGGCCGTCCCCCTCGGCGAGCTTGTCCGTGCCCGCAACGGGGTGGAGGCCGAGCGCTTCCGCGCCTACCGTGTGCTGCCCCAACCCGGCGCCGCCTTTGTGCGCCTGCCCACTCGCGAGGACCGTTGATGCTCCCCACCCCCGATGACGTCGCCCAGGCCGCCCGCCGCTTGAAGGGCCAGGTCGTCCGCACGCCGGCCATCCGCAACCCGTTGCTGGACCAGATGACCGGCGGCACGATCCTGCTCAAGGCCGAGTGCCTGCAGCGCACCGGCAGCTTCAAGCTGCGCGGCGCCACCAACGCCGCGCTGCAACTGGACGAGGCGCAGCGCCGGGCCGGGGTGCTGACCTACAGCAGCGGCAACCACGGCCAGGCCCTCGCCTGTGCCGCGGCATCCCTGGGCATCGCGGCCACGGTGTTCATGCCGGACGACGCGCCGGAGGTGAAGGTCGCCAGCACCCGCCGCTGGGGCGCCGAGATCATCCGCTTCAACCGCCGCACCGACGACCGCGAGGCCCTGGCCCGCGCCCATGCCGCCCGCACTGGCGCCACCGTGATCCCTCCCTTCGAGCACCCGCACGTCATCGCCGGCCAGGGCACCCTGGCGCTGGAGCTGGCCGAGGACGCGCCCGGCCCGCTGGACGCCCTGCTGGTCTGCACCGGCGGCGGCGGCATGGTGGCCGGCTGCGCCCTGGCGATGGAGGGCGCCTCCCCCGCGACACGGATCTGGGCCGTGGAGCCGGAGGGATCGGACGACACCCTGCGCTCCCTGCAATCCGGCACGCGGCAGGGGAATGCGCCTGGCGGCTCCGCCCTGTGCGATGCGCTGCTGTCGCCGATGCCCGGCGAGATGACCTTCGCCGTCAACCAGCCGCGCCTGGCCGGCGGGCTGGTGGTGTCGGATGCGGAGGTGCTGGCGGCGATCGCCTTCGCCTTCACCCACCTCAAGCTGGTGGTGGAGCCAGGCGGCGCCGTGGCGCTGGCGGCGCTGCTGGCGGGGAAGCTGGACGTGCGCGGGAGGGTGGTCGGCGCGGTGCTGAGCGGCGGCAACGTGGACGCGGCGGTGTTCGCGCGGGCGCTGGCGGCGTGATCCCGTGAACCACCCCGTGCATCCGTCATTGCGAGGCGCCCAGCGCCGCGGCCGTGTAGGGGCGGCCCAGGACCGGCCCCAAGGGCGGCAAAGTAACGTGCTGACCGGCCTTGGATCGCCACGTCTCACATGCAGCCCGCGATGACGGCTCTCGAAACCACTCCGCCGGGTCAGCCTCTCATGGCCGTCACCGTCCTGCCCGCACCACCGTCGCAACGCACCCTGATGCAGCGCCTGCTCCAACTCTACTTGTATGACTTCTCCGAATTTGCCCCGCACCGCACCGTCTATGGCGAAGTTGATGCCGATGGCCTGTTCCCCTACCCGCCCGGCCTGGACCGTTATTGGCAGGAGCCGGACCGTGAGCCTCTGCTGATCCGGGCGGACGGCGCGGTGGCCGGGTTCGTGCTGGTGAACCGCTGGTCGGCGCTGGACCGTCCGCTCGACCGGGCGGTGGGCGAGTTCTTCGTGCTGCGCAAATACCGCCGCGCCGGCGTCGGCACCCGCGCCGCGCACGCCACCTTCCTCCGCCATCCCGGGCGGTGGGAGGTTCCGGTCGCCGCCTACAACCCCGCCGCGCTGCAGTTCTGGCGCCGCGCCGCCGGGTCGGTGCCGGGCGGGGCGCAGGAGCACCCCGGCGATGGCCGCCGCTGGAATGGCACCGTGCTCACCCTCACGGCTTAGCCATTCATTAAGCACCTGCCCCTATCCTCCCCGCATCCCAGGAGGGGACAAGGACATGGCGGCCAAGAAGCGCGGAGACAGACCCATCGTCATCATCCGAAAGGAGGAGGTGGTGGAGGGTGGCCACCACGGCGGCGCGTGGAAGGTTGCCTATGCCGACTTCGTCACGGCCATGATGGCGTTCTTCCTGCTGATGTGGCTGCTGAACGCCACGACGGAGGAGCAGCGGCGCGGCCTGGCCGACTACTTCAGCCCCAACAACGTGATGGCCCGCACCACGTCCGGCTTTGGCATGCCGTTCGGCGGGACGACGCCCAACATCGACGGGTCGCTCGCCTCCACCAAGGGCGCGGTGCAGACCGTAATGGCGCCGCCGCACCCGGTGATTGACAGCGACGAGGACGAGGGCGAAGTCCCCGCCCACAATGCCCCCCAGCGCGAGACCGGCCCGGCGCTGGTGCCGACGGCGCGGGAGGGCGGCACCGCCGCCGCCCTGCGCCCACCCGCAGGAGAGGCCGATCCGGACGCCGACCCGGCACGCCTGGGCCGCCCCGACCTGCAGGGCCGCACGGATGGGCGGGACGGCCCGGCGCAGGCCGCCGCTCCCTCAGACACGCCCCGCGATGCCCTGGCTCAGGCCCGCGCTGCCGCAGAACGCGCCGACGCCGAACGGCAGGAACGCCAAATGCTGGAACGGGCGGCCCAGGCCATCAAGGACGCCGTGCGTGCCGACCCGGCGCTGGCCGCCATCGCTGCGCAGCTGCAGGTGGACCTCGTGCCCGAGGGGCTGCGCATCCAGATCATTGACGCCGACAAGCAGCCGATGTTCGCGTCCGGCTCCTCGGCGCTGAACGACCGGGCGCGGGCGTTGCTGGCCAAGGTGGCGCCGGTGCTGCTGCGCTTGCCGGAGGGCGTCAGCATCGCCGGGCACACCGACGCCCAGCCCTACCGCGGCAGCGACCGCAGCAACTGGGACCTGTCGGCGGAGCGTGCGAACGCCACCCGCCGCCTGCTGACCGACGCCGGCCTGCCGGAGGCGCGCATCCGCGCCGTGGCCGGCCATGCCGAGCGGGAGCCGCTGGTCGCCGCCGACCCGCTGGCCGCCGCCAACCGCCGGGTGGCCATCGTGGTGCTGCGCGATATCCCGCTGCGCAGCGCCCCGCCTGCTTTCCAGCCTGCCAAGTAGGAACGAGCCATGCTGACCATCGGCGGCCTGGTATTCCTGCTCCTCTGCGTGTTCGGCAGCTACATCATGTCCGGCGGCAACCTTGAGCCGCTGATCGAGGCCATGCCGTTCGAGCTGCTGACCATCGGCGGCGCCGCCATCGGCACGTTCATCATGGGCAACTCCATGCACGACGTGAAGCACACGATCGGCGGATTCAAGAAGATCCTAAAGGGCGCAGCGTTCAAGAAATCCCACTACGTGGACCTGCTGAGCCTGATGTTCTTCTTCACCCGCCTGGCCAGCAGCAAGGGCACGATGGCGCTGGAGCCGCACATCGAAAAGCCCGAGAACAGCACGGCATTCAAGAAATTCCCGGAAATCCTGGCCAACCATCACGCGACGGCGATGATCTGCGACTACCTGCGTATGCTGGGCATGAACGCCGACGACCCGCATCAGATCGAGGACCTGATGGGCCGCGAGCTGAAGAAGACCCTGCAGGAGGAGCTGCACGCCCCGCACGCCTTGCAGTCAATGGCGGACGGCCTGCCGGCGCTGGGGATCGTCGCGGCGGTGCTGGGCGTCATCAAGACCATGTCCCACATCAGCGAGCCGCCGGCGGTGCTGGGCGCGATGATCGGCGGCGCACTCGTGGGGACGTTCCTGGGGGTGCTGCTGGCCTACGGGATGGCCGGGCCGTTCTCGGCGCGGCTGAAGGGGGTCATTGACGAGGAAAGCAAGTACTTCGAGGTGATCCGCGCCGTGCTGGTCGCCCACCTGCACGGCAACGCACCCCAAGTGAGCGTGGAAACCGGGCGGAAGATGGCGCCGAACCAGCATATGCCGTCATTCCAGGAAATGGACATGGCCATGCAAGCCCTGCAGATCGCCTAACCCAGACACTTCCTTCCCCCTTCCCTCTGGGAGAGGGCCGGGGTGGGGGGGAGGGCAAGCGCGACACCCCTGGAAAACAGGGCCTCACGCCGCCTGAACCGCCAGGTCCCCACGCCGCCGTCAAGATCCCCCACCCCCAGCTCCTTCCCAAACAGGAGAAGGAGAAGCCTCTACACGATCCGCGTCGTCACCGTCCCGACACCCGCAACCGTGCCCTCCAGCACATCCCCCCGAACGCAGGCGGCCACCCCCTCCGGCGTCCCCGTGAAGATTAGGTCCCCCGCCTCCAGCCGCACCAGGCGCGACAGGAAGGCAATGGTCTCCGGCACGCTCCAGATCAGCATTGACAGGTCGCTGGACTGCCGCACCGCGCCGTTCACCTTCAGCTCGATCAGCCCGTGCCCGAGATTGACCCCCGCAGCCGGCACCATCTCCCCAATCGGCGCGGAGTGGTCGAACCCCTTGCCCATGTCCCAAGGTCGGCCAAGCTTCTTCGCCTCCCCCTGCAAATCCCGCCGCGTCATGTCCAGCCCGGCGGCATAGCCCCAAACATGCGACAGCGCGTCCGCCTCGGCGATGTCCGCGCCGCCCGATCCCAGCGCCACCACCAGCTCCATCTCATGGTGCAGGTCGGAGGTCATGGGCGGGTAGGGCATGTCGCCGCCGTCCGTCACCAGGCCGTCCGCAGGCTTCATGAAGAAGAACGGCAGCTCCCGGTCGGGATCGTGCCCCATCTCCCGCGTGTGGGCGGCGTAGTTGCGGCCGACGCAGTAGATGCGGCGGACGGGGAAGCTGCCGCCGCCCCGGACCGGCACGCTGGCTGGGGCGGGCGGGGCGATGACGTGATCGTGGCCGGGCATGTGATGAGATCCTGCTGTTCTGGTCCGGGTGACCCTAGACCCGCGCCCCGCCCTTAAAAAGAGGTCGCCAATCCCCGCGCCATCCGGTAGTGGCGGATGCAGGGAACAGGGAACGTCACATGGCTGACATGGGCAGGACACCGCCGCTTCGCACAACGCCCGCCGCAGGAGGGCTGCGCCGTGGATGACGTGTATGGCTCCCGCCCCGCGCCCACGCTGGCGCCCCGCCAGCCCTGGTACAAGGTGCTTTATATCCAGGTCCTGATCGCCATCGCCCTCGGCGTGCTGCTGGGCTACGTCGCGCCGGAAACGGCAAAGTCCATGAAGTGGCTCGGCGACGCCTTCGTCGCCCTGATCAAGATGATGATCGCCCCGGTGATCTTCTGCACCATCGTGCACGGCATCGCCTCCATGGGCGATCTCAAGAAGGTCGGCCGCGTCGGGCTGAAGGCGCTGCTCTACTTCGAGGTCGTGTCCACCTTCGCGCTGCTGATCGGCATCGTCGTGGCCGAGGTCATCAAGCCCGGCGCCGGGTTCGGCGCCAACGTCGCCCAGCTCGACCCGAAGGCCGTCGCCACCTACGCCACCGCCGCGGCCAAGGACAGCACCGTCGCCCACATCATGGGCCTGATCCCGCGCAGCTACTTCGACGCCTTCGCGGGCGGCGACCTGCTGCAGGTGCTGCTGATCTCCATCCTGTCCGGCGTGGTCATCAGCGGCCTGGGCGAGCGGGCCGCCGGCGTCAGCCATGCCATAGACACCGCCGGCAAGGTGTTCTTCGGCATCATCGGCCTGGTGGTGAAGCTGGCGCCGCTCGGCGCCTTCGGCGCGATGGCGTTCACCATCGGCCAGTACGGGCTGGGCAAGCTGGGCAACCTGGCCTGGCTGATCGGCACCTTCTACCTGACCAGCATCCTGTTCGTGCTGCTGGTGCTGGGAGGCATCGCGCGCATGTCCGGGTTCTCGATCATCCGGTTCATCGCCTACATCAAGGACGAGCTGCTGATCGTCCTGGGCACCTCGTCGTCCGAGACGGTGCTGCCGCAGATGATGCTGAAGATGGAGCGGCTGGGCGCGTCGAAGCCCGTGGTCGGGCTGGTGATCCCGACCGGCTACAGCTTCAACCTGGACGGCACCAACATCTACATGACCCTGACGACGCTGTTCCTGGCCCAGGCCGTGGGCGTGGACCTGAGCCTGGGGCAATACGTCACGATCCTGCTGGTGGCGATGCTGACGAGCAAGGGCGCATCGGGCGTGACCGGCGCCGGGTTCATCACCCTTGCGGCCACCCTGGCGGCGATCCCCGACAACCCGGTGCCGGTGGCGGCGATGACGCTGGTGCTGGGCATAGACAAGTTCATGAGCGAGTGCCGGGCCTTGACCAACCTGGTCGGCAACGGCGTGGCGACGATCGTGGTCAGCGGCTGGGAAGGTGAGCTGGACCGCGACATGCTGCGGTCCGCGCTGGCGCACCCGGTGGACGTGGCGGCGCTCGTGGAGGCGCAGCCGGTGGACCGGGCGATCTAACCCCAGCCGCCACGCGCTTTGACCGTCTCCGTCATCGCGGGACGCGGAGCGCGTGGGGACCAAGGGACTGCAGGAGCCGGCGTGCCCTCAACCCGTTGGATTGCCGCGCTGCAAGAGGCTCGCACTGACGGCGTGCCTGCGCATGGGTCAGAACCGGTGGGAGCCGGTGCAGGACTGGGCGCTTAACACCGGGCGATCCAAGCACGCCAGGCCCGGCGCGGCGCACGGCTGGCCCCACGCCGCGCCAAGCCGCAGC
>DASWOJ010000452.1:0-4028 GCA_036398775.1 Acetobacteraceae bacterium
CGTCGCCGGGCGGCTGATGGGGGCGCTGTATGGCGTGAGGTACACTGACATGTGCGCCTTTCGCGTCATACGCCGGGACGCCCTGGCGGGGCTGGGGATGGCGGAGATGACGTATGGCTGGAACATCGAGACGCAGATGAAGGCTGCGCGCAGCCGGCTATGCATCCTGGAATTGCCGGTGCCCTACTGCTGCCGGGCCGGGGGGCAGTCGAAGGTCGCAGGAGCGCTGCGGGGCACGCTGCAGGCGTCCACCAGAATCATCAGCACGTTCGCACGGGTCGCCGCATCGCGCGATGCCACTGCCCGGTGACGCGGCTGGTCAGCTCCGTGGACCTGCACCATGCCAGCCTGCCGCTGCGGGACCTGGAGCTGTCCACCTTGCTCGCGCGTCTGCATGTCCGCACGACCCACAACCTATGCGCGTCGGAATGCGAGACGATGGCCGTCTCCGACCTTCTCGGCCTGGCAGATGCGGACGATGCGGCACGGTGGCAAGGCTTGCGGCTGTCCTACACCGACCCGCTGGGCGCCCCCTGGCTGCGCGACACCATCGCTGGAAGCTACTCCGGCATCGGACCGGACGGGCTTGTGTGCTTTGCCGGTGCCCAAGAAGGACTATACGCCGTCCTACACGCCCTTTTACAGCCCGGCGACCATGCGATCGTCATCGTGCCGGGTTACCAATCCGTGGAAACGCTGGCGCTCGGCCTGGCAGACGTGACCGGCGTGGCGCTGGATGCAGGACGCGACTGGTCGCTGGACATCGGGGAGGTGGCCACCGCGATCCGGCCCAACACCCGCGCCGTGTGCATCAGCTTCCCCAACAACCCTACCGGCAAGCTGCTGGAGCCGGAGCGGTTTCAGGCCCTGGTCGCATTGTGCCGCCATCACGGCATCTGGCTGGTGAGCGACGAGGTGTACCGTCTGACGGAGCGCGATCCGACCCGCCGCTTGCCGCCGGCCGCCGAGATTTACGAGCGCGGCGTGTCCATCGACGTGCTGTCCAAGGCGTATGGCCTGCCGGGCTTGCGGATCGGCTGGGTGGCCTGCCCAGACGCCGGCCTGATCAGCCGCATCGCGGCGTTCCGGCAATATCTGTCGGCGTGCAGCGCCGGGCCGAGCGAGGTTCTGGCCAACATCGCCCTGAAGGCGACGGAGACGATCACAGGCCGCAACCGGGGCCTGGCGGATGCGAACCTGCTGCTTCTGCAGGCCATGCTGGCGCGGCACCCCGGGCTGTTCGGCTGGACGGTGCCGGACGGCGGCGTAGTGGGGTATGTGCGCTACAACGGCAGCGAGGGTGTCGAGCAATTCGTTCTGCGCATGGCGGAGGAGGCGGGCGTGCTGCTGCTGCCGGCCAGCGTGTTCCGCTCGGAGCTGGTGACGCTGCCGCCAGACCGGTTCCGCATCGGGTTCGGGCACGTAGGCGTTCCCGCCGGCCTGGCCGCCATGGAAGCAGCGTTGCCCTGATCGTTGCCTGGGCGGCAATCGCCTTCGCCTAGTTCTGTAACCTCCCGCCGCTCCCTCCGAATACCTTTCCGTGCTGTGAGGATGTGCCGGTGCTGGCGCTCCCATTCGGCAGAAGGAGCGTGGCGATGATTGCAGATGAAACGATAGTACGCCATGGCAACCTGCAACATCCGCCATCGTACGTATCCAATCTGCGGGCCGCCACATCGCCGCTTCCAACGGTGGCTTGTCGGAACAGGGCGGAACAAGTGGGCAAGCAGCGGCTGCAAGCGCCTGGCCGTTCCAGCGTCACTATCAGCTTCCATTCCAGTACGGACCTGAGTCCGCTTGAACATCTGAAGCCAGGCGTCCGTGACTGGGATATTGGATACAGGGGCTGAGGCGATGGACCTGACGCAGATCCGCTACTTCCTGGCGCTGGCGCGCACGCTGAACTTCACCCGTGCGGCCGAGGCCTGCAACGTCACACAGCCCGCGCTGACCAAAAGCATTCAGCGGCTGGAGGACGAGCTGGGCGGCCCCTTGCTGCTGCGGGAACGGTCGCTGACCCAGTTGACGCAGCTTGGGCAAGAGATGCTTCCCATGCTGGAGCGGGTGCATGCCGCATCCGAGCGCGCAAAGGAACACGCCGCCAGCATGAAGCGCGACCCGGCCTCCCCTTTGCGGATCGGCTTGGCCTCGGACGTACCGGCCGGCCCGTTTGTGCCCTTGTTCGCCGAGCTTGCCGCGCGTCTGCCCGGTTTCGTGCTGAGCCTGCGGGATGCCACCGGCGTCGAGCTTGTGGAGGCGCTGCTGCATGGTTCCTTGGACGCCGCGCTCATGATCGGGGAGGCAATGCTGCCGGAGCGGCTGAACAGGTGGCCGTTGTTCGCCGACGCGGCCGTGCTGATCGTGCCGCATGGCCACGCCTTGGACGGGGTGGACGACGTTCCCTTGACCGCCCTGGCTGGCACGGCAGTGATCTGCAGCGGCCCCGAGTGCGGCATGATGCGGCTACTGGCCCAGGCCGGGCAAAGGGATGACGTGCAGCCTGGGCAACAGCACCAGGCCAGCACGTCAGGCCGTGCAGCGGAACTGGTCCACGCCGGTTTCGGCATCGCCGCTTCAACCCGGCGCGCATTGCCTCCGACAGGACTGCTCGTGCGGCCCGTGGCAGGGCAGGCGACGCACGACGTGGTGCTGGCTGCTGTCGCCGGCCGCCCGTTCCCGCGGGCAGTCGATGCGTTCATCAAGCTCGCACGGGCACGGAACTGGGAACCGCTGAAAGCCGCTTCTTAAAACGCGCCTGCTACGCTTGCCAAACTGGCTTCGTCCCGGCCAGCCCTACCATCGCGCCAGGCGCGGCAGCGCCAGCCGGGCGAACCCGGTCACCAATCCGCATCCCACAGCATACCACACGGCAATATACAGCGGATCGTCGAACGGGCATGCGAACACGAATACGAACGCTCCCCACGCGGCTGCGGCGATCCCCGAAGCCAACGCCGTCCCGCCAGCGTCCGTCGCCGCGCCGCGGCGCATCAGCAGGCCGAAGCCCACCACTGCCGGCATGGACAACGCCGTCATCTTGGCCACGCATCCCAGGCCGTCATGCCAATGCAGCCGCTCCAGCAGTGCCGGTAGCCCGGCACGAGCAGCGTCAACAAACCATCCAGCCGCCAGGCACACGGCGGCCAGCGCGACCAGCCAGCGCAAGCCGCGGCGTGGGGAGGCGATGGGATCGAAGGACAGCACGGCGACCGTCGCCCCCACCAGGGCGATGATGCCAAGGCTGCCCAGCTTCCACCAGAACGATGGCTGCCCCATTGCCATCGGCATGTCAGGGCGCATGAAGCCGAGGCCCAGGAATAGCGCCAGTTCGGACGCGCCCGCCAGCGCCAGCATCGCCGCTTCGGTTGCCGCACTGCGCCGGCGCACGGGCTTGAGATCGGCCACGAGGCGGTCCACCAGTGGGTCAGTCGGCATCGGATTGTCCTTCCGCCAGGACCTGCAGCCGGCCCAGGCCGCGATGTATGTTCACCTTCACCAAGGAGGCCGACTGGCCGGTGCGGGCCGCAGCCTCCTCGATGCTCAGGCCTTGCAGCTTCACCAGGCGGATCACCTCCGCTTGCGCCGGCTTGATCTGGCGCAGCAGCGCTTCTAGCGACCAGGCGCTTGTGACAGCATCTCCATGGTCAGCGATTGCGATGCCGTCGTGCAGCGCCTCGGTCGGCGCCCTCTTCTGCGCACGCAACCGGTCTATCCATTTGTGCCGGGCCACCGCAGCAAGCCAAAACTCGAAAGGCCGTGAGGGGTCATAGGTGTGGCGCTTCTGGTGGATGGCCAGCAGGGTGTCCTGCACGGTGTCGTCAACAAAGGACGGCGGCAATCGCCTGGTGAAGTAACGCTGGAGCCAAGTGCCGACCTCCGTCAGCAGGGTGCGGTAGGCCACGCCGTCGCCCTCCTGGGCAGCGGCCATCAAGGCGCTCCATCCGCTATCGGCCACGCCTGCTCCAGACCGCCTGACGGCATGGGACAGGGCCGGCGTCCATGCCGCCCAGCCAGTGGCCATGCCCTGC
>DASWOJ010000453.1:0-18497 GCA_036398775.1 Acetobacteraceae bacterium
CCGAACACGCTGGCCATCGGGATGGCGGTGAGGAAGATGGCAGTGATGCGGCCGCGCCGCCGGGCCGGATACCAGTAGGTCAGGTAGAGCAGCACGCCGGGGATGAACCCGGCCTCGGCGACGCCGAGCAGGAAGCGCACGGTGTAGAAGGCGAGCGGCGTTTGAACGAAGGCCATTCCGGCGGACAGCAGCGCCCAACTGATCATGATGCGGGCAATCCACAGCCGGGCGCCGACCCGATGCAGGATCACGTTGCTCGGAACCTCGACTAGGACGTAGCCGATGAAGAAGATGCTGGCGCCAAAGGCATAGACCTGTTCGCTGAGCTTCAGGTCGTCCAGCATCTGCAGCTTGGCGAAGGCTACGTTGACCCGGTCGAGGTAGGCGCTGAGGTAACACAGGAACAGGAACGGCAGCAGGCGCAGAGTCACCTTGCGGTAGGTCCGGTCCTCGGCCGATGGCAGCGATGCCGGACCTATGGCCAGGCCGCTCGCTTGTGACATGTTGCTTCCTCCCAGAAGGCTATCCGGCGCTTGCGAAGCCGCGCGCCGGTTGCGGTTGTCAGGTCCGTTGCGATGCGCGCCCTCGGTCCCGTGCGACACGGTGTGGGGCGGATGCGCCGTAGGGTCGGTAGGGTTGCTCCTATGGTTGGTCGGTATCGCCAGGGCCGGCGGTGGCGGCCAGGCGCGCGGCGGCGGTGCGTACGTGGTCCAGGGTGCGTGCCTCGGCCGCCGCGGCGTCCCCGGCGACGATCGCATCCAGGATGCCGCGGTGCTGCTGCCAGATCGAGTGGGGCGGCTCCGACCGGCGGAGCACCTCCCCCATCACACGCCGCAGGAAGCGCCAATGGACCTCAGCCGTCGGCCCGATCATCGGGTTGCCGGACGCGCCGTAGACGAAGGCGTGGAAGGCGACGTCATGGGCGATCATGGCCTTGATCACGCCGCCCGACACGGCGGACATGCCGGCAGCGAGGATGCGCTCGCCATCGCGCCGGGTCCGCGCCGCCACCTCGGGCGAGGCCGCGCACCGTCTTGCGGCAAGGGGTGCGGCAAGCCCATCGAGCGCGGCCCGCACCTCGTAGCGGTCCCGCATCATCTGCATGTCCAGCGGTGCCACAATAAGCCCGCGCCGGCCAGCGTCCTGCACCAGGCCATCGGTCTTGAGCAGGAGCAACGCCTGCTGGATCGGCTGGCGGGACACGCCATAGCGCTCGGCGAGGAGTTCCTGGACCAGGTGCATGTTGGGGGCAAGCGTGCCGTCGGCGATTTCGCCGAGCAGGGCCTCATAAGCCTGTTCGACCAGGCTCGGTTGAGGGGTCAGCAGCATCGCGCCCTTCCGCATACTGAATTCGGAGTTCAGAATACAAACCGGCACAGCCGTGTCAATCGTTATGAGGATGACTTTGTTGCAGAAGATCGTAAAAGCCGGACAGCAGCGGCGATGCCGGCGTGGGTTCGGCTACGGCATCTGGCCTGCCCCCCGTCGCCGGCACCGCCTGCCCGTACGGGATCGGACGTAGCCCATGCGTGCCGTTCTCGACGCCGCCCTGCCGGTGTTCGCGCTGATCCTGACCGGCGCGGCGTGCGGCCGTTCCGGCATGTTCGACCGCCAGGCGACCGACAACCTCAACCGCTTCGCGATCTACCTTGCCCTGCCGGCGCTGCTGTTCCTCGCGATGGCGCGGATCACGCCTGACCAGGGCGGCCAGGGCGGCTTCGCCCTCGCCTTCGGCGGCGGGATCGTGGTCACCTTCGTGCTCGGCTTCATCCTCAGCCGCTGGCGGGGCGGGAACGCCGCCATCGCGAGCATCGAGGGACTGGACGCAAGCTACAGCAACGTCGGCTTCATGGGCATCCCGCTCTGCCTGCTGGTGTTCGGACCCGGCAGCTTGCCGATGGCCGTCATTGCCACCTTGTTCACGGCCTGCGTGCTGTTCCTGTCCGCCGTCGCGCTGATCGAATTCGACCTGCAACGGAGCGCCAGCTTCGGGCGCACGCTCGGCAAGGTGCTGTTTTCGCTGCTGCGCAATCCCCTGCTGCTCGCGCCGCTGGCCGGGCTTGGCGTGGCATGGGCAAGGCTTCCCCTACCTGTCCCGGTCGAGCGGTTCGCTACCCTGCTTGGCGGCGCGGCGTCGCCGGTCGCGCTGGTATGCATCGGCCTGTTCCTAGCGCAGGAGCGCGTGACGGGCCGCGACGCCATCCCGGTCAGCCTGCTGGTCGGGCTGAAGCTGATCGTCCAGCCCGGCTTGACCGCGCTGCTCGCGATCACCGTGCTGCACCTGCCGCCCCTTCAGGCGCATGTGGCGGTGCTGCTCAGCGCGCTGCCGATCGGGTCGGGGCCGTTCACCATCGCAAAGCTCTACGGGCTTGAGGCCAGGGTGACCTCCGGCGCGATCCTGGCCTCGCACGTGGTTTCCGTCGTGACCGTATCGGCGCTGGTCGCGTGGTTTGGGTAGGGGGGACAGCAGCGGCCCTGACTGCGGCCCGCGTCGCCGCGGCCCCGTATCCGAAGCCGCGCGGGGCAGCCCAGCCGGTCCTCGTCAGGGCTGCCCCATGGCCTCCCGCCCATGACGGGCGAAAGCGATGGACAGGTTTGCCCGCCGTGCCGGCGTCCGCCCCTGCTGCCGTGCCCGCGCCCGCAATGGTGCCGCACAACAGCAGGAGCAGCACCTCCGGCAAAGGATACAGCAACCTTGGCCGCCTGGCGCGGGTCGCGCAGCGCCGCGCCCTGCGACAGGGACGGACTTCAGGCATCTCCCGCGTGGAGCGGCCTTCAACCTCGAACAATGTCAACCGCAAACCCCTTGTGCGTCCACTCGATTGCCCTGCCGGACCGAGTCCGCCCAATTGACAAGGCCAACTTCAATGCTGATCCCGGACCAACCGCCGTAGGCGCAAGCCGGTGATCGCCATCATTGCTGTCGCCCCGACGCTGGCGCCCAGCACCACTGGCGCCAGCCAGCCGAGCCAGGCGAGCGGCCCCATCAAGTATAGCGCGTCATCCGGGTCGAAGCCCCCTGCTCCACTATAAGCCTTGGTGCCGGGCAAGCTGCGCCGCTCCAGCATTTCGGACCACAGGCCGACCGTGAACATGGACGCGCCGGCCAACAGGCCCAGCGGAATGGACCATGACCCCAGCCAGCCCTTTCGCACCCCGATGCCCGCCGCGACGAAGAACAGCGCGTTCACCAGGTTGTCCACGATGAAGTCGTAGCGGTGCCCGGCCGCGCTCATCATGCCGCCTACCCGCGCCAGCTCGCCGTCAGCGCGGTCCAAGAAAGCGGATAGCAGCCATAGCGCCCCACCCCACCCGGCGCCGGTAGGCGTGCCGAGCACGATGCAGCCGCAGGCGGCCACGCCGGTCAGCAGCCGCCCAGTGGTCAGGTGGTTGGGCGTGACCCGCGTATCCAGCAGCGGCTGGATGGCCCGCCGGGCCAGCAGATGGGTCCAGGTGTCGTGGCTCAAGTGGTGGTCCTTTCGCGGCTGGGCTGGCCCGGTGCGGCGCGGGCTTCCCGGAGCCGCCAGGCCGCCAGGGCGGGAACGCCCAGCACGACCTCCCGTAGACGCTTCACCAGCCCGAGCGCGATTGCAAGCTCCGGCGCCAGGCCGAACAGGTGGCACACGACGACGTAGCCGCCCTCCGCCACCCCGATGGCGCCAGGGACTGCGAAGCCTGTAGCCTTGAGCGCCTGGCCTAGCGCCTCAATCACCAGGCCCTCGCCAACGCCCACGTCCGTGCCCAGGAAATGCAGCGCCAGGCAAACCTCCAGCCCGCCTAGCAGCCAGGACACGCTGTGGTGGGTGAATGCCCAGGCCACCCGGGACGGGGCGCGGTAAATTGCGCGGAGCGCGTCGTCCAAGCCGCCCATCTCGCCTCCCAGCTCACCAGGCGTCATCCAACCGAAGTGCTGGGACAGGCGCATCACCCCGCGCTCGATCAGACCGGCCAGGCCGAACCATTGCGCGGCGATGAAGCCCAGGGCCGCCAACGCCGCCATGCCGGCGCCGTCTAGGACGTAGCCGCCGACGCCGCTCTCCCCAACCAGCAGCACCAGCAGCGCCAGGGCGAGCAGGGTGAACACGACCTGCGTCAGCATCTCCATCGTCAGGTCCCCGACCGACCCGGCAATGGCGGCCGTGAGCGGCACACCCTGGCGGCGCAACAGCCGGGCGGCGACGACCTCCCCGCCGATCTGGGCGACGGGCAGCAGGTTGTTGACGCCCTCCCTGATCCAGCGCAGGGCCATGTACTCGCCCAAGGACGGTTGCGGCCGGACCGCCCCGGCGATGGACCGCCAGGCAAGGGCGGAGAACAGGATCTGCACGAAGTGGAACAGCACCACGGCCCCGAGGCCCCAGCCGCCCCGGCGCAGCAGGCCGAAGATGTCCGCCGCGCCATAGCTCGCCAGCAACCACCACGCGAGGACGAGGCCAGCCAGGGTGCCGATGATGGCGCCCCACTTCATGGCGGAGCATCCGGGATGCTAGGGTTCGACATGCCAAGGAGAATACACCATCCGCACTCTGTTGCTGACCCCCGGCCCGCTCACGACCGCTGATCCGACCCGGGGGGCGATGGACCGCGACTGGGGATCGCGCGACGCGGATTTCGTGGCGCTGAGCGAGCGGGTCCGCCGCCGCCTGCTCGCGCTGGCGCATGGCGAGGGCACTCACGCCGCCGTACCCCTGCAGGGCGCCGGCACCTTCGCGGTGGAGGCCGCCATCGGCACCCTAGTACCGCGCGACGGCAAGCTGCTGGTGCTGGTGAACGGCGCCTACGGCCGCCGCGCCGCAGAGATGGCCGCGCGCATGGGCCGGGCCGTCGTGTCGCTTGAGTGCGCGGAGGACCAGGCGGTTGACCCCGCCGCCGTCGCGTCCGCCTTGGCGGCCGACCCCGCCGTGACCGACGTGCTGCTGGTCCACCTGGAAACCACCAGCGGCCTGCTGAACCCCCTGACGCCCATTGCCGGCGCCGTGGCCGCCGCCGGCCGCCGCCTGCTGCTGGACGCCATGAGCAGCTTCGGCGCCGTGCCCCTGGATCTGCAGGCTATCCGGTGCAGCGCGGTGATGGCGTCAGCCAACAAGTGCCTGGAAGGGGTGCCGGGTCTGGCCTTCGTGATCGCGGAGTCCGGGCACCTGGCGGCAATGGCGGGCAACAGCCCCGGCACCAGCCTGGACCTGCACGCGCAATGGCGGGGGTTCGAGGCCAACGGCCAGTGGCGCTTCACCCCGCCCACTCATGTGCTCGCCGCACTGGACGCCGCGCTGGACGGGCTGGACCGTGAGGGAGGCGTCGCGGCCCGCGGCGGCCGCTATGCCCGGCATTGCAAGATGCTGGTTGAAGGCTTGTCGGCCCTGGGTTTCCAAACCTACTTGCCGCCTGGCCTGCAAGGGCCTGTGATCCTGACGGTGCGCGACCCCGGGCCGCCCTTCAGCTTCGACGCCTTGTATGCCGCGCTGCAAAGCCAGGGGATCGTTCTGTACCCGGGCAAGCTGACCCGCGAGCCAAGTTTCCGCATCGGCTGCATCGGCGCGATCAACGAGGATGACATCCGCCGGACCCTGGCAGCCATCGGCGCCTTCGCGGCGCACGGGGAACGGGCGGCAGCGGATTAGACGTGGCCATCGAGGCGCTTCACGGCGAGACTCGGGACAACGCGTTGATCCAGGCCCCAGAAAGGCTGCACTCCTGTCACTGCCGCCCAGGGACCGCCACGCCGCGAGCGGCTCGCGAGGGCCGCAGCCGGGCGGACGACTCAGGCGGCGGTTCCGGGCCGCGCCAGGAACGCCTTGAATCGCCGCGCCACCTCGTGCGGCGCCACGGTCGGCCGTCCGAGCGACGCCATGCTGCCCGGCCGGATGCGGACATGCACCAGGACCGGGCCACGGATGGCTAGCGCCGCCCGCAGCGCCGTCTCAAACCCCGGCGCGTCGTCGCAGGCCCAGGCCGCACGATAGCCGCAGGCCAGCGCCACCGCGGGGAAGTCCACGCCCGGGGAGACCGTCGCCTGGCCGCCGGTGCTGTCGTGCACGCCATTGTCCAGCAGCACGTGCAACAGTCCCGGCGGTTGCTGCGCGCCGATGGTTGCCATCGTTCCCAGCTTCATCAGCGCCGCCCCGTCCCCATCCAACACGACGACCCGCCTGCCGGTCGCCAGCGCCACGCCCAGCCCCATGCCGCTGGCGCAGCCCATCGAGCCGACCTGATACAGGTGCTGTTCCCGGTCAGCCAAGGTGAACAGCTCCCGCCCGCACTTGCCGGTGGTGGCGACTACGGGGACGTCTGATGGCAGCGCGGCCAGCAACCGCTCCAGCAGGGCGGCCCTGGCCGGGCGGTCGCCGTGCCGCCGCAGGTCGGTGCGCTCGCCGGACGGCAGCGCCGGGCGGGCTGGCTCGTCCAGCCCGTTCTCCCCCACGCTGCCCTCGTGCATGACCAGAGCGTAGGGCCTGCCCTCCGCCATCGCCGCCGCGGCCGCGTCCAGGGCGGGAGCAATGGCGGCCGGGTCCTGCGGGAACATGCCGTGCGGCACCTCGATGGTGTCCAGCAACGCGCCGGTCGCGCGGCCCATCAGGGTATGCTGCGGCTCGTCCTTGCGGCCGGGTTCGCCGCGCCAGGTGACGACCAGCAGGGCGGGGATGCGGAAGGGATGGTTGAGCGAGGTCAGCGGGTTGACGGCATTGCCCAGCCCGCTGTTCTGCATCATCACCGCCGCGCCCTGCCCGCCCAGCCACGCCCCGGCGGCGATGGCGACGGCCTCCCCCTCGCTGGCTGCGCCGACATAGGGCACGCCGGGCCGGCTGGCGACGCGGTTGATGAGCGGCGTAAGGTAGGAGCAGGGGACGCCAGCATAGAACCGGATGCCGCGGGCTGCCGCGGCATCCAGAAAGGCGTCAGCCTCGATCATTCTTCTGGCCTAGCCGAAGTTGCGGGCGTCCGCCAGGTCGCCAAGCGTGTCCACGTCCAGCCAGTGCCCAGTGACGTAATGGACGCTGACCCGGTGCCGCGAAGCGATGCGGCCGATCAGCGCAGGCAGGTCCGCCGCGTCCAGGCTGCCGTCGGCCCGCATGGCCTCCAGCTCCGCCCGGATCAGCGCACTGCCGGCCGGGGTGGCGCGCAACAGGCCGATCCATTCGCCATCCGTCCCGCCGTCCCCCATGCCGAGCAGCGCCGGCGGCTGTTCGTCCATGTCGGTGGCGGAGTAGGCGCGGTCGGCCCGCACCACGTCATGCGGGTGCGGCGTACGCACGCCTGCGGCGTCCACCGCCACAACGATGTCGCCGGGCACGGCCATCATGCCGTCCAGGATGTAGCGGCGGAACATCAGGTCCCCGTACGCCACCACGCTGTCCCCCGTCAGCCGCCCGGCGGCGCAGGCCAGCGATGCCGCCTCCCCGGTCGTGGCATACTCGTCGTTGTCCACCGTGCGGATGCCCGGCAGCGCGATGGCGTCCTTGCGGTAGCCGCGCACCACGGTCACCTCCCTGATACCGGCGCCGTTCAGCGCGTCCACCAGGTGCGTCAGCAGCGGCCTGCCGCGCACGTCCACCATGCAGGCCGGGCGGTCCTGTGTCAGGGCACCCAGCCGTGCGCCGCGCCCGGCGGCCAGCACGACGGCGCGCGGCGGCGCCATGTCGGGCAGGTAGCGCCGCTCGGCCTCCTCCAGCTCGTCATTGCCCACTAGGCGGAAGATGTCGGCCACGCTGGCAACGCGGCCTTCGGTTTCGTGCAGGCTTTCGTCCCGGGCGATCTGCCGGGCGGTGCCGCGCATGGCGCTGAGCGAGGCGCGCAACAGGTGGTTGGCCCAGATCACCAGCGACACCCCGGCCCGGCGGAACGCCTCGGTTGGCGTCGCGTGATACATGGTGGGCACGATCACCACCGGGCAGCGCCCGCCCCAGTGGCCCATGAATTCGGTGATCTCCCCGGCGTGCGCCTTCTTGGAGTGGATCAGGACCGCGTCCGCCCCGGCGGCATGATACGCCTCCGCCCGGCGCAAAGCCTCCGACATGCCTTGCCCGCTGACCAGCGCCTCGATCCGCGCCACCAGGCAGAAGTCATCCGTGGTCTGCGCGTCCTTGCCGGCGCGTATGCGGCCGCAGAATTCCGCCACGTCGGCCAGCGGCTGTCCCTCGCCGATGAAGGAGTTGGTTTTGGGGAACAGCTTGTCCTCGATGCACACCCCCGCGACGCCGCGCTCCCCCAGCTTGCGGACGAGCCGGCGGACGTTGTTGAAATTGCCGTGCCCGGTGTCCCCGTCCACCAGGATCGGCAGCCGGGTGGCGTCGGCCATGAACTCCAATTGGTCCAGCACCTGGGTCCAGGATGCCTCGTTGCTGTCGCGCAACCCCAGCATGGCGGACATGGACAGGCCGGACGCCCAGATGCCGGCGAACCCGGCTTCCTCCACGACCTTGGCCGACAAGCCGCTGTGCGCCTCCATGATGAAGGACAGGCCGGGGCCTTCCAGCAGGGCGCGCAACCTGGCAGGCCGGGCGCCTACCGCGTTAAGGTCGTCCGCAATGCTGGTATCGGGCAACGATATGTCTCCGTTTTGCGGCTGGTTGGTATGGCTTCGCACGAACGGTTACGTCTCACCGGACGACCGGAACGTCAACGAAGCTTCACGCGATGGCAACACCCGGTTCCATTTGCTATGGAAGCTGCATGACCCTACCCTCCCTGCATGCCCTGATCCTCGCCGCCGGCGTCGGCCGCCGCCTGAACGGCAGCGCAGGGCTGCGTCCCAAGGCGTTGCTTCCCTTCGGCGGGAAGACACTGCTGGCCCGGCACTTCGCAGCGTTGCGCGCCTGCGACGTGGAGGACATAACGGTGGTGGCCGGGTTCGAGGCCGCGCAGATCGAGTCCGCCATCGGCGGGGACCCTCGGGTGCAGCTGGTGCTGAACCCCGACTACCGTGAAGGCAGCCTCGTGTCGCTCTGGGCCGCGCGGGACATGCTCCGCGCCGGGCGCCCGGTGGTGCTGATGGATGCGGACGTGCTGTGCGACGCCCGCCTGCTGGGCCGCCTGGTGTCGAGCGCACACCCGAACGCCCTGCTGCTGGACCGCGACCTGGAGCCGGGGGACGAGCCGGTGAAGCTCTGCGTCCGGGACGGCCGCATCGTGGATTTCCACAAGCGCCCACGGGCGCCGCACGACTGGCATGGGGAAAGCGTGGGCTTCTTCCGCTTTGCGCCCGACGCTGCGGCGGACCTTGCCGCGCGCACCGAGGACTACGTGGCCAACGGGCGCCGCGCCCTGGAATATGAGGAGCCGATCCGAGACATGATGCAAGCCGCCCCACCGGGCCTGTTCGGCTTTGAGGACATTACCGGCCTACCCTGGACCGAGATCGATTTTCCAGAGGACGTGGCCAAGGCGTCCGGCCTGCTGCCGCAGTTGGTGGCGTGATGGACGGCATAGGCCATGCTCCCGCCAGCACGGGGATGGACGGACCTGACGGGGACGGGCTGGCTGCAATGGACCGGGACGGCTACCTGATCGTGCGCGGGTTCTTTGGTGCGGCGGAGGTGCGGGACCTGCTTGCCTGGACCGACGAGGTTACGGCGGCGCCCGAGGTGCCGGGACAGCACATGGTCTATTATGAGGACAGCCTGACCGAACCGCGCCACCGCGTGGTGCAGCGGATCGAGGACTTCTGCCCGTTCCACCCGGGCTTCGACGGCGTGGTGCGCGGGGCGCGGCTGTTGAATTGGGTAGCGGCGCTGCTGGGTGAACCCGCGGTGCTGTTCAAGGAAAAGATCAACTTCAAGATGCCCGGCGCCCCCGGCTTCAAGGCGCACCAGGACCAGCAGGCCGGGTGGACCAGGTATGCCCCCATCTTTGTTACCGCCCTGGTGACGCTGGACCCGGCCACGGTTGAGAATGGTTGCCTGGAGATGGCGCCGGGTCGCCACAAGGAGGGACTGATCGGGGAGGAATGGAACCCGCTGAGCGAGGAGGGACTGGACCTAGTGCCGGTGCCGACGTCTCCGGGAGACGTGATCTTCTTCGACAGCTTTGCGCCCCACGCCTCCAAGGCCAATTTCACGGACAAGCCGCGGCGCATCCTGTACTTGACCTACAACGCGGCGCGGCATGGCGACCACCGGGCGCAGTATTTCGCCGACAAGCGCGCCGCGTTCCCGCCTGATGTCGAACGCACGGCGGGGACCAGCTACGTGTTCAGGATATAGCGTGCGCTGGGAGCGCCACGGTGCTCAGAGCCCACGCGGCTGCCGCATCCCGTTCATGGCCGAGCGCGGCCGCATGGGATGAAGGCGGCCGGATACGGCCGGCGCAATCAGGCCGAAACGGCAATGGCGCGCTGCAAACACCTGACCGGCCCGAAGCTGCGCGCCCGGAGCCTGCCTGCACAGCAGGATGAGGCCGCCATCGCCGTCGCGGTGCTGAACAGGATGATCCGAACGGCAAAACCCGTCCCCCTCCAAGCCGCCTAGATAGCGCCGGGACAGGGCCAGCCCAACTTTGCGCCGGTCCCTGCAGCAACGCCGGAGGAATTGCTTAATCTGAAATAATCCCTGCCATTATGGGCTCAAGGCGTGCTTTCGGCACAGCCAGCAATGCCGATAGACTTGGAAAAGATGCGTGCAGCAACATTGCTCAGCCCCGCATCATCGGCCTCTGAAAGCTGGAAGCCTGCGCTCCTCCATTGCCTTGACGCCTTCCCGGAAGTCCTCGCTTTCGAAGTGCTTCTGCTGTTCCCCCAGCTCGTGGTCGGTGATGGCCGCGACGGCGTCGGCCAGGCCGCGCCGGAGGGTCTGCCGGGTGGACGCCACCGCAATGGGCGCGGACTGCGCGATCTCGCCTGCCAACGCCAGTGCCGCGGCGCGCACCTCGTCCTCCCGCTCCAGGTGGTCCACCAGCCCCATTGCATACGCCTCCTCCCCGCCGATGCGGCGGCCCGTGTAGAGCAGCAGGGCAGCCCGCTGCGCGCCAACCACGCGCGGCAGCGTGACGCTGATGCCGAAGCCCGGGTGGAAGCCCAGGCGGTTGAAGTTCGCGGTGAAGCGGGACGCTGGCGACGCCACCCGGAAGTCGGCGACCAGCGCCAGCCCAAGCCCGCCGCCAACGGCCGCACCCTGGACCGCCGCGACCACCGGCGTCATGCACCGGAACAGCCGCACGGCTTGCTGATACAGGTGCCCGCCCTGCTGGTCGCCGACCACCTCGCGGGCGGGCGAGCTGAAGTCCGCGCCGGCGCAGAAGTTCCGGCCCTCGGACGCCAGCACGATGCAGCGGCACTCCGGGTCCCGGTCGAACGCCTCGAACGCCGCGGCCAGGTCGGCGATCAGCACCCGGTCGAAGTAGTTGTTGGGGGCGCGGCAGATCTCGGCGATGCCGACGTTGCCCTCCATCCCGGTCCGGACGTCGCTCATCGCAGGCCAAGCCCCCGGGCTATCATGCCGCGCAGGATTTCCCGCGTCCCACCACGCAACGAGAACGACGGGGAGGTCATGACCAGGTGCGCCAGCACCGCCGTCAGCGGCGTGCCGTCCGCCTCCGACGGCTCCACGTCCACCAGCAGGCGCACGACTTCCACCGTTTCCTGCTCCAGCACGTTGCCCAAGTCCTTGACCAGCGCCGCCTGCAGCGCCGGGTCCTCGCCCGCCTGCAGCATTCCCGCGACCGAGCGCGACAGGCGGCGGAGGGCAAGGATATGCGACGTGAGCCGGCCGACCGCGACCGCGGCCCGCTCCGGCGCCGCCGGGCCGAGCGCGCGGACGGTCTCGACCAGCAGCGTGAAGGCGGACAGGAAGCGGTCGGGGCCGCTGCGCTCATACGCCAGCTCCGCCGTGACCTGTTTCCAGCCATCGCCCTCCTGACCCAGCAGCGCGTCCTCGGGAAGCAGCAGGTCCTCGATCACCACCTCGTTGAAGTGGTGCGCGCCGCGCATGTCCAGGATCGGCCGCACGGTGATCCCGCCGCCGCGCGCCTGCTCCATGTCCACCAGGAACTGGCTGGCGCCTGCGTGGCGGTCGTCGGACTTCGCGTCTGTGCGGCAGAATAGGATCATGTAGTCTGCCCGGTGCGCGCCCGACGTCCAAACCTTGGTCCCGTTCACCAGCCACCCGCCCTGCACGCGCTGCGCCTTGGTGCGCGTGGCGGCAAGGTCGGAGCCGCTGTCAGGCTCGCTCATGCCGATGCAGAACGAGCACTCCCCGGCGGCGATCCGCGGCAGGATCAGCTCGCGCTGCGCCTCGGTCCCGATGCGCAGGATGTTGGGGCCGCTCTGCCGGTCGGCGACCCAGTGATAGCCCACGGGGGCGCCTGCGGCGAGCATCTCCTCCAGCACCACGTAACGCTCCAGGGCCGACCGTTCATGGCCGCCGTATTGCTTCGGCCAGGTCATGCCGATCCAGCCGCGGCTGCCCATCTTGCGGCTGAATGCCGGGTCGTTGCCGCTCCAGGACTCCGCGCGCTGCTGCGGCGTGCGGTCCCGAAGCTCGGCGGCAATGAAGTCCCGCACCTCTTGGCGCAGAGTTTCGGCCTCCGGCGAGGTCCGTGGCGGGGTGGCGAAGGCGAGTGCTGGCATGGCGGTCATGCTCCTGGAGGGTTGGCCGGCGCCAGGGTCATCAGGGCGTCGGCAACGGTGCAGCCTTGGCCGGCGGGATGGACGATCACCGGGTTAAGCTCGATCTCGGCCACGCGGTCGCGCCCGGCGTCGGCCACGCGGGATACGAGCGCGACCAGCCGCGCCAGCGCCGGCAGGTCCGCCGGGGGCTTGCCGCGGAAGCCGTCGAGCAGCGGCGCGATGCGCAGGCTTCGCAGCATGGCGGTCGCCTCCGCCTCGGTGACCGGGGCGAGGCGGTAGGCCGTGTCGCCGAACAGCTCCGTCGCCGTCCCGCCCGCGCCGACCATGACAACGGGGCCGAAGTCGGGATCGCGCACGACGCCGACGATCACCTCGACCCCTGGCGCTGCCATCGGCTCGGCCAGCACGCCGTCAATCCGGGCGTTCGGGGCATGGCGGGCGGCGTTGCCCAGGATGCCGGCATGAGCCGCCTCCAACTCCGGCACGCCCGCGATCCCAAGGCGCACGCCCCCGGCCTCCGTCTTGTGCGGGATCGCCGTGGACTGGATCTTGAGCGCCAGCGGAAAGCCGAGCGCCGCCGCGTCCGCCAGCCCTGCGGCATCCCGCACCAGCCGCGACGGAGCCATCGGCACCCCGCAGGCCGCAAGCAGCGCCTTGGCCTCATGCTCCGCGACCGGCCCCGCGGGGGACAGCCGGGCACGGACCGCCTCGGGCAGCGCATAGGGCGCACGGGGCGCCGCGGCCACGAAACGCCCCCGCTCCGCCAACGCCCGCGCCGCCGCGGCGAGCGCGGCCATGGACGGGCAGATCACCGCGCCGGCGTCGGCCAGCAGCCGCCGGCCCAACGGGGAGGGCAGGGTGTAGCTGTAGAACAGCACGGGCTTGATCCGCTGGGCGAGCAGCGCCGCAAGGTCCGGGATGTCTATTGAAACCCGCGCCGGGTTGGACAGGGTGACGACGACCGCGACCTGGTCCACCGCCGGGTCCTCGATCAGCAGCCGGATCGCCCGCAGCATCCCGCCGCCCTGGATGCCGCCTGCGGTCATGTCCACCGGGTTGCGGGCGGAGCCGTAGCTGGGGATGAAGGCGCGTATGGCCGCCTGGGTCGCCTGGCCGAGTTCCGGCAGCTCCAGCCCGGCGGCGGCCAGCGCATCCGCCGCCCACGCGCCGGCCCCGCCGGACACCGTCACCACCGCGACCCGTCCGCCACGTGCGGGCGGCTGCGCGGCCAGGGCGGCGGCGACGGTCAACGCCTCGTCCAGCTCGGTCGCGACCGCGATGCCGTGGCGGCGGAACAGGGCGTCGTAGCCGGCGTCCCAGCCGGTCATGCTGGCGGTGTGCGACGCGGCGGCAAGCTTGCCCGCGGCGGATCGCCCGACCTTTATGGCGACGATCGTCTTGCCCGCGGCGATGGCAGCCGTGGCGGCATCGGCGAAGGCGGCAGCGTCGCGGATGCTTTCCAGGAACAACAGCACCGCCGCAGTGGCGGGGTCCGCCACCATGTGGGCCAGGAAATCGGCGACGGTCAGGTCGGCCTCGTTGCCCGTGCTGACGACCGTGCTGAACGACAGGCCGAGCGCGCGGCCACGGTTATACAGGGCAAAGCCCATGCCGCCGCTTTGCGCGACGATGCCGATGCGGGCCTGCAGCGCCGTGGGGTTGTCGTCGGCGTCGCGGTCCACCGCCGGGCTGAAGGTGGCGCTGACGCGGGCGACCTCGTTGTGGAAGCCTTCGCCGTTGGGGCCGCACACCCTCATGCCGGTGCGCCGGGCCAGCGCGGCCACCCGCCCCTGCAAATCAGGCTCCGCCGCGGCGTCCTCGGCGAAGCCGGACGAGATGACGACGGCGTTGCGGACGCCGGCCGCCGCGCACTCCTCCAGCGCCGCCAGCACGCCTGCCGCCGGAATGGCGATCAGCGCCAGGTCCGCCCCTCCGCCGGCCGCCGCAACGTTGGGATAGCAGGGTAGCCCGTTGATCTCCGTGTAGCTCGGGTTGACCGGGATGATGCGGCCGCCGAACCCGTTCTTGCGCAGCAGGTGCAGCAGCGCGCCGCGTATCTTGTGCGGGTCCGGCGACGCGCCGATCACCGCGACCGATCCCGGCGACAGCAGGGTGTCCAGCATCGTCACGCTGCCGTCAGCAGGGGCCACAGCCCGTCCGGCCCTGCCGTCAGCGCGGCGCGGCCGACCAGGGCATTCCATTCGGCCTCGTTGCCGAACTCGTCGCGCCAGGACCACAGGCGGCGCGTGAGGTAGTGCAGCTCGTACTCCTGGGTGAAGCCGATGGCCCCGTGCGACTGGTGCGCCAGCCCGGCGGCGACGCTGGCAGCTTCCCCGGCGCGCGCCTTGGCGGCGCCGATCAGCAGGATGTCCACGCTGCCCGCCAGCACGTCCGCCAGCGCGTCCGTCGCCATATCCGCGGCGGCGAGCGCAGCAGCCGACTGCCCCGCCAGCACCGCAAGGTTCTGCTGCACCGCCTGGAACTTGCCGATGGGGCGCCCGAACTGCACCCGGGTCTGCGCATACTGGACAGACAGCGCCAGCGCGCGGGACAGGGCGCCGGCGATCTGCACCGTGCGCAGGGCCGCGCCCGCCGCGCGCACCTGCGCCGGACCGACGCCGGCGGGCGCTTGCGCCACGGCATCCCCGTCCAACGCCGCATCCACGGTGATGGCATCCCGCGGCTCGCCCGCCAGGTTGGCGTCATGCGCCACCGCGAAGGCGCCTGCCGGCAGCACGGCGACCGCGAGACCGTCGGGACCCTCCGCCAGCACGGCCACCGCGGCTGCGTCGCGCGCCCAGGGAATCCGGGCTGCGGTCCCAGTCAGCCGCCATCCCGCGCCATCCCGCCGGAGCTGCAGCACGTCCTTCACGCGTACGGGCGCCAGGGTCAGCACGCCGGGGGGGACCGGCAGGCCGGCCTTGGCGAGCAGCCAGCCCGTCAGCATGGTTTCCGCCAGCGGTATGGGCGCGGCATGGGCGGCGGACACCTGCAGCAGCGCCATCGCCTCGGCCACCGTCGCGCCGAAGCCTCCGGCCTCCTCCGGCAGCAGCGCCACGGTGAAGCCGGCCTCTGCCACCGCATCCCACAGGCGCTGCGGGAACGGCCCGCCATCGGCGGCGCGCATCACCTCCTTACCGGTGTTCAGCGCGAACAAGCGTGCGGCGCTGTCGGTGAGCTGGTCGCTCATGCGCTGGTCTCCATCGGTTCAGCAGGGGGAATGAGGGACGGACCCAACCGGCGCAAAGCGCGCGGCTGCGTTTTCCGGATGATGAAAATAGGCGAGGGGGCATCGGGATGGCCTCACCGCGTCCCACTGCGCGTCCGTCCAGCCCAGCAGCGCCGCGGCGCCGTTCTGCGCTGCGCCGGATGGCCACTGCCTGCCGCCGTCCACCACCACGCAATCCCACCGTAGCAGCTTCCCCGGTGGTCATTCGGCGGAGCAGCGCCGCCATGCTCGGCCGTCATCAGATCGGCTCCCAATGTTGCCAGCATCTCCGCCGCGTGGCGGCCGGACAGATCCTGCGCGACCTCGACGACCTCCATTCCCGCAAGCAGCAGCATGGTCAGGCTCCCAGTCCGAAGTAGGCGCGGCGCAGGCCGTCATCGGCCTGGATAGCGGCGGGTGTACCCGAGAAGCCGATGCGGCCACCCTCCATCGTGAACACCCGGTCGGCCAATTCCAGGAACTTTACGTTCTGCTCGGCGATCAGCAGCGACAGCCCGCTGGAACGGCACGCCGCCAGGGACGCCATGACGGTGGACACCATCAGCGGAGACAGCCCGGCCGACGGCTCGTCCATCACCAGCAGGCGAGGCTCCGCCGCCAGCGCCTTGGCTACGCCCAGCATCTTGCGCTGCCCGCCGGACAGCCCGCCCGCGGCCTGGCGCCGCCGCTCCGTCAGGATCGGGAACAACGCATACAGCTCCGCCCGGCGGCGGCGCGCGGTGCGCCGGTCCACGAACAGCGCGCCCAGGTCCAGGTTCTCCTCCACCGTCAGGCCGGGGAAGATGCCGAGCTCCGACATGTAGCTGAGACCCAGGCGCACCCTGGCGCGCGCCGGCAGCGCGGCGATGTCCTGACCGCGGAACCGGATGGCGCCGCCACGCGCGGGCAGCAGGCCCACCAGGCACTTCAGCAGCGTCGTCTTGCCGGCGCCGTTGGGGCCGAGCAGTACGACCGTCTCGTTCTCCGCAACGTCCAGGTCCACGCCCCACAGCACCTGGATGGAGCCGTAGCCCGCCTCCAGCCGGCTGCTTTGCAGCAGCGCCGCGGTCATGCCGCGCCAGTCCGCGCCGCCGCGGCGGCGTGCGGGTCCGGCGTGCCGCCTGGGAAAACCTCGGGCACTCCCAGGAACACCTCGACCACCTGCTGGTCCCGCACGGCGTCGCGCAGGGCGCCCCCGAAGATCGCGCGGCCGGCGCTCATGACGACCACGCGGTGCGTGATGCGGCCTATGAACGACATCAGGTGCTCGACGACGACCAGACCCAGCCCGTCCACGGCCAGGGCGCGCAGGCGCAGCGCGATGCGCTCCAGTTCCACCGGGTTCAGCCCGCAGGCCAGCTCGTCCACCAGCAGCAGCCGCGGCCGGGTCGCCAAGGCCCGGGCCAGGTCGAGCATCTTCTGCTGCACGCTGGTCAGCTCCGCAGCCCGGCGGCCCGACGCCGCGCCAAGCTCCACGGAGTCCAGCAGCGCATCAAGGTCCACCGGGCCGCCCATGCCGTGAACGGCGACTTCCAGGTTCTGGCGCACCGTCAGGGTCCCGAACGGCTTAGGCACCTGGAAGGTGCGGTTCACCCCACGCGCGGCCCGGCGGTGCGGCGGCAGGCCGGCCATCGGCTCGCCTCCGACCCAGACCTCACCGCCGCTCGCGGGCAGCAGCCCGCTGATGACGTTGATGAGGGTGGTCTTGCCGGACCCATTGGGACCGATCAGCCCGACGATCTCCCCGGCCTCCACCTGCAAGTCAATGCCGGCCAGCGCCTGGAAACCGCCGAAGCGCTTGGTCACGCCGGCGACGCGGAGCAGCGGCTCAGCCATCGGCACGGACCGGGGCAGGCGCGGGACCAGGGTGGCGCGCGCGGGCGCGGGACGCCCAGCGCCGCGGGACGGCTGCCAGCCCTTCGGGGAAGAACAGCACCAGCATCATGATGAGCACCCCGTAGGCGAGCTGGAAGTATTGCGGCGCCGACACGCCGATGGCGTTGTACAGGCCATAAAGCAGCACCACGCCCAGCACCGGCCCAAGCAGCGTGCCAGCGCCGCCAAACAGGGTGAACACGATGGCGAAGATGCTGAAGTTGAGGCTGAACACTGCCTCCGGAAAGAACGTGGACGACCGCCAGGCGAACACCGCGCCGATCAGCCCGGCCGCTGCCGCGCTGGCCAGCCACACCACCAGCCGGCCGCGCACGACGGGAATGCCCGCCATGGACGCCGCCAACGCATTGTCGCGGGCCGCCCGCAATTGCAGGCCGAAGCGCGAGTGACGCAGCCACGCCACCAGCCCCATCGTGAGCGCCAGGATGCCGAGCGCCAGCCCGTAGGTCAGGGCCGGGGCATAAGCCGCCGGCAGCTTCACGCCATAAGGGCCGCCGGTGACCGATGCCAGGTTCGGGTTGGAGGTGATGTGCAGCAGCGCCTCGGACGCCGCCAGGCTGGCCAAGCCGAAGTAGGCGCCTTGCAGCCGCAATAGCGGGCTGAGCAGCAGCCCCACCAGCAGCGCCGCCGCCCCGCCGCCCAGCACCGCCGGGACAGGCGGCACGCCGGCCAGCGTCACCAGCATCGAGAAGCCGTATGCCCCGGCCCCGAAGAATCCGACATAGCCAAACGGCAGGTAGCCCGCGAAGCCGTAGATCAGGTTCAGCCCCTGCGCCAGGACCAGGAACACGACGAAGTTCAGCAGCAGCAGGCCGTTGTCATACAGGGCAGGCAGCA
>DASWOJ010000454.1:0-2358 GCA_036398775.1 Acetobacteraceae bacterium
GCGACGGCGTGTTCGCGATGGAGCTGGGCGGCCCCGAGGTCGGGCGCGGCTGCGGCGGGCGCGGCATCATCCACGGCTTCGAGCTGCTGGAGAAGCTGGGCTTCCACGAGTGGGGTTTTGACTACGTATTGCTCGACTTCCTGGGCGACGTCGTCTGCGGCGGCTTCGGCCTGCCGATCGCCCGGGACATGTGCCAGAAGGTGATCGTCGTCGCCAGCAACGACCTGCAATCGCTGTATGTCGCCAACAACGTCTGCTCGGCGGTGGACTACTTCCGCAAGATGGGCGGCAACGTCGGCGTCGCCGGCATGGTCATCAACAAGGACGACGGCACCGGCGAGGCGCAGGCCTTCGCCGCCGCCGCCGGCATCCCCGTGCTGTCCGCCATCCCCGCCAACGAGGACATCCGCCGCAAGTCCGCCAACTACGAGATCATCGGCAAGCCCGGCGGCGACTGGGCCGCCGTCTTCGAGCTGCTGGCCGAGCAGGTCGCAACCGCCCCTCCGGTCCGCCCGACGCCGCTGAGCCACGACGCGTTGCTGGGTCTGTTCAAGGGCGACGCCGTGGGCCGCGGCGTGGTGCTGCAGCCGGCGACCGAGGCCGATATGTGCCCGGCGACCGTCAGCAACCGCGCCTCCCTCGAAGTGATCTACGAGGGCGCCTGAGCATGGACGGCGGCGCCACCATCCCGCCGGTGACCGGGTCCGGCTGCCACGGCGGCCGGGACACGCTGGACGCCGCCGCCCGTGCCGCCGGCAAGGGCGCTGCGATGGACCGGCTGATGCAGGACTACCCGCGCGGACCCCACGACCAGCCGCAGAGCATGTGCCCGGCCTTTGGCGCGCTGCGCGTCGGACTGCGGATGCGCCGGACGGCGACGATCCTGAGCGGCAGCGCCTGCTGCGTGTATGGGCTGACTTTTACGAGTCACTTCTACGGCGCGCGGCGCTCGGTCGGATATGTGCCGTTCAATTCGGAGACGCTCGTCAAGGGCCAGCTTTACGAGGATATCCGCGACGCCGTTTACGAGACGGCGAAGCCTGCGGACTACGACGCCGTGGTGGTCATCAACCTGTGCGTGCCGACCGCCTCCGGCGTGCCGCTGGATAGGCTGCCGAAGATGATTGATGGCGTGCGGGTGATCGGCATAGACGTGCCGGGCTTCGGCGTGCCCACCCATGCCGAGGCCAAGGACGTGCTGGCCGGCGCCATGCTGCGCTATGCCCGCACCGAGGCCGAGCACGGCCCCGTCGCCCGCCCGCGCCAGCAGGCGCAGATGCCGACCGTCGCGATGATCGGCGAGTTCTTCCCAGGCGACCCGCCGGGCTTGAGCGCGCTGCTGGCGCCGATGGGCCTGACGGTTGCGCCGCCGCTGCCGTCGCGGGAATGGCGGGATCTGTATGCGGCGCTGGACTGCCAGGTCGCCGCAGCGGCGCACCCGTTCTACACCGCGACGGTGCGCGAGTTCCGGGCCGCCGGTCGTCCCGTGGTGGGCAGCGGACCGGTGGGCGTGGACGGCACGGCGGCCTGGCTGGACGCCATCGGCGCCGCGGCGAACGTGTCCGCGGACCTGGTTGACGCCGCTAAGGCCCGGGCGCTGCCGGCGATCCGCGCCGCGCTGGAGGCGAACCCGATCCGGGCGCGCATTACCGTGTCGGGCTACGAGGGGTCTGAGCTGCTGGTGGCCCGGCTGTTGATCGAGGCCGGCGCCGAGGTCCCCTATGTCGGCACCGCTTGCCCGCGCACGGAGTGGTCGGACAGCGACCGCGAGTGGCTGCAGGCCCGCGGCACGCACATCCAGTATCGCGCCAGCCTGGAACAGGACCTGGCCGCCATGCGCGACGTGCGGCCGGACCTGGCGGTGGGCACGACGCCTCTGGTGCAGGCGGCGAAGGAGCTGGGCATTCCGGCGCTGTACTTCACCAATATGGTGTCGGCCCGCCCCTTGTTTGGTGCAGCCGGCGCCGGGTCCATGGCGGCCATCGTGGCGGCGCAGGTCGGCGGGGCCGGGCGGTTCAACCGGATGGTGGAGTTCTTCGACGGCGTAGGGACCGGGCCGACCGCCGGCTACGGCAGCCGCGGCAAGCCGGTGGAGCCGGCCGGCGCCCGCGACCGGTATCGCCGCGCCCGCGAGGCGAAGGCGAAGGCCACCGAAGCGATGGGGAGCTAGCGATGGCCGCTTTCTTCTCCCTCCCCCTTCGGGAGAGGGTCGGGGTGAGGGGGTCTTCGAGGGCCGCCCTCTCCAAAGCAGGGCCGCGTGCCGTCAGCACCCGCGGCGCCCCGCTCCGCAGCCAAGACCCCCTCACCCCAACCCTCTCCCGGAGGGAAAGGGAGCAGTCATGCTGATCCAGGACCACG
>DASWOJ010000455.1:0-18028 GCA_036398775.1 Acetobacteraceae bacterium
GTGCGCCGTCAGGTCCATGGTGATGTCATGGAACTCGTGCTGCCCGCGCACCGGCACCGCCCCGGCCCGGCGCAGCAGCGCCCGCATCCGCGCCAGCAGCGCATCCATGCTGAACGGCTTGGTGATGTAGTCGTCGGCCCCGGTGTTCAGCCCGCGCACCGCGTCCTGGTCCTCGGTCCGCGCCGTCACCATGATGACCGGCAGGTCGCGCGTCGCCGGGCGGCGCCGTATCTGCCGGCAAACCTCGATCCCGGACATCACCGGCAGCATCCAGTCCAGCAACACGATGTCCGGCACCGCCTCGGTGATGCGTGTCAGCGCCTCCTGCCCATCCACTGCCTCGTCCACCCGGAATCCCTGCTTTTCCAGGTTGTAGCGCAGCATGGTCGCCAGCGACGCCTCGTCCTCCACGACGAGCACGAGCGGCTTCGACATGCCG
Source organism: Acetobacteraceae bacterium (assembly GCA_036398775.1). Lineage (GTDB taxonomy): Bacteria > Pseudomonadota > Alphaproteobacteria > Acetobacterales > Acetobacteraceae > DASWOJ01. The sequence goes on from DASWOJ010000455.1 coordinate 440, forward strand.
CTGCCGCCGGCCATCACTGCGCCGGCCTCCGCTCGTCAACCGGCTCATCCGGCGGCCGCACCACGGCATAGGCCGAGGTGTTCCCCTTGGGCCGCTCGTCCGACAGCCGCTCCCCGGTGATGGCGTAGTACAGGGTCTCCGCGATGTTGGTCGCGTGGTCGCCCATCCGCTCCAGGTTCTTGGCGATGAACAGCAGGTGGGTGCAGGGCGTGATGTTGCGCGCGTCCTCCATCATGTAGGTGACCAGCTCGCGGAAGATCGAGTTGTACAGGTCGTCAATCGCCTCGTCGGCGTGCCAGACCTGCAAGGCCTTCTTCTCGTCCCGCTCGCCGATGGCGTCTATCACCAGCTTCAGGCTCTCCTGCACCAGCCGGCAGATGTTCAGCAGGCCCGTCACGCTGAACGGCAGGCGGAACTCCGCAAGCACGATGCTGCGCTTGGCCACGTTCTTGGCGTAGTCGCCGATCCGCTCCATCCCCGCGGTGATCTTCAGGGCGGCGACGATCTCCCGCAGGTCGCTCGCCATCGGCTGCCGCAGCGCCAGCATCCGGATCACCAACTGCTCCCCCTGCCGGTCGAGCGCGTCAACCGAGCTGTCCAGCGCCACGGCGCGGGTCGCAGCCTCGGCGTCGCCGGTCCGTATGGCCTGCGTCGCCAGCGCCATCTGGTTCTCGACGATCCCGCCCATCTCCGTCAGCAGGCCGCGCAGCCGCTGCAGCTCCTGGCCATAGCTTTTGACGATATGCTGGCTTTCGCTCATTGATCCGTTTCCTAACCGAAGCGGCCGGTGATGTATTCCTGGGTGCGCTTCAGCCGCGGCGCGGTGAACATCTCCGCCGCCGGGCCGACCTCGACCAGCTCGCCCAGGTAGAAGAACGCCACCTGGTCCGCGCAGCGCGCCGCCTGCTGCATGTTGTGGGTCACGATGGCGATGGTGAAGTCGCGCTTCAGCTCATCGATCAGCTCCTCGATCTTGAGCGTGCTGATCGGGTCGAGCGCGCTGGTCGGCTCGTCCAGCAGGATCACCTCCGGCAGCACCGCGATGGTCCGGGCGATGCAAAGCCGCTGCTGCTGCCCGCCGGACAGCCCGGCGGCCGAGGTCGTCAGCCGGTCCTTCACCTCGCCCCACAGGGCCGCCCGCGTCAGCGACCATTCCACCCGCTCGTCCATCTCCGCGCGGGACAGCCGCTCGTGCAGTCGCACGCCGAAGGAGATGTTGTCGTAGATGCTCATCGGGAACGGCGTCGGCTTCTGGAACACCATGCCGATCCGGCTGCGCAGGTCGTTCAGGTCCACGTCGGGCGCAATGATGTTCTGCCCGTCCATCATCACCTCGCCCTCCGCGCGCTGCCCGGGATACAGGTCGTACATGCGGTTCAGCACCCGCAGCAGGGTGGACTTGCCGCAGCCGCTGGGGCCGATCATCCCCGTCACCTGCTTGTCCGGCAGATCCAGCACGATGGACTTCAGCGCCCTGTTGGTCCCGTAATAGAAATCGAGGCCGCGTATCGCGATGCGCGCCTGGTTCAGCTCCGCCTCCGACGTGGCGCGCATCATGCCCATGTTGTGCCCTGCGCCCGGCTCCCCCCGGGCCTCCAAGGTGCGGCCGGCCTGTTCTGATGGCATGTCCTAGCTCCGCTTGCGCAGGACGACCCGCGCGATGATGTTGACGGCCAGCACGCCCATGGTGATCAGCAATGCCCCGACCCAGGCAAGCTGCACCTGGTCGGCGTAGGCTGATCCTGCAAAGTTGTAGATGGTCACCGGCAGGCTGCTGAGCGGCTGGCTCATGTCCAGCGACCAGTTGAGGTTGCCCAGCGAGGTGAACAGCAGCGGCGCCGTCTCGCCGGCAACCCGGGCGATGGCCAGCAGCACGCCGGTCAGTATGCCGTCCAGCGCCGCGCGGTAGCAGACGAAGACGATCGCCTTCCACTTCGGCGCCCCCAATGCCACCGCCGCCTCCCGCAGCGTGGTCGGGATCAGCCGCAGCATGTCCTCCGTCGTGCGGACGACGATGGGGATCACGATGATCGCCAGCGCGATGCACCCGGCCCACCCGGAATACCCGCCGAACGGCCGCACCGCGAACTGATAGACGAACAGCCCGATCAGGATGCTGGGCGCCGACAGCAGCACGTCCGACACGAACCGAACCGTGTCGCCCAGCCGCGACCCGGCCGCATATTCCGACAGGTAGGTGCCCACCATCAATCCGATCGGCGTGCCGATCAGGGTGCCGATCAGCGCCTGGATCAGGCTGCCGGCGATGGCGTTCAGCAGCCCGCCGTTGGAGCCCGCAGGCTTCGTGACCTCGGTGAACACCGACAGATGCAGCCCGCCCAGGCCGCGCACGAACAGCGTCATCAGGATCGAGGCCAGGAACAGCAGCCCCACCGCCGTCGCCGCCCAGCACAGCACCTTCACCACCCGGTCCGACAGCCGCCGGCGGCGGCCAAGCGCCAGGGCGACGGCCGCGCTGCGCGGCGCCTGGCCCGTACTGCCTCCCTCCCGCGCCCCTGCATCGGCGACCGAAACGCTCATGCCCTCGCCCTCGGGCGCAGCAGCATCCGCGAGATCGCCAGGACGATGAACGAGATCACGAACAGTATGAACCCCAGCGCCAGCAGAGACGCCAGCCGGAGGCTGCCCCCCGTCGCCTCCCCGAACTCCAGCGCCACAAGGGAGGCGATGGTGTTCCCCGGCCCGAACAGGCTCTGGCTGATCCGGTTGGTGTTGCCGATGACGAAGGTGACCGCCATCGTCTCCCCCAGCGCCCGGCCCAGCCCGAGCATGATGCCGCCAACCACCGACACCCGGGTATAGGGCAGCACGATGGAGCGCATGACCTCCCAGGTCGTGCAGCCGACGCCGTAGGCGGACTCCTTGAACACCACCGGCACCGTCTGGAACACGTCGCGCATGGTCGCCGCGATGAACGGGACGATCATGATCGCAAGGATCAGCGCGGCGGTGAGGATGCCGGTGCCGTATGCCGGGCCGCCGAACAGCCATCCGACCAATGGCAGCTCGCCCAGGGTGTCAATCGCCCAGGGCTGCACGTGCTCCGCCATGACCGGGACGATGACGAAGAACCCCCACATCCCGTAGATGATGGACGGCACCGCCGCCAGCAGCTCGACCGCGGTGCCGACGGGACGGCGCACCCATTGCGGCGCAAGCTCCGTCAGGAAAAAGGCGATGCCAAAGGCCAGCGGCACCGCGGCCGCCAGGGCGATGATCGAGGTGACGACCGTCCCATAGATCGGAACCGCGCCGCCATAGATGTCCTCGACCGGATCCCAGTCGGCATTGACCAGGAAATAGGCGCCGAACTGCCGGAACGCAGGCAGCCCGCCCAGGAACAGCGTGACGATGATCGCGCCCAGCAATGCCAGCACGAGCATTCCAGACGCACGGGCAAGCCCGGCGAACACCGCATCGCCCACGCTCCGCCTCGGGACGGCGCGCGGCGGCATGGCGGCGGCGGAAATGGATTGGGACAAGGCTGCATCCTACCGGGGATGGATGACGCAGGCGTCCAGGACGGCCCCGGACGCCCGGATGGATGCAGGCTTACTGGTATATGGCCGCCCCGCCCACCATGATCGTGCTGCGCCAGGCCGCGCGCACGTTGTCCTGCACCGCCTTCGGCAGCGGGATGTATTCAAGCTGCGTCGCAACCGGGCCGCCGCTGTTGTAGGCCCAGTCCACCCACTTCAGCACGTTGGCGGCGCGGGCCGGGTCCTTCGGGTCCTTGGGCACCAGCAGGAACGTCGCCGAGACGATCGGCCAGCTCGTGGCGCCGGCCTGGTCAATCAGGTCCACCGCGAAGTTCTGCGCGCCGCCCCAGTCGCCCGACGATGCCGCCGCCCCGAACGCCTCCATGGTCGGAGCAACGAAGGCGCCGGACTTGTTGCGCAGCGCCGTCGTCGTCAGGTTGTTCTGCGTCGCATAGGCGTTTTCAACATAGCCGACGGCGCCGCGGGTGTTCTTCACCGTGCCTGCCACGCCGTCGTTGCCGCGGGCGCCCGCGCCCGCCGGCCACTTTACGCTCGTGCTCGCGCCGACGTGGCTCTTCCAGTCAGGGCTGGACGCCGACAAATACGACGTGAACACGAACGACGTGCCGCTGCCGTCGGCGCGATACACCGGCGCGACCGCCAGGTTCGGCAGCGCGACGCCGCTGTTGACCGCGGCGATCTTGGGATCGTTCCATTTAGTGATCTTGCCCATGTAGATTTCGGCCAGCAGCTCGCCCGTCAGCTTGACCTGGTTCGCCGCCATCCCGGGGATGTTCACGATCGGCACCACGGCGCCCATCACCATCGGGAACTGCAGCAGGTTGGCCGATTGCAGCTTGGCCGGGTCCATCGGCGCGTCCGACGCCCCGAAATCCACCGTGCGGTTGGTGATCTGGTTCTGCCCGCCGCCGGAGCCGATGGCCTGGTAGTTCAGCTCGACCCCGATGGCCGCCTTCGCCGCCTCGCCCCACTTGGCATAAACCGGCGCCGGAAAGGTCGCGCCCGCACCGGTGATCTGGTTCTGCGCCGCTGCCGGCAGCGCCGCGCCCAAGGTGAACCCTGCCAGCGTGACCGCCAGCGCCGTGACCTTGATGTTCATGCAGCCTCCATCGTGGGCGCGCCGTCCGCGCCGAGGCAGGGCAAACCCTGCGTTGGCGCGGAACCTAGCCGCCACCCGTGACGGCAAGATTGCAGATCAGTGACACTTCGATGACAGGCATCGGCCGCGGAACAGCGCCCCAGGAACCAGCCTGTCAGGCCGCACCCACCTGCAACAGTCACGAATTGTCGGATTTTCTGGATGGTGGGCGCGACAGGGATTGAACCTGTGACCCCCGCCGTGTCAAGGCGATGCTCTACCGCTGAGCTACGCGCCCATCCAGGCCCGCGTCTTAGGGCATAAGCTGGCCAATATGCAAGCTGCCGGGTGACACGGGCGCGCAGCAGGGGTTAATGATGCGATGGACGTTCCGATCCCGACAGCCACCCCGCTCGCGGCCATAGTGCCTGCGCCCTTCCTGGTCCGGTCCCCCCCGGCTCAGTCCGCGCCCCTGGTGTTCGCCTCGCCGCATTCGGGCCGCCGCTATTCCCCCGAGTTCCTGGCGGCATCCCGTCTGGATGCGACGGCGCTGCGGCGCAGCGAGGACAGCTTCGTGGACGAGCTGTTCGACAGCGCCCCGGACCACGGCGCGCCGCTGATCGCGGCCACCTTCCCCCGCGCCTACTGCGATCCCAACCGCGAGATGTGGGAGCTGGACCCGGCGATGTTCTCCGACGTCCTGCCGTCCTGGGTCAACACCAGCAGCGCCCGTGTCGGCGCCGGACTCGGCACCATCGCCCGGGTCGTCGCATCCGGCGAGGCGATCTACCGGCGCAAGCTGCGGTTCGCCGAAGCGGAGGAACGCATCAGTGCGTGCTGGGCGCCCTACCACCAGGCGCTGACCGGCCTGCTTGCGGCGACGCAGGCCAGGTTCGGCGCGTGCCTGCTGGTGGACTGCCACTCGATGCCGGCTCATGGCGCCACGACGCCAGGCCGCGGCGCACCGGATATCGTGCTCGGCGACGCGCACGGCACAGCCTGCGCGCCCGGCATCACCCTGTGGATCGAGGACGCGCTGTCCGGCTTCGGCTACGACGTCAGGCGCAACGACCCCTACGCCGGCGGCTACGTCACGCGCCATTATGGACGCCCCCGCGACGGCAGCCACGCCATCCAGATCGAGGTCGCAAGAGGCCTCTACATGGATGAGGCCCGCTTCGAGCGCAGCCCGGCGTTCACCTTGCTGCATGCCCGCTTGTCGTCCCTTGTCGCCGGCTTGGCGGCTGCCGCGCCGGCCCTGCTCCGGCCGTGATTCACCCGATATTCACCTGAAGCTGGCAAGCAGGCGCACATGCGCCTGCCAGTCCTCGCGGCCCTCATCGCCGCGGCACAGCCAACCCCCGCGGCAGCTCAGGCCGTCGCATGGCAGCCGCCATCGCCAGCCCCCGGCGCGCAGTGCCGGGCGGCGATCGGCATGGCGGAGCATGTGTCGGGCATACCGGACCGGCTGATGCAGTCCATCGGCATCATGGAAAGCGGACGGCGGGACGGGACCGGGATCACGTCGGCCTATCCCTGGACCATCAATGCGGAGGGCGTCGGCTCCTACTACGCCACCAAGGCCGAGGCAGTCGCCGCCGTCAATGCGCTCCGCGCCCGCGGGGTGCGGTCCATTGACGTGGGCTGCATGCAGGTCAACCTCATGTATCATGCAAACGCCTTCGCCTCCCTGGAGGAGGCGTTCGACCCCGCGGCGAATGCAGCCTACGCGGCGAAATTCCTGCTCCGCCTCCTGGCGCAGACTGGGTCATGGCCGGCGGCCACAGCCGGCTACCATTCCCTGACCCCCGAGATCGGTGGCGATTATGCCCGCAAGGTGCTGGCCATCTGGGCGCGGCCAGCCCCCGCCGGCACGCCTGCGCCTCCCCTGCAGCCGCAGCCGCAAGCGGCATCGCCGGTCGCCGCAAGCTTCGCGGCGCAAAGCGCTGCGGCGGCACGGATCATCCCCATGCCGGGCGCAGCCACCCTCGCAACCGGACGCAGCCTCGACTCCTACAGGTCAGCACCGACCAGGTTGGCATTCAGCGTGGCGACGCCGCGCGGCTGATGCCGCGCCGCGCCCGTCCCCGCGCCCCGTGCCGGCCCGGGCGGCGCAGCTACGCCGCCGCGCAAAATGCCGGACGATGAGAAGAGGCTGGCATTTTGACAAGGAAGGGCAATAAAGAAAGATAGTACCGTTCCGGAACCCGCCCATGGCAGCGCCGTCCCATCTGCACTCCGCCCTGCTCCTGGCGGTCCTGGCCGCCGCTCCTGCAATGGGGCAAACGGCGGGCGTGCCAGTGACGGCGACCGCGCCGGTCCGGCAAGACGTCCCGGTCGTCGCCCGCAGCATCGGCACCGTCCAGGCATTGCAGTCCGTGGTCATACGCGCCCGGGTGGACGGCACGCTGGACCGTGTCCTGTTCACCGAGGGCCAGCTCGTCCATCCCGGCGACGTCCTGGCCCAGTTGGACCCCCGCCCCTATCAGGCCATCCTGGACCAGGCCGTGGCCAAGAAGGCATCGGACGAGGCAGGCGTCGCCAGCACCCGCAGCGACCTGCAGCGCTATTCCGACCTCGCGGCGAGCCAGGTTGCGTCGCGTCAGAAGCTGGAGCAGATACGCGCGGCCGTCGCCCAGGCGGAGGCCGCGGTCCGCGGCGACGACGCCACCATCGCCGCCGCCCAGCTCAACCTCGGCTTCACCCGGATCACCTCGCCGATCGAGGGCCGGGTCGGGCTGCGCCAGGTGGACGCCGGCAACTTCATCCGCGCCGCCGACCCCGCCACGACAGGGATCGTGACGGTCGCGCAGATACACCCGATCTCGATGGTGTTCACCCTGCCGCAGGACATATTGCCGCAGGTGCAGGCCGCCATGCGCCGGGCCAAGCTGCCGGTCGCCGCCTACAGCAGCGACGACCGCACCAAGCTCAGCGAAGGGGAGTTGCTGACCCTGGACAGCAGCATTGACGCTGCAACCGGCACCATCAAGCTGAAGGCCGTGTTCCCCAACGCCGACGACAACCTGTGGCCCGGGCAGTTCGTGAACGTGCATATGCGCCTGGACCTGCGCGCCGACGCGTTGACGCTGCCGTCCCAGGCCGTCCAGCGCGGCGCCAACGGGCTGTATGTCTATGTCGTCAGGCCAGACGGCACGGCCCTTGCACAGGCAATCGAGGTTGACCAGGATGACGGCAAGGTGGCGGTGGTCGCCAAGGGTCTGGATGGCAACGAGCGCGTGGTGCTGGCAGGGCAGTCCCGGCTGTCCAACGGCGCCCGCGTGAACGTGACTGATACGAAGCCGGCCAGCTAAGCGGCCCAAATGACGCCGCACGGAGGCTAGCCCATGAGCATCTCGACCCCGTTCATCAACCGGCCGGTTGCCACCTGCCTGCTGATGGCTGCCATCATGCTGGTGGGCATCGCAGCCTACCCGTTGCTGCCGGTGGCCCCGCTCCCCCGGGTCGAGTTCCCCACCATCCAGGTCACCGCCGCCCTGCCCGGCGCCAGCCCGGAAACCATGGCGTCCACCGTCGCCCAGCCCCTGGAACGCCAGTTCGCCCAGATCTCCGGCGTCGCCCAGATGACCAGCATCAGCGTCGGCGGCTCGTCCCAGGTGGTGGTGCAGTTCGACCTGGACCGCAGCATAGACGCCGCCGCGCTGGACGTGCAGGCCGCCATCAACAACGCCGGCGGCCAACTGCCCAAGAACCTCCCCAACCCCCCCCTGTTCCGCAAGGTCAACCCGGCCGACAGCCCGATCCTGATCCTGGCCGTGCAGTCCGACGTGCTGCCGCTGATCGAGGTGGACGACTACGCCGACAACATCCTGAGCCAGCAGATCAGCCAGATCGGCGGCGTCTCGCAGGTCAGCATCGGCGGCGAGCAGAAACGCGCAATCCGTGTGCAGGTGGACCCCGGCCGCATCGCCGCGATGGGCATGACGCTGGAAGACGTCCGCAGCATGCTCGTCACCGCCACGGTGGACGCCCCGAAGGGCTCGGTGGACGGCGCCCTGCGCTCGTTCGCAATCTACGCCAACGACCAGCTCACCCGGGCCGCCGAGTACAACAACGTCATCCTCGCCTACCGCAACGGCGCCCCCGTGCGCGTGCGCGACATCGGCGTGGCCGTGGACGGGCCGGAGAACGCGCGCCTGGCCGGCTGGCAGAACGGCAAGCGCGGCATCCAGCTCCTGATCTTCAAGCAGCCCGGCGCCAACGTCATAGATACCGTCGAGCGCATCAAGGACGCGCTGCCCAAGCTGCGCGCGGCGATCCCGCCCTCCATCACCATCCAGACCATCGTGGACCGCACCGTGACCATCCGGGCGTCCCTGCACGAGGTGCAGTTCACCTTGCTGCTCTCCATCGCCCTGGTCGTGATGGTGATCTTCCTGTTCCTGCGCAACGTCTGGGCGACGATCATCCCCAGCGTCACGGTGCCGCTCGCCTTGGTCGGCACCTTCGCGCTGATGTACCTGTGCGGCTACAGCCTGAACAACCTGACCCTGATGGCCCTGACCATCGCCGTCGGCTTCGTCGTGGACGACGCCATCGTCATGCTGGAGAACATCTACCGCCACATCGAGGAGGGCATGAACCCGCGCGAGGCCGCCCTGAAAGGCGCCGGCGAGATCGGCTTCACCATCATCTCCATCAGCCTGTCGCTGGTGGCGGTATTCATCCCGCTGCTGCTGATGGGCGGCATCGTCGGCCGCCTGTTCCGCGAGTTCGCCATGACCGTGGCGCTCACGGTGCTGGTCTCGGCCGTCGTGTCGCTGACGCTCACCCCGATGATGTGCTCCCGCTTCCTCAAGCACCACACGGCGCAGCACGGCTGGCTGTATCGCGTGATCGAGCGGTTCTTCGAGCTGCTGCTCGGCGGCTACCGCCGTACGCTGGACATCGCGCTGCGCTTCCAGTTCGCGACCCTGATGGTGTTCTTCGCCACCCTGGCCTGCACCGCCTACCTCTACACGCAAATCCCCAAAGGCTTCTTCCCCAACCAGGACACCGGCGTGCTGGTCGGGCTGACCGAGGCCGGCCAGGACGTGTCGTTCCTGGAAATGGGCCGTCGGCAGCAGGCCGCCGCGGCGATCATCTCCGCAGACCCGGCGGTGGACTCGGTGTCGTCCAGCATCGGCGCCGGACTCGGCGGCCAGACCGGCAACAACGGACGCATCTGGATCAACCTCAAGCCGTTCGGGCAGCGTGACCTCAGCGCCCAGGGCGTCATCACCCGCCTGCGCGGCAAGCTGCAGCAGGTCGAGGGCATGAACGTCTTCCTGCAGGCGGCGCAGGACATCAACGTCGGCGGCCGGCTCGCCCGCACCCAGTATCAGTACACGCTGCAGGACGCCGACCTGGCGGAGCTTTACGACTGGTCGCCGCGCATCCTGGAAAAGATGCGCAGCCTGCCGGTGCTGCGGGACCTGGCGACCGACCAGCAGGTGGCCGGCACGACCGCCACGCTCACCATTGACCGGGACCGGGCCTCCCGGTTCGGCATCCAGCCGCAAGCCATTGACGATACGCTATACGACGCCTTCGGCCAGCGGCAGGTCGCCCAGTACTCGACCCAGTTGAACTCCTACAAGGTGGTCCTCGAGGTTCCGCCAAACCTGCAAGGCGACCTGGCGACGCTCGACAAGCTGTATGTCCGCGCGCAGGGCGGGGCGGCGGTGCCGCTGTCCACCTTCGTCAAGATGGAAAGCAGGACGGTCGCGCCGTTGGCGATCAGCCACCAGACGCAGTTCCCGGCGGTGACGATCTCGTTCAACCTGGCGCAGGGCGCTGCGCTCGGCCAAGCGGTGGACGCCATCAATGCGGCATTGAGCGGCATGGGAACCCCGGCCACCCTGCGCGGCACGTTCCAGGGCACGGCGCAGGCATTCCAGGCGTCGCTCAGCACCCAGCCCTACCTGATCGCCGCCGCGCTGATCGCCGTCTACATCATCCTGGGCGTGCTTTACGAGAGCTTCATCCTGCCCATCACCATCCTGAGCACCCTGCCCTCGGCGGGCGTCGGGGCGCTGCTGATGCTGATGGTGAATGGCTACGAGCTTTCGGTGATCGCGCTGATCGGCGTCATCCTGCTGATCGGCATCGTCAAGAAGAACGGCATCATGATGGTGGACTTCGCCATCAGCCGGGAGCGGCAGCACGGCGCCACCCCGCACGAAGCCATACGGGAAGCCTGCCTGCTGCGCTTCCGTCCCATCCTGATGACCACGATGGCGGCATTGCTGAGCGGCCTGCCGCTGATGATCGCCGAGGGCGCCGGGTCCGAGCTGCGCAAGCCGCTCGGCTTCGCAATGGTCGGCGGCCTGATCCTGAGCCAGGTCCTGACGCTCTACACCACCCCGGTTGTTTACCTCTACATGGACCGGGTGCAGCAATGGCTGAGCCCGCGCCGCAAGGCGGCGATGCCGACCCTCGCCGGGAAGCTGGGGGCGACCGCGGACTGATCCGGCAGGCCAAGGCCATAGCGAGGCAACAGCCAGCAGCGCGTGGCGTTAGCGCCTTCATGGCCGACGTTCCGAGTTCATCCAGAGACGTGGCGGCCAAGTTGGCTGCTGCCATCCCCGCCATGCAGGCGCGCGCCGCCCGTTTGGACCGCGACGAAGCGTTCCCGGACGAGGACATTGCCCTTCTTCACAGCCTCGGCCTGTTGACGGCGCCCCTGCCCCGCAGCCTCGGCGGCCAAGGCGCCGGGACCGAGCCTGAAGGCTGCCGCCTCCTGTTCACCATCCTGCGCACCGTCGGCCAGGGCAACATGGCCGTGGGCCGGCTGTTCGAGGCCCATGTCAACGCCGTCAAGCTGATCGTGGACTACGGCGACGCCGCCCAGGTCCAGCGGATGGCCGGGCATCTACGGGCAGGAAAGATGTATGGGGTCTGGGTCACCGACCCCCCGGGCGTCGGCCTGGTGCTGCGCGACGGTGCCCTGCACGGCGAGAAGGGACCATGTTCCGGCGCCGGGCACATCCCCTGCGCGCTGGTCACCGTCGAGACCAAGGAAGGCACCCGCATGGCGGCGGTCTGCCCTGACGGCCGGGAGCAGGTCCGTCCCATGCGCGGCCTGCTGCACGGGATGCGCGCCAGCGTCAACGGCTGGGTGCGGCTGGACGGCATTCGGCTGTCCCTCGCCGACCTGATCGGCCAACCCGGCGACTACCTGCGGGAGCCGCAGCTTTCCACCGGCGCCTGGCGCACGATGGCGGTGACGCTCGGCGGGCTGGACGCAGTCGCCGCCGCGGTCGGCGCCCAGCTCCGGACGCGCGGCCACACCAGCAGCCCGCACCAGCAGGACCGCTTCGGCACCCTGCTGATCGCACAGGAAACCGCGCGGCTGTGGACGCAAGCCGCCGCCCGCTGCGCCGAGGACGGGGTGCAGCCGGTCGCCGACCAGGTCGCCTATGTCAACCTGGCCCGCATCGCCGTCGAGCAGGCGTGCCTGGACGCGATGCGCCTGGCGCAACGCTCCATCGGCTTCGGCGCTTTCCTGACCACGAACCCGCTGGAGCGGATGCTGCGCGACCTGGCGACCTACCTGCGCCAGCCCGCGCCCGATGCGGTGCTGACGGAGGCCGCGTTGCATGGGCTGGGCGTCCCGTGATCCCCGCAGGCAAGGCATTGCGGGCGATGGAAGCCCTGCCCCTCGGCGCACTGGCGGACATCGCGGGGGACCGTCCGGTGCTGGTCATGGCGCCTCATGCCGACGACGAGAGCCTCGGCTGCGGCGGGCTGATCGCGGCGTTGTGCCGCATCGGCGCTCCGCCCGTCGTCTTGGTGCTGACCGATGGCGCCGGCTCGCATCCCGGCTCCGCCGCCTTCCCTCCCGCACGGCTCGCGCAGATACGGCAGGACGAGGCAAGGGAGGCAGTGAGGCTGCTGGGTCTGCCTGCGGACCGCATCCATTTCGCCGGGCACCGCGACACCGCGGCGCCCACAGGCGGCCCGGCGTTCGACGCCGCCGCCGAGCAGGTGTCGGCGCTGTGCCGGACGTTCGGCATCGGAACCCTGCTAGCCCCCTGGCGGCACGATCCGCACTGCGATCACGAGGCGGCAGACCTCCTCGCCCGGGCAGTGGCCGGCAGGCTCGCCCTACGCCACCTGTCCTACCCCGTCTGGGGTTGGACGTTGCCGGCAGAATATCCCTTGCCGGAGATGCCGGACGGCCTGCGCCTGGACATTCGCCACGACCTCGACGCCAAGACCGCGGCCATCATGGCTCACCAAACGCAATACGGCGGCCTCATAACCGACGATCCCACCGGCTTCACGCTGCCTGCGGAGCTTCTGCAGGTATTCGCACGCCCTTACGAGACCTTTCTCGACCCTGGCCCATGACTTCCGGTCAAACACCCCGCACTGCAAGCAGGATGTGCCGAGGGCACAAGCTCAACTTGCGGCCACAGCCGGGCACGCAGCATCCGGACCGGAACGCAAATCCACGTTCAGGCAGGCGAGCGCGCCAGCCTAGAGCATGTCCGGCGCAAACAGCCCCGTCTGCGCCCGGCAAATGAACGCGAAAACATTGAATTCGAGCGTGTCTGGCGTCTCCATCTGAACCGGACGTGCTCTAATCGGCAGCCTCAAGCACCTCGGACGGTGCGCCGGCCCGGAGCAGCCCTTCTAGGATTCGTTCGGCCCGAGCCAACTCCACCTCTAGTCCGGCCGTCGGCACCGGGCGCTGCGCCAACGACGGGCACTCCCGCTCCAGCGTTTCCCACGCAATGCCGAATGTCGGTGCGGCTGCCGCAGCAGCCAAATGGTCCAAAGAAATCTCAAGCGCTCTGGCCAGATCCGGCAGCAGCCGCGCATTCGCCCGCGCATGGCGCAGGCGCTCACGGAGCCGGAGCCGGCGAAGACGGTCCAGCGCCGGCTCCAGCGCGTCGTCCACGAACGGATCCGTAATCTCCATCCGCCGGCGTATGGTATCTGCCATCCCACCCGCGGCGCGCCCGGCGATGCGGCCCGATACGGTGACGCAGGCATCAGGGGCATGACGGATCCGGGCGTCTATCCGGCGCAATGCCTGGAAGAACGCCCGGTCCTCGCCAAGGCTTACGGCCGGCACGCCGCCAGCGCGGTTCCAGGCCGCCCAGGTGACGCAGATGCTGGCCCCGGAATGCTCGGTATGACGAGGCCAAGGGTCTGCCGGGTCCGGGTCCACCAGGGAGGCGATGCTATCCAGGACGGCGGCATAGGCACACTCGCGGGCATCAGCCTCGTGCAGGGCTGCCGGAATGGACGCAGCGTCGGCCGGGTCCAGCAGCGCCCGCCCGGCTACGGCGTCCGCGCCGCCGCGCATTTCCGACAGGTTAGCCGCGATCCAATCTGGTGCGGCCCGCCCGTCTGCGTCTGTGCACATCAGGATGCTTCCGGGTCCGCATAAGCCGGCTGCCGCCTGCATCGCCAGGCGACGGGCGTGTCCGGCCGTCTGTTCAGCCAACGGAAACTCATGTTCCAGGATCGTCAGCCGCAACGGCAGGCCAGCCGCAGCATGCCGAGCGGCCTCCACGCTCCTGTCGGTCGTGTTGTTCACCAGTAGGACCAGGTCGAACACCGGAGCACACGACTGGGTGCCCAGCGCCTTGATGCAGGCCGATATCAGGACCTCCTCGTTCCGGACCGGGATCGCAACTGCGATGGGTGCCGTCAAGCAGGCCCGAAGGTCAGTCTGCACCAGGTTGGGTCCCACCGCTGTTGGCAATGGAATGTAAATTGGACGATCCCGCCCGGATGCCAGTTCACAACGCGGTGTTGACTTTGCCGGCGCGCCTGCCGCCTGCACCCGTCCGGGGATGCGCTGCGCTGGGTAGGCCCTGCAACCACCTCAACCAGGCAGGCACTTGCCGGTCAATGCCCCCAGTTCCCCTTACTGCACCAAAGGAAGCACCAGGTCCCTATCGGACAACCGATCCGGCACCTGCGTCGAGCCGCCGTTCAGGCAATCATCTCAGCCTTGATCGCCTGGTCCAGCTCGAACGTGCGGAACGGCTTTTGCAGAAAACGCCGCTTCAAGGTTTGCGGCCGGAAATATCCGGAGATCAGGATGATCTTCAGCTCCGCATGCCGCCCGGCAACCATGTCGGATAACTCAAGCCCTGACATCCCAGGCATGCGGATGTCCGTCACCATCACATCGAACCCTGGATTGGCGTCGAGCATATCCAACGCCTGAGGCCCGCTCGCCGCCTGCATCACGGTATAGCCAAGCTCCTCCAGCATATCGGCTGACGTTTCACGTACGACATCATCATCATCAACCAACAGGATCATGGGTGCGTCCGAGGCCAGAAGCCCCTCCCCTATGGTCGTCGGCTTCGTGGGCCTTCCAACCGAGAATCGGCAGGAGGCACAGGTCGCCTCAGGTGTATCGCATGCATAAGCCATCCCATTCTGCGGCGGGAGGCCCGGCGTTCATCCAGCCGATGACAAAGCCGTGCACGGACACGGACTACACATGGAATCGCTGCGGCGGACCGGTATCGGTGAATTGGCGGAGGGGATGAGATTCGAACTCACGGTAGGGCTTGACGCCCTACTTCGGTTTAGCAAACCGACGCCTTCAGCCACTCGGCCACCCCTCCGCCGGGGTCGTCACTCGCACGTCGTTTGCACGGAAGCGTTTACGGCGTTGCCGTCCCGCCGTCAAACAGTCAGACGCGCCCCGCCCAGCTGCCCCGACCCCGCCCGCCGCGACCCCGGCCGCTGCGACCCCGGCCGCTGCGACCCCGCCTGCTACGACAGCGCCACTGCAAAGCCGCGCTGCACCGCCGGACGTGCCATCAGCAAGTCATACCACCGCCGCACATTGGGGAAATCCGCCAGGTCAACCTGATGCCGCTCGTGCCGCCAGGCCCAGCCCAGGATGGCGAAATCGGCAACCGACAAGTCGCCCGCCACGAACTCAACCTCCGCCAGCCGCCGGTCCAGCACGCCATACAAGCGCCGGGTCTCCTTCGTGAAGCGCGCCAAGCCATACCGCTGGTCATCGCCGTTCACCGTCAGGAAATGGTGCACCTGGCCCAGCATCGGCCCAAACCCAGCCATCTGCCACATCAGCCACTCCAGCACCGGCACCCGGGCGCGCAGGTCGGCCGGCAGGAACTGACCGGTCTTCTCGCCGAGATACAGCAGGATCGCGCCGGACTCGAACACCGGCAGAGGTTCGCCGCCTGGACCCTCAGTGTCCCAGATGGCCGGTATCTTGTTGTTCGGGCTGATCCGCAGGAAATCCGGCTTGAACTGCTGGTCCTTGGTTATGTCCACCACGTGCACGTTGTAGGGCAGACCCATCTCCTCCAGCGCAACAGGTATCTTGCGGCCGTTCGGAGTGTTGAAGGCATAAAGCTCGATCATCGCCCGTCCCTTTGAGGTCCGCCGGACGCTAGCCCCGCACCCTAGGCCGCGGCAATCCCAGCCAAGTAGCTGGCCCGCCGCTTGCATCGCTTCGGAAAACGCCATCCCGGAGCCGCCATGAGCACCACCCTGCAACCCGCCGCCGCCCTGCCTGTCGCCAGCACCCGGTGGGTCCAGCTCGGCCTCGGCCTGATCTGCATGATGGCGATCAGCAGCCCGCAATACGTCTGGACGCTGTTCACCAAGCCGCTCGGCATCAGCCTGGGCGCCACCGCCTCGCAGGTCCAGACCACCTTCGCGATCCTGATCGTGCTGCAAACCTTCTTCAGCCCGTTCCAAGGCTGGCTGGTGGAGCGGTTCGGCCCGCGCCTGCTGATCGCGTCCGGCGCCGCCCTGACTGGGCTGAGCTGGGTGCTCGCCGCCCAGGCGACCTCGCTGTGGGGCCTCTATGCAACCTACGGCCTGCTCGGCGGCCTCGGCACCGGCATCGTCTATGTCGGCGTGGTCGGCCAGATGGTGGGATGGTTCCCGGACCGGCGCGGCTTCGCGGTCGGCGTCGTCGCCGCCGGCTACGGCATCGGCGCCATGCTGACCAACTTCCCGATCGACGACAGCCTGAAGGCGGACGGCTACGGCCCAACCCTGGTGAAGTTCGGCCTGATCCTCGGCGCCATCGGAGTCGTCGCCGCCCTCGGCCTGCGCGCCGCCCCGCCCGCCCTGGTGGCCCAGACCCGGCAGCGGTCGGGCGTCGCCGACGTGGACACCCCCACGATGCTGCGCCAGCCGCTGTTCTGGCTCATGTTCGCCATGATGACCATGATGTCCACCTCGGGCCTGATGGTCACGGCGCAGATCGTGCCCTTCGCCAACGACCTCGGCATCGGCAAGCTGGTCATCTGGGGCTTCGCCGCCATCCCGCTGATCCTTACGGTGGACCGCCTGTGCAACGGCCTGACCCGGCCGTTCTTCGGCTGGGTGTCCGACCGCATCGGCCGCGAGAACACGATGGTCCTCGCCTTCGGCTTCGAGGGCCTGGCAATGGCGGCCTGGCTGGCCACCATGGGCAACCCGGTGCTGTTCGTCCTCCTGTCGGGCGTCGTGTTCTTCGGCTGGGGCGAGATCTTCTCGCTGTTCCCCTCCACCCTGACCGACACCTTCGGCACCGAGCACGCCACCAAGAACTACGGCTGCCTATATATGGCGCAGGGTATCGGCGCGATCTTCGGCGGCCCCCTCGCCTCCCTGCTGCACGACTACGCCGGAAGCTGGACGCCCGTGTTCAGCCTGGCCATCGGCGCGGACCTCCTGACCGCGGCCCTCGCCCTGCTGCTGCTGAAGCCGATGCGTGCCCGCTACCTCGCGCGGTAAGCCCCACCACTTCCCAACGTAAGCCTTGCGTGCTGCGGACCACTCCAGGGTGGCCCGCCTCCCCGCGCCAGGCTACACAAACCCGATGGCCGCCATCCCCGAGCACCCCGACGTGGAAATCCTCTCCAACGACACCGCCTGGTCCGGCCGGTTCTCGGTGGACGTGGTCCGCTTCCGCCACCGCCGCTTCGACGGCGCCATGTCCGCCGTCCGCACCTGGGAGCTGTTCGTGCGCGGCCGGGCCGCGGC
>DASWOJ010000456.1:0-3109 GCA_036398775.1 Acetobacteraceae bacterium
CTCGTAGGAAGGTGTGTGCGGGACGGCAGCCAGGGCGTGGACCCCCGGGCAGTGCCGGCGCAGCTATCCGCCCGGCGTTATGCCCGAGGGCCGATAAGTCGAAGGAGGAGCGTCAGCCCGGTTAGCCGCAGGGCCGCACGCAACACGGTGCGCAGCATGGCGGCGAGTATGAACATGGTGAGCGACGACAGCACGAGGAGAGGCTAACCCTGTTGCACCAGGCATGGCAAGTGCGGTGCCGCATCAGTGATGCGCCCCCGGGCATCCCGGGCGCAGGCGCATCGTTGCCGTAGCTGCAGAGACAAGGAGGCACGCCATGATCCCCACCCGGCTGCACGGAGCGATAGATTACGGCGCGGCAGCCCTGCTCGGCGGCCTTGCCACGTCCAGCAATCTTCCGCCGCCGGTCCGGCGCGCCCTGGGGACCGCCAGCCTGTATCACACGAGCTATGCCGTGCAGACCGACTACGAGGCCGGACTGGCGCCGCATGTGACCATGCGACAGCACTTGGCGCTCGATGTGCTGGGCGGCGTGGCGCTGTGCGGCGCCGGGCTGCTGATGCGCCGCCAGCCTGCGGGCGCCCGGGCGCTGCTGCTTGCCTTCGGCCTGTCCGAGCTGGCCGTGGCCGCGCTCAGCAGCGCCAAGCCCGTGAGCGGCCCCGGCAGCGGCGGCGGACTGGCGGAGCGCATGTTGGGCAGCACCTCCTCGACCGAAGCCGGCTACCCGCCATTGGACATACCCAAGCCGGTCGCGGACGACGTTCTGATCGTGGACAGCGTGATGCCTGGCCTGGCAGGCAAGGTGCTGCCAGTCCGAATGACGGTCATGCGCCTGCCGGACGGCGGGCTGCTGCTGCATTCGCCCACCTGTTACAGCATTCCCCTGAAGCAGGCTTTGGAGAGGATCGGGCCGATCCGGCACCTGGTCGCGCCCAACATCGCGCACTGGATATTCCTGCAGGACTGGCAGCGCGCATGCCCGGACGCGACGACCTGGGCGGCCCCTGGGCTGCGCGAACGGTCGCAGGTGCGGGCCAGCGGCGTGCGGTTGGACCACGACCTATCTGAAGCCGCGCCGGCCGAATGGGGCGGTGGGGTCGGGGTGACGATTGTTCCAGGCGGTCTCGGCTTCCACGAGGCGGCGCTGTTCCACCGTCCCACCCGCACGCTGGTACTGACCGACCTGGTGCTGAACCTGGAGTCCGGAAAGCTGCCTGCTGCGTTGCGCCCACTGGCGCGCCTGCTCGGCGTCACCGCGCCCGGCGGGATGGCGGCGCCTCAGTTGCGGGGGATCGTCAAGCTGGATCGGGCGGAAGCCAGACGGAGCGCGTCGCGGCTGCTCAAGCTGGAACCGGAACAGGTCATCTTTGCGCACGGGCGCTGGTTCGACCGGGATGGCACAGCGGCATTGCGGCGCTCGCTCCGATGGCTGCTGGACTAAGCCGGCGCAGCGGCCAGCCCAGATGGGCGTTGCGGGCGTTATCCCAGCAAGTGCCCGAACCGCCGCGCCTTGGTTGCAAGATAATGGTCGTTCACCCCATTGGCGCGCACCACCAGCGGCTCCCGTCCCGCAATCTCGATGCCGCAGGCCGCTAATGCCGCCAGCTTGTCCGGGTTGTTGGTCAGTAGCCGCACCCGCGGGATGCCGAGCTGGGACAGCATGGTCGCCGCGGGCAAGAAGCTGCGTTCATCCGCGTTCCAGCCGAGCGCCCGGTTAGCGTCCAGCGTGTCCAGGCCACGGTCCTGCAAGGCGTAGGCACGCAGCTTGTTGGTCAAGCCGATCCCCCGCCCTTCCTGCGCCAAGTACAGCAAGACGCCGCACCCATCCGCCGCGATGCGGCGCATAGCCGCACGTAGTTGCGGCCCGCAATCGCAGCGCAGGCTGCCCAGCAGGTCGCCGGTGAAGCACTCGGAATGCACCCGGGCCAGCGGCGCCAGCGGGCCGGCATGGTGCTCTGGCCGCCCGATCAGGATCGCCAGGTGCTCGATCCCTGCGTCCGGCGAGCGGAAGGCGACGATGCGGGCATCGGGAGCGTCCTCCAGCGGCACATGCGCCTCCGCCGCCCGCACCAGCGCCGCGGCTGCTGCGTCGGGATGGTCCAGCACGTCGGCTGCCATGACCGACAGCAATGCCAGGCCAGCGGCGCGCAGCACGGCATCTGGCCGGGCCGGCGCAACCAAGGCCGCCGGCAGCAGCCGCCCCAGCTTCGCCAACGCCAGTGCCGCGCCTGCCAGTTCCGGCAGCGGCGCGGCTTCCGGCGGATCGGCCAGGAGTTGCTCGGCGGTCGGGTCTGCCATGCCGCGCAGGACTGCGGGGTTGAGCAGCCGCCCGGCAGCCAGCGCCAGCGCCGGCAAGTCGGGCGGCACCGGGCGGCGAAGCAAGGCCGCGGCGCGGACCGGCGCCAACAACAGGACGGGCGGCCCGGCAGCCAGCGCCGCCAGGTCCGCCACCCCCTGCGAGCCCGCGGTGTCTGCGGCCAGCACCACCAGTCCGGCGCCCGGCCCACCCCGCAGCAGCACCGGCGTCCCGCGGCGCAAATCCGCCACGGCACGGTGGACCGCGCGCAGCCGAAGCACGGCCGGGTCGGGCGGAGCCACGGGATCGGCCGGCACGCGGGCCACCGCATTGTTCAAGGGAAGTGGTTGGTCGGACATGTCGGCCAGGGCTACATCATTCCATCGGGTGATCCCAGTCCGCCATATGTGGACGGGAAAGGCGTTCGCAAACTTCTCACGCCCCCGTGTGCAACTTGCGGCGGTCACGTAGAGTTTAAGACGTTGCCGAATCTGTTGATGCATCGGGGCAACTCTCCAGAGCGACACCCACCCGGCCCAGCATGCCGACCATGCGGGCCAACGACGAACCGCCCCGCCCCGCCCCTGCGGTGCGCGGCTAGAACGAGGTTGCCGAATGACGGCTGAACGACCCATCCTGATCGTGGACGACGACGCTGGCCTGCGCGATACGCTGGTCGAGCAGCTGCAGGTGGACGGGGAGTTCGTCGCAACCGAGGCCGGGTCGGTATCCGAGGCGGAGGCGAAGGTCGCCGCCCGCGACGCACGCTTCGACGCCATCATCCTGGACGTGACCCTGCCCGACGGCGATGGC
>DASWOJ010000457.1:0-3782 GCA_036398775.1 Acetobacteraceae bacterium
TCGTGGTGCACAAGGCGGGGCGCGGCTACTCGCTCACAAGCGAGCGCACCGGCGCGCCGCTGGCCAGGCTCAAGCCGGCCGGGGACGCCGGCAAGGTGCAGGTGCTCTGGTGGAACGGCCAACGCTGGGCCGCTCCAGGCCCGTTCGGCATCCCGACCATGCCGCTCGATGTAGCCCTCGACTACATCGCTTCAGAGCCGCACTTCTGGATCAACGCCTGACCAGGAATGGCCAAAGTCAAGCTTAGAACCGTCAACCCAGCTTCACATGTCACCCAGCTTTGAACCACGCTTCTATTTGCACAGGCCAGCGCAACCAAATCAGGTTGCAGCAATGGTAACCTGGTAGCGGTGTTAGAACGATGTGACTTATTGCACCTGGCAACGTCGTGCAGCCTGCTGCGTTGGCGGCGACACGGCAGAAAGGCTACGGTTCATGAAGCTGCAAGGCAAAGTGGCGCTGATAACGGGCGCGGACTCTGGCATCGGCCAGGCAATTGCGTCGGCGTTCGCGCAAGAAGGTGCAGACGTGTCCATCACATGGCACACCGACGAGCAGGGCGCGCAGGAGACGAAGCGCCAAGTCGAGGCCGCGGGACGCCGCGCCACCGTGGTCCAGTGCGACGTGGCAGAAGCGGGCAGCGTGCAAGCGGCGTTCGACCGCACCGTCGCCAGCTTTGGCACGCCCGACCTGCTGGTGGCCAACGCCGGAACCGGCATGGGCGGGATGCCGGTGGCCGAGATGGACGACGCCAAGCTGATGGAGGTGCTGGGGACCGATCTAGTGGGTCCACTGTTCTGCGCCCGCGCCTTCGTGCGGCTCCGCAAAGCGGCGGGCGGCGGCGGGCGGCTGATCGTCATCGGCTCGGTCGCCGGGCACCTGCCGACGCCGGGCAGCGCGCCATACGGCATGGCCAAGGCGGGCGTGAACTCTCTGATCCGCAGCCTGTCGGTCGAGGTCGCGCCGGACCGCATCAACGTGAACGCCATAGCGCCGGGCCTGATCGCCACTCCTATGACGCAGAAGGTTCTCGACGACCCGGCCAAGCGCGAGAAGAGCATGGCGGCGATTCCCTGGCATCGCCCAGGGCGTGCCGAGGAGATCGCGGGCCTGGCCGTGTTCCTGGCGTCCGACGCCGCGGACTACGTGACCGGGCAGACCTGGGTGATGGACGGCGGCCTGACCATGCACTGGGGCGGGGCGTAGATGCCCGTGCCAACGCGCCGCGGCTTGCTCGCCGGTTTCGCGTCGCTGCCGGCCGCTTCCCGCGCGGCCTTTGCAGAGGGAGCCGCCATGGTTGAGATTGCTGCCCAGCTCGATCAGCCCCTGGGCAACCCCGTATTCATACCCGATGGCCGCCTGTTCGTTACGCACCACCCGATGTTCGAAACCCTCGTGCGCGTGAGTGAGGTCGCGGAGGGCGCGTTGCGGCCCTTCCCGGACGCAGGCTGGAACAATACAAAGCTGCCACCGAACATGCGGCTTGACGCCGTGCTAGGCATACGCTCAGACCCCAACGGCGTGGTGTGGATGCTGGACATGGGGTCGCGCGGCGATATCCCGCCCAAGTTTGTTGGCTGGGACACCCGGACAAACAAGCTTGCCGCCATCTTGCCGATCACCCCGGCCGCGCTGGGCCGGCATTCCGAGCCGAACGACTTCGTGCTCGATTCCCGCAACGGCACCGCTTACATAGCCGACGAGGGCGTGGGTCGCGATGGCGACGGCAGCGAAGGCGCGCTGATCGTCGTGAATTTTAAGACCGGGCGCTCGCGCCGGGTGCTAGAAGGGTCCCATTCCACCCGTGCGGAGAATTTGCCGATTCTAGTGGACGGGCGCGAGATGGTGAAGCGGGCCAAGGACGGTAGCAGCAGCCCAATGCGGGTGGGCTGCGACGGCATTGCGCTCGATGACCGGTCGGAGTGGCTGTACTATGGGCCGCTCAGCGGCAGTGCGGTTTATCGCTTGCGGGTAGCGGACTTACTGGACGGCACACTTTCATCCACGGAACTGACCCGGCGGGTGGAGCGCCATGCCGACCGGCCGGTTGCGGGCGGCATCACTGTGGACAGGGCGGACAACCTGTATTTCACTGAGGTCGGTGCCCGCGCCATTGGCGTGATCCCGGCAGAGGGAAAGCACTACCGGCGCCTGGCGGAGCATCCCGACATGCTATGGCCGGATGGGTTGACCTTTGGCCCCGACGGGATGCTGTATGCGACTGTGGCGCAGTTGCCGCTGGCAGCGCCGCTGAACGGCGGCACCCGCGGCGACAAGCAGCCGCACTTGCTGGTCCGCACCCGCCCACTGGCGCCAGGCCGGGTGGGCTGAAGCCGGCAAGCCGTTTTTCGTCACGATTGTGAACAAGCGCTCAACTGGGCTCTCCATGGTTTCTGGTGCAGCGGGAGCGTAATTTTACGTGGCTTGCAGGACGCGAGCGCGCATGAAGTTGCGCTTGACGCGACTAAACATCTGCCGGTTGACCTGCTTGAGCTTGGCGATCTGCCTATTGCTCCAAAGCTGCCCGAACGGCAATTTCGTCTTGGCAGAGCCCGTTGGCAAACGGTTGCATCTCGCTTCCGGCTGCCTCGACCAGCCAGCGGCCGAGTTCATCAACGTTCCCCTCGCGCAGAATGGCAGCAAACCTCAGCGCTTGTCAGGTCGCGGAACATTGTTGGGACCCGGTCAGATTGGCTATTGTCCGGTATGCTGACCGGTCCAAGCGTCTGCAGGCCGTATCAGGACAGGGATGACCCATGCGGCACGTCCACCCGAATGCCCGTACCACCCCTGCCACAGGCCCGGGCGGAAGCAGTCGAAGAAGCGACAGCTGACATCATGGCCGTGTCAGCACGGGGGCAGGAAAATCATGCCGGGCGAGGAAATCCACGCTGGTCAGCCCAATCAGGATGCAGACCCAAAACAGCCCGGCGAGCGCGAAAATGCGGCTGAGCTGCGACGTCCGGCCCACGTCCATGAACATGAAGACGACCAGCCCGGCCATTGGCGCCGCTAGCAACCCTGCCGCCCACCCGGCATGGGCCAACGCCGCCGCAACCTCTACAGCCAGCAGCAGCATCAGCAGCACCCAGGCAAGCAGGACCCGCCTCATGCCCGGCCCGCCACGTAGATCAGCGCATACATAACGATCCAAATCAGGTCCACGAAGCTCCAGTAAAGCCCCACCGCCTCGACCGGCGTGGCGTAGCCCGGCGAGAACTCGCCGCGATGGGCGCGCCAGGCAATCCAGCCAACCAGGCCGACGCCGATGAGCATGTGCGCCCCATGCAGGGACGTGGCGACCCAGTAGAAGCAGTAGAAAAGCTCGGCTCCGCCGGCATCCGCCCCGTGCAGGCCAAAGCCAGGGCCAGGGAACAGGCCTTCATATAGGTCGAGCACCCATTCCAGCAGCTTCAGCGCCAGGAACGCCACGCCGAGGCCCATTGTCAGAAGGCACGCCGGCACCACCCGTTCCGCCCGTCCTTCGCGAACTCCGTGCAGGCCATAGGCATAGACGGCGCTGGCCGTCACCAGCACGGCGGTGTTGATGCTGCCGATCAGCAGGTTGGCATGTTCCGCCGCCAGGGCGAAGCCGGTGGGATGGCTGCGGTGCAGCAGCAGCCACACCAGCACTAGGCCGCCGAAGAACAGCATCTCGCTGGCCAGGAACAGCCACATCCCGGCAATGGCGGTACTGGCCTGGTGCTCCGGCGAGGAATATTGGAACTCGGCCTCGGCCGCCGGCGCCGCCAGCTCAGCCATGCGCGGGCTCCGGCTCCGGC
>DASWOJ010000458.1:0-3170 GCA_036398775.1 Acetobacteraceae bacterium
GGAGGCCTATGCCGGGCTTCGGCTTCATCTAGAGGGCGCGGCGTTCCGCGGACTGTCCGCGTCGCTGGCCTGTGCCGCGGCGCTGCGCCCGTGGGAGGGGCACGGCCCGGTGCAGGACGCAATCCTGCAGGCCGGCACGGAAGGGTTCGCCACGGCCGTCCTGGCGCAGCGGCTGCGCCGGGTGCGCCGGGACGGCCGCGGACTGCGCCGCCTGCCGGTTCCGGCGCTGCACGAGCTGCGCAAGGACTGCAAGCGTCTGCGGTATGCCGCGGAATTCTTTCAGCCGTTGTTCCCCAACAAACCGGCACGCCGGTTTGTCCGGCACCTTTCAGAACTGCAGGATTCGTTAGGGCTGCTGAACGACGGCGACGCTGCGGCTGGGCTGCTGGCTCAGCTGGGCCGGACGGGACAGGGGTACGCCGCCGGCCTGGTCAATGGCTTCGTCGGGGCGGGCGCCGGCGCCATGCGTTCGGAAGTGCGGCAAGCCTGGCACGACTTCCGCCACGCCGGCCCGTTCTGGAGTTGAGCTTCCTTCCGCAGGCTGCACCTATAGGTTGCATTGCGTGGGCTGGCCGGGTTAGGCGTGGATGACATGAGAGAACCGCGACGCATCTTCCGGAAAGCGGCGATCCCGCGTCCGCGCCTGACCCGTCCGGTGCTGCTGGCCGCTGCCGCCCTGGCAGCCGCCGGAGGGGCTGTTGCTGGCCTGTCGTCGGAGTTGTTCGGACGGACCACGCCGGGGCCGGAACGCATGTCGGCCGAGGCGGCTGCGGTCACGGTCGTTGACGGGGGAACGCTGCGGCTTGGCACCCAGGTCGTGCGGCTGCGCGGGGTGGATGCGCCGTCGCGGCTGGATTCGTGCCGCGGCGGGCAGGACTGCGGCGGTGCGGCGGCGGCGGCGCTGGCGGCCCTGGTGCGGGGCCGCCGGGTAGATTGCCGCCTGACCAGCCGGGACGGCCAGGGCCGCCCGTTGGGCACTTGCGAGGCGAACGGCGCCGACCTAAGCCGCGCCATTGTCGCCAGCGGCTGGGCACGGGCCGGTGCCGACGGCCCAGGCCTTGCGGACCTGGAACTGCAAGCCCGGCAGCGCGGTGCCGGCCTGTGGATGACAAGGGCCGACTGACGCCAGCCGGCGGGTCCGATTTCAACGCGCAGTCACGACTGCGGGATGTTGCACCCGGCACTTCCCTTGCTCACCCCGAATGCTGCATTTGCGAAGGTTGCGTCCAGGCGCGACCCGCCCTTATTTTGCCACCAAGTCCGGTGCGAGGCGTTCCTCCTCCGTGGCCACACCGCAACGGGGATGCAGCACGATGGACGCAGTCACCAACCAGACCGTCACCTTGACGATGGACGGCACCAACAAGTCGCTTTCGCTCCCCCTGAAGGCCGCGACGATCGGGCCGTCGGTTGCCGACATCAGCAAGCTGTATGGCCAGCTCGGCATCTTCACCTACGATCCCGGCTACGGCATGACCGCGGCCTGCGACAGCAAGATTACCTACATTGACGGCGACGAGGGCGTGCTGCTGCATCGCGGCTACCCGATCGAGCAGTTGGCCGAGAACAGCAGCTTCCTGGAAGTGGCCTACCTGCTACTGAACGGCGAGCTGCCCACGGAGAAGCAGCGCCAGGAATTCGAGCATGGCGTGATGCACCACACGATGCTGCACGAGCAGCTCCGCCGCTTCTTCGACGGCTTCCGGCGTGACGCGCACCCGATGGCGGTGCTGTGCGGGGTCGTCGGCGCGCTCAGCGCCTTCTACCATGACAGCCTGGACATCAACAACGACGACCACCGCCGCATCAGCGCGTTCCGGCTGATTGCCAAGCTGCCGACCATCGCCGCCTGGGCCTACAAGTACAGCATCGGCCAGCCGTTCATGTATCCCCGCAACGACCTCGGCTATGCCGAGAACTTCTTATACATGGTCAACGCGGTGCCGGCCGAGCCGTATCATGTGAACCCCGTGCTGGCCCGGGCGATGGACCGCATCTTCATCCTGCATGCGGACCACGAGCAGAATGCCAGCACCAGCACGGTACGCCTGGCTGGGTCCACCGGCGCCAATCCCTTTGCCTGCATTGCCGCCGGCATTGCCAGCCTGTGGGGTCCCGCGCATGGCGGCGCCAACGAGGCGGTGCTGAAGATGCTGGCCGAGATCGGCTCGGTTGAGAACATCCCCGCCTTCATCGAGAAGGTGAAGGACAAGAACAGCCACGTCCGCCTGATGGGCTTCGGCCACCGGGTCTATAAGAACTACGACCCGCGCGCGAAGATCATGCAGCAGACCTGCAAGGAAGTACTGGACGAGCTGGGCATCAAGGACGACCCGATGCTGGACATGGCCGTCGAGTTGGAGCGGATCGCCCTGCACGACGACTATTTTATCAGCAAGAAGCTGTATCCGAATGTGGACTTCTACTCGGGCATCATCCTGAAGGCGATGGGTTTCCCGACCAGCATGTTCACCGTGCTGTTCGCCGTCGCCCGCACCGTCGGCTGGATCAGCCAGTGGAAGGAGATGATCGAGGACCCGGCGCAGCGCATCGGCCGCCCGCGCCAGGTTTACACCGGCGCGGCGCAACGGGACTTCGTGCCGGTGGCCCAGCGGACGTAAAGCAGGTTGCAGCCAGGTCCGGGCGCCCCGCGGCCGGACCTGGAACTGCAAGCCCGATCCGGCAAACACAGAAGTTGGATCGGTTTACGCCTGACCGGATGAAAACCTAGGCCGCGCCAGGTCGGCTCATCAGTGCAAGCGCACGGTCGGGCCAGTCGGTGATCAAGCCGTCCACCCCCCAGTCCATCAGGCGCTGAATGTCTTCGGCGGAATTCACCGTCCAGGGAATGACCTGCAGGCCCAGGTCACGTGCTCGATCCAGCAGATTTTCCGTCAAGTCGGGATGGTGGGGCGCCCAGGTGCCGCCCCCCTCTGCCGCCACGGCCTCCGGCACGTAAGCCATGCCGGTCACATGCCGGCCCAGCCAAAGCGGCGCATCGGCCACGGTCCTGGCATCTGTAAGCCATCCCGCGGCGATGCCC
This sequence comes from Acetobacteraceae bacterium, assembly GCA_036398775.1. Classification (GTDB taxonomy): domain Bacteria; phylum Pseudomonadota; class Alphaproteobacteria; order Acetobacterales; family Acetobacteraceae; genus DASWOJ01. The sequence goes on from DASWOJ010000458.1 coordinate 3,044, forward strand.
GGCCGGATGCGCCTGAGATGCCGGGGCGCCCGCCAGTCGAAGCTTTGCAGCGCCACCCGCGGCCCAGCGGCGGCGGCGCCGACGATGTGCAGGACGCGCTCGACCATTTCCTCGGCCGGTATGGTCC
>DASWOJ010000459.1:0-15652 GCA_036398775.1 Acetobacteraceae bacterium
ACCAACAACGTCATGGCCCTGGCGTTCGGAGTGCTCATCGTCTTCCTGGTCATCGGAGGATCGTTGTGGATCATGGGCCACCTCAACCATAATATGCCCAGCATGGATCAAATCATGAAGATGCAGCGGTAAAGGCGGCAACGGACCTGACCATATGCAGCGTGCAAGGCGTCTGCGGAGCCGCTCGGTCTGCCTCTGGCTTTGCCAGCGGTTCAGGAGGGTCAGCACAGATGCCTTTCGACGCTTCTTTCCTCGTAACAACGGCGCCCGTCAGAGTGCCGCATGCGCCTTCATCATAAATTTCCGTAATCCGCTAGATGTCCGGTCCAGTTTTGGTTGGCGAGATACTTGTACATACGCTGCATATGCCGGCACGAACCCAGGACACACGTTCCCACATGACCGACTTTCGGACATCGCGGCCCGTTGCTTCGTAACTTGATCGGCGCTGACACGGAGGCCGGCAGCTTTCCGTAACTTCACCGCATCAGCCGGCCGGTGCTGGACGACCGTCGCAACTCGCTCTGAACCCACTTGGCTTGTTCTAGGAGATCCAGATGGTTCGCATCATTGCAATATTTGTTGCCTGTCTTTCGGCATCGTGCGCCGACGTCCGGCCGGACACCACCGTTTCGCCGCGGCTTGACAGCGGCGTGACCTCCAGCAATGGCGGCGGGGCACGTGCGCTGGGCAACGAGCCCAGCGTCGGCGTGACAACCACCGTCGGGCCGGCACGATGATGCGGCTGGCGGCGGCCCTGCTGCTCGCGTCCACCGCCGCCGCCGGCGCACAGGCGACGCGCAATGGCCCGGAATGGGGCGGCAAGAACCATCAACCCACCCAGGGCGAAGTGGTGCAGCGTGAAAAGCAGGTTGGGGTGCAAGCCCCTCCCACCAAGCGGCAGGAGAATGGCCAGGCTGTGGACCAGCTCGGCCAGCAGCTGCTGCACGATGAGGCGGTGGACCCGCCCCGAAACCCAGCACGGCCGGTCCCGCCATAGCACTGGCTGCGGCTCACCGGACCGTATCGTCGCAAATGGAAACATCCCGCATGCGCCGCCTGGCATTCAGATAGGCCAGGCGGATTGGCATTGCGGCCCGTGAGGCGGCCTGTTCTTTCGACCGCGCCTCAGCCTGGGTGGTGCTGAGCTTTCGGCGTCTTGCAGGCATGCGGTTCTGTGATGCCGGAAATGGTCTCAAACGGCTTGTATTCATTCCAGGCACCTGAACATGCAGGCTGCACAGGGCAGCAGGAGAAACTTATGAGCGACCGAGCCGATCCCATGACACGGAGCCGCGGACATCCGATCCTGCGGTTGCTGGCTGCATTTCCAATTGCGTGTTTCACCTGCGCATTGTTCACGGACCTTGCTTACGTGCAGACGGCAAACATCATGTGGGTGAATTTCTCCGATTGGCTGCTGGCGGTGGGAATGGCCGGAGGCGTCGTGGCCGCCGTTGCAGGCACGCTGACCCTCGTCGCCAACCGCCGCCGCCGCACGCAACGGTTCAACTGGGCCGTGGCGCTCGGCAGCTTGGTGGTGCTCGTGATCGCCCTCTTCAACAATTTCGTGCACAGCCGCGACGCCTGGACCTCGGTCATGCCGACCGGCCTTGCATTGTCGGCAGCCACAGTCGTGGCCGTGCTGGTGACAGCCTGGCTCGCCGCCAATACGGACCACCGGCGCGACGTGGCGATGCCCTACTCAGGAGTACGTCAGTGATGACTGGATTATCCAAGTTGACGCCGCGGCTTGCGCTTGCAGGTGTCTCCCTTCTCGCCCTGACCGCCGCCGGCCCTGACAATTTCGACGTTAAGACGCAGATCGGCGCCAACCCGGTCCTGCCGGAGCCGCAGCAATACTTGGTGCCGCCGATGCACCTAGCCCCGATTGCCGGCTGGAAGGACGGTGAGACGCCAACGGCGCCGGCCGGATTGAAGGTCACGGCGATGGCTACCGGGTTGGACCACCCACGCTCGATTTACACCTTGCCGAACGGCGACGTGCTGGTGGTGGAGTCCCGCGGTCCCGATCTCGACCCGGTGACCCGGCCGAAGAACATCGTGATGCGGTGGGTCGAGTCATTCGTCACCTCGGCAGGGAGCACCAAGGGCAACAACCGGATCACCCTGCTCCGCGACACCCACGGCGATGGCAAGTATGACCTGCGCACCGTGTTCATTGACCACCTGTATTCGCCGTTCGGGGTCTCGCTGGTCGGCAATGACCTTTATGTCGCCAACACCGACGCCATCCTGCATTTCCATTACACGCCGGGCGTCACCAGCATCACCGAACCTGGCACCGTGCTGACGCCGCTGCCCGGCGGGCCGATTGACCATCATTGGACCAAGAGCCTCGTCGCCAGCGAGGACGGCACCAAGTTGTATGCCGGCGTCGGCTCCAACAGCAACATCACCGAGAACGGTATCGGCGCCGAGATGGACCGCGCCTCGATCTGGGAGGTTGACCGTGCGACCGGCGCCCACCGCATCTTTGCCGATGGCCTGCGCAACCCGAACGGGCTGAGCTGGGAGCCGCAGAGCCATGCGCTCTGGGCGGTTGTCAACGAGCGGGACGAACTCGGCCCGAACCTGGTTCCCGACTACATGACTTCAGTCAGGGACGGCGGCTTCTATGGTTGGCCCTACAGCTATTATGGCCAGCATGTTGACCCGCGCGTGCAGCCGCAGCGGCCGGACCTGGTCGCCAAGGCCATCGTGCCCGACTATGCGCTGAGCTCGCACGTGGCGCCGCTCGGCCTGGTGTTCGACACCGGCAATGGCCTGCCTGCGAAGTATAGCGGCGGCGCCTTCGTCGGGGAGCATGGCAGTTGGAACCGGGCGGACCTCAACGGATACAAGGTGGTGTTCGTTCCGTTTGCGAACGGCAAGCCGAGCGGCATGGCTGAGGACGTGGTCACCGGGTTCCTGGACAGTGACGGCCGTGCGCATGGCCGGCCGGTTGCGCTGGCGCTGGACAAGGCTGGTGCGCTGTTGATTGCGGACGATGTCGGCAATGCGGTATGGCGCGTGACGGCTGATTCCCAGAAGCAGGCGGCACGGACCGACTGATTCCCGTACGGTTCGGACGGATGGAGGCGGTTACGGCCGCCTCCATCTGCGGCAACAGGGGCCTAGCCCGCCTGCCGACATTTCCCGAAGCCTCAGCCGGGCTTAAGCTAGGGTTGTGCAAGCCCATCGTGGTTACCTTGCCTGGGCGGTGGACTTGCGGACAACCAACTCTGCCGGCAGCATGCGGTCCTGGATGCCACCTGGCTCGACGAGCATCTGCAGGGCGAGCCGGCCCTTCTCCGCGTGCGCCTGGCGGATCGTCGTGAGATACGGCCCCTCAAGCCCGGCGTCTGCCGTGTCATCGAAGCCGACGACCGACATGTCGCCAGGCACGGCAAGGCCCGCCTCGCGTGCCGCGGCCACGGCGCCCAGCGCGAGGCGGTCGCTCATGGCCAGGATTGCCGTTGGCCGCCGCTCCGCCCCTTGCAGCAACGGCAGCAGCAGGTCGCAGGCACGCCGCTCATCGTTCAAGGCGCATTCCAGGAGCGGCACCGTGTGGGGGTCCACCCCGCCCTGCGCCAGCGCCGCCCGGTAGCCGGCGAGCCGCGCAACAGGCACGCCATAGGTCGCGGCGGCGACGCGGGCAGGAGAGGCCGCTCCGTCAAACCCATCTGCCGCCAGCTTGAGCGACAAGACCGCGAAGCGGCGATGCCCCAAGCCGAGCAGATGCTCCGCCGCCTGCCTTGCGCCGCCCTCATCGTCAATTCCAACGAACGGCGCTCCCGGCAGGCGCGGCTGGTCCACCACGACATAAGGCAGCCCGCGCGCCAGCACCGAGGCGACCACAGGGCTGTCCTGCGCCAGCGAATACAGCACGAAGCCGTCCACGGCCGCATCACGCACCGCCTGCACCCCGTAGGGCGCTGCTAAGTCGCCGTCGGCCACGGCGGGTGCGGCAATCAGCAGCAGGTTGGTTCGCAGCCCCCGGCAAGCCTCGGCCACGCCGCCCAGGAACCCGATCGCAGTCGGGTCGGAGAACGCGTATGGCAGGTCCTCGCTGAAGGCGAGCCCGATGGCGCCGTGACGGCCGGTCCGCAACGACCTCGCGCCAGGGTTGGGGCCGGAGTAACCCAGGGCGCGGGCCGTCGCGAACACGTGTTCCCGCAGCGGCGCCGAAAGCTGGTCCGGCCGGGCGAAGGCGTTGGACACCGTGGTGTGCGACACGCCGGCAGCCTGGGCCACGTCGCGCAGCGTGGCGCGCTTTGGAGCGAGGTCTTGGGCATCATTCATTGCATCGCGAGGTTAGATGCGATCTCTTGACCGTTCAAGCAACACGTCCCTAATGCTGTCTTGACCGTTCAAGTTTGGGGGTGGCTCATGCCGCAAACGGGTGCAGCGATATCAGCGGGCCAAAATCGGCCCAGGCTTGGTCCATGGATGCGGCGATGGGATTCGGCGTGGCTGGCGATTGCCGCGGTATTCCTAGCCGATGGGCTGGCGTTCGGCATTTGGGTGTCGCAGCTGCCGTCGCTCAAGCGCGGGCTTGGGTTGTCCGACCTTGCCTTTGCCGTGGCGCTTGCCGGATTGGTCGGCGGCGCTTTCGTCGCCATGCCGGTGGCGGGCGCGCTGGCGATGCGGCTCGGCAGCCGCCGCCTGACCCGGACGGCCTCTGTCGTGGCGGCCTTGGCGCTTGCGCTGCCCGGCTGGGCGCCGACCCTGCCGTTGCTCGTCGCGGCGACGGCGGCGTTCGGCCTTGTGCGCGGGATGACCGAGGTTCCGATGAACACGCAGGCCAGCTTGCTGGAAGCCCGGGATGGCCGGGCGCGGATGTCGTCGTTCCATGGTTGCTTCAGCCTTGGCGGCTTCGGCGGCGCCTGCATCGGCTCGGCGCTGCTGGGGTTCGGCGTGCCTGCGTCGGCATCCTTGACCGGGGTGGGGGTGCTGCTCGCGCTCGCGGCCCTGTTTGCCACCCGGCGCCTGCTGCAGGATGGCCCGGGGCAGGCGCAGCATGCGGCGGAGCATCCGGCGCTGCCGGGCCTGCTGCGCGACGGCGCACTGCTCATCCTCGGCGCACTCGCGTTTCTCGGGCTGTTCGGAGAGGGCGCCATGGCCGACTGGAGCGCGCTGCTCCTGGAACGGACGACCGGGGTTGGGCCGGCCGCGGCGGCGCTCGGCTACGCGGCGTTTTCTGTCGCCATGATGTCTGGCCGTTTCTCAGGTGATTGGGTGGTGTCCCGCCTCGGCCGCCGCCGTACGCTGCGGCTGAGCGGGGCGGCAGCCGCCGCGGGCATGGCGACGGCGCTGGTCGCCCCGTACTGGCTCGCAGTGCTTGGCTTCGCCGTCGTGGGCATCGGCTATGCCAACCTGGTGCCCATCCTGTTCAGCGCCGGCGCCAAGCGGGCCGGCGCCGGCGGGATCGCCGCCGTGTCCATGCTGGGATATGCCGGGTTCGTTGTCGGACCGCCCTGCATCGGCGCGCTGTCAGCCGTGTCGGGCAGCCTGCCGCTCGCGCTGGCTCCGGTGGCGGCATTCGGCGCGATGATCGCGTTCGGCGCCGGGGCGGTGGGGCCGAGCCGGTGATGGCCTGGTTTCCCAGCCTGCAAGCCTGGCTGCCCGGCGCCGGCATCATGCTTGCGGCGGGGCTGGCCGCGTTGCTGGCCCATTGGCTTTCGGTACGCCTTGTTCCGCATGTGCCCGTGCCCGGACGGGCGCGAGGCTTCGTGCGGACATTCGTTGCGGCCACGACGGGTCCGAGCCGGCTTGCCGTGGTCCTCGGTGCCGTGTGGGCGTCCCTGCCGTGGGTCAGCTTCCCGGCCGGCGTGTCTTATAGCATCGGCCGCACGCTTGCGGTCGGCCTGGTCGTGCTGGCCGGGTGGAGCGCCGCGCGGGCTATCGAGATTGCGGCGACGTTATACCTGCAACGCTTCCGCATTGACGTGGACGACAACCTGCTGGCGCGCAAGCATCTCACCCAGGTGCGTATCCTCAAGCGCGCGGGCGACGTGCTGATTGGCCTCGTCACCACCGCAACCGCGCTGATGACCTTGGACTCGGTGCGGGCCTACGGCGTCAGCCTGTTCGCTTCCGCAGGCGCTGCCAGCCTTGTGATCGGCCTTGCCGCACGACCGCTGCTCGCCAACCTGATCGCCGGCGTGCAGATTGCCGTGACGCAGCCGATCCGGCTGGAGGACGCCGTCATCGTCGAGGGCGAGTGGGGCTGGGTGGAGGAGATCACCGGCACCTACGTCGTGGTGCGGCTATGGGACTGGCGCCGGATGATCCTGCCGCTGTCCTACTTCCTGGAAAAGCCGTTCCAGAACTGGACCCGCGAAACCGCCTCGCTGATCGGATCGGTGTTCGTGCACGTGGACTATTCCGTGCCGTTCGAGGCGGTTCGCGAGGAGTTGACGAGGATCGCCCGGGCCAGCCCGCTCTGGGACGGGCGGGTGGTGAACCTGCAGGTGAGCGACGCCACGGAGCGGACGGTGCAGTTGCGCGCCCTGGTGAGTGCGCGCAACGCGCCGCAAACCTGGGATCTCCGTTGCGAGGTGCGGGAGAAGCTGATCGCCTACTTGCAGCGCGAGCACCCGCAGGCGTTGCCGACAGCCCGGGTGGAAGTGCGTGCCGATCCAGGTGATGCCGCGCCGTATGCTGCCGGAATGGCAGCAGCGCCTCGTCCGGACGCCGGGGGCAGCCACGCGGCACAAGTTACGCAAGCCTACGCGTTCACGATCAACCCAGAAGGGAGGCCCGTGGGTTGAGGTGCCGTCTTTGCCCGGCCGGGACCCTCAGCGTCTATGGCGTCCAGTCCATAAGGATTTGATGATCGGGGCCAGAGTTTTCGCTAGATCTGATCTGGCCCTAAACCTGGGAGAACCCCGCTATGCCAGCGGGCTTCGGCTTTGATGGCTAGTCATCAGCCTTTCGCAGCGCCGCAATCTCTCCAGCAGCTGATCGAAGCCGAGACCTGCATATCAGCCCGCGACGAAATTCACGACGCCACATAGGCCCAAGGCCAACGCAGCCTCTGCCACGACGTAAAACAGGCCAAGCCCACCCATCTTCGCGTCTTCGTTCGCATCGCCTTCCAGGCTGAGGATGAGGTCCTCGGTGGTCAGGGCATCAGTGATCGGTTGGTGCTGCATAGTCAGTTCATCCATTCTCAACGCTAGCTCCACGGGAGGCATGTTCGAACGCCCGTGGAAGGCAACCATTCTATACGCCTGCGATGGCTGGAACAGAATGCCGCGACGGCGGTATCATTCATACGCGCCGGTATGGCCCGATCAGCCCAGCCGCCCATGATCCCGCCCTGGGCAGCGCCAGCCGGATGCCGGTGGAGCCTGTTGGCGGCCTATGTGCCCCTGGGCATCGCCGGCGGCGGTTGGCTGATCTCCCGCAACCTGACACCCTGGGCCGGTCCGGTGCTGCGGACCATGCGGCAGGCAAGCGGGAGAAAGATCGTTGGACCAGTTGAACGCCTTCGTCGCAGGCGCACGGTGCGAGGTGCCGGGCACGCCGGGCGGCCTGTTGGACGGCCTGACCTTCGCCGTGAAGGACCTGGTTGACGTGGCGGGCTGGCCGACCGGCGGCGGCAACCCCGACTGGCCGCGCCGCCATCCCACCCCGACGCGGCACGCCTGGGTGGTGCAAACCCTGCTGGACGCCGGCGCCTCCGTCATCGGCAAGACGGTCACCGACGAGGTGTCCCTCGGCATTTTGGGCGAGAACGCCCATGACGGCACGCCGCTCAACCCGGCGGCGCCGGGCCGGGTGCCCGGCGGCTCGTCCAGCGGCTCCGCCTCGGCTGTCGCCGGTGATGCGTGCGGCTTCGCGCTCGGGACCGACAGCGGCGGCTCGGTCCGGGTGCCCGCCAGCTTCTGCGGCCTGCACGGCATCCGCCCGACCCACGGCCGCATCAACTTCGCGGGCATCACGGTGCAGTCGCCCAGTGCGGACACCTGCGGCTGGTTCGCCCGCGACGCCGCCACGTTTGCCAGGGTCGGCGAGGTGCTGTGCGGCGCATCCCTGCCGGAGCGGCTGCCGTCAACCCTGCTGGTGGCGACGGACGCCTTCGGGTTCGCCGACCCGGCCGTGCAGGATGCGCTGGCGCCGCTGGTGGAGCGGCTGGCCGCCCTGATCGGCCAGCGCCGCGACGAGACCCTGGCGCCGCAGGGCCTGTCGGTTTGGCAGCGTGCCCAGCGCGTGCTGCAAAGCAGCGAGTCCTGGCGGACCTTCCAGCCCTGGCTGGACACCTGCAACCCGCGCCTGGCGTTCAGCGTGGCGCGCGGCCTGGTGTTCGGCTCGGCGCTGACCGACGCCGAGCGGAGCGCCGCGGCGCTGATGCGGGAAGAGGCGCGGGCGCGGCTGCGCCTGCTGCTGCCGCCGGGCACGGTCATGTGCCTGCCGACGACGCCGTTTCCTGCTCCGGCGCGCGGGCTGCCGTTGTCGGAGCTGGACTTCCTACGCGAGCGGATAAGCTGCTTGACCAGCCATGGCGGCCTGACCGGCGTGCCGCAGGTCAGCCTGCCGGGCGCCACCGTGGACGGCGCGCCGGTGGGTTTGTCCATCATTGGCGCACGCGGCAGCGACCTTGACCTGGCGCTCGTGGCCCGCCGCTTCGCCGAAGCGGCGTGAAGGAAACCTGATGGACACCGAACCGAACCTGCCGGACGTGGTTGCCGAGGTGCGCGCCCTGTTCGAGCGTTACGAGCAGGCGCTGGTTGACCGGGACGTGGCGGTGCTGGACGCCACCTTCTGGGATAGCCCGCACACGATCCGCTACGCCTTTGCCGAGCATGGACACGGATTTGCCGAGATCCACGCCCACCGGGTGGCTCGGCCGCCGGGGCCCGGCATCAAGGAGCGCCGGCTGCGGCTGGAGATCCTGACGCTCGGACGCGACCTCGCCACCGTCAACCTGGAGTTCAAGGTGCGTGGCCGGGATCTGGTGGGGCGGCAGAGCCAGACCTGGGTGCGGTTTGCGGATATAGGCTGGAAGGTGGTCGCCGCCCATGTCTCGGCCCAGCAGGGGCTGGGCTGACATCCCGCTGGCAGCCGGCTTGCATGCGTGCAGCAACATCCAGCACCTATTGTCCAGTCCGGGAACGCAACCATGCTCCGCCGCACCCTCCTCGCCACGGCCCTGGCCGCCCCTGCCATCGTGCCGCACGCCGTGCTGGGCCAGGCGCTGCGCAGGGTTAAGCTCGGGTCGGCGTTCACCACCACGACCAATGCCATGTTCCTGATGCCGGACCTGCTGCGCCCCGAGGGCGTCGAGGCCGAGGTCGTGACCTTCCCCAGCCTGGTGCAGCGGATGCAGGCCGTGGCGTCCGGCGCTGTGGACGTGGGCAATGGCGGGCTGTCGGCCACCATGCAAGTCGCCACCAAGGGGTTTCCGATGGCGGTGCTGGCGAACGGCTGCGACGGCGGCTGGATGCTGCTGGCCAAGCCTGGGATCACCGAATTCGCCCAGCTCCGCGGCAAGAAGATCGGGGTGCAGAATGGATCGATCGCGTTGGTCAGCCTGACGTGGAAGCTGCGGCACGAGGGGCTGCTAGACAAGGTGGAGCTGCTGTTCCTCGACAACCAGGACCAGCCGGTGCCGCTGGCGCGCGGCGACGTGGATGCGATCTGCTGTTTTGAGCCGTATGCGACGTTTGCCGAGCTGAGCGGCTTCGGCCATCGGCTGTGGGTGCCCTACGATACGCCGATGGGCAAGACGAACCTGGGCTTCGTCGCCAGCACTTCATTTATCGCGAAGGAGCCGGACCTGACCCGCACGCTGGTGCGCGCCCACGTCGCCGCGACCGGGCGGATGAAGGCCGACCCGGCCATCGCGGTCGAAACGACGGTCAAGCAGTTCAACATGGCGCGCGACATCGCGGAGGCCAGCACGAAGAACCTATTTTTCAGTGCCGACAGCGGCGAGGCGTTCCAGTCCGGCCTCAAGGCGCTCGCGGGGATGATGCTGGCCGACAAGCTGCTGGACCAGGAGCCGAAGTGGGGCGAGTTCCTCGATACGCGGTTCCTGTAGGCTGGGCGATGCGACAGGCTCCTTGTTGCGGTCCCCTCCGTCATTGCGAGGCTCGCGGCGCCGGGGCAGTCCAGGGGCCGCAGGCGCCGTCCTGCCGGCCCATGGATCGCCGTGGCGCCGGGGCTCGCAATGACGGGGACGGCCAGGCTACGGGCTGCCCAACGTGACGCGGGCGCGGCTGGCGCTTGGGCTGGTGCCGCTGCTGGTGCTGCTAGGCGCGTGGCAGGTTGCCGTCGTGGCCCAGCTTTATCCGCCGGTGCTGCTGCCGTCGCCGGCCAAGGTGGCCGGGGCGTTCGTGCAATGGGGGCCGCTGATCGCCACCAACGCGCTGGCCAGCGTCACCCGCGTCGTGGTCGGCGTTGGGGCCGCTTTTGCCGTGGCGGTGCCGCTGGGGCTGCTGATCGGGCGCTACCCGGTGCTGGACCGGCTGACCGACTGGTCCATCCAGGCGTTCCGGGCGGTGCCGCCGATCTCGCTGATCCCGCTGGCCATGCTGTTCTTCGGCATCGGCGACACCCCGGCCATCGTGCTGATCTTCCTGTCGGCGATCTGGCCGCTGCTGCTGAACACCATCTTCGGCGTGCGCGGCATCGAGCGGACGCTGCTGAAGGTCGCGGCGTCGGCCCGCGCCAGCGAGGGGCTGGTGCTGCGGGATGTCGTGCTGCCGGCGGCGCTGCCGTCCATCTTCACTGGGCTGCGCCTGGCGATCGGCGGCGGCTGGCTGACGGTGGTGACGGCGGAGATGATCGCGGTGAAGTCGGGGCTGGGCTACATGATCCTGAACGCGCAGATGACCTTCCGGACCGAGCTGACCTTTGCCGGCATCATCGTCATCGGCGCCATCGGCCTGCTTGCGGACCAGGCGGTGCGCCGTTTGCGCGCCCGCGCATGCCGCTGGCAGGACGGGCTGACGGCCAGCGGGGGATGACGGGCTTCATCGAGTGCATCGGCGTGGGCAAGACTTACGCCGGCAAGGCCGGGCCGGTTGAGGCGCTGCGCGGCATCAGCATCGCCTGCGGCGCCGGCGAGTTCGTCTGCCTGCTCGGCCTGTCCGGCTGCGGCAAGAGCACGCTGCTGCAGATGATCGCCGGGCTGGAGGCGCCGACAGTGGGGCAGGTCGTCGTTGCCGGGCGGGAGCTGGACGGGCCGTCGCCGGCCACCAGCATCGTGTTCCAGGACCACGGGCTGTTTCCCTGGATGACCGTGCGCGGCAACGTCGAGTTCAACATGAAGGCCCGGCGCGTGCCGGCAGCCGAGCGCCGGGCGCGCGGGGAGGAGATGCTGGCGTTGACGGGGCTGCAGGGATTTGCCGGGCGCTACCCGCACGAGTTGTCGGGCGGGATGCGGCAGCGGGTCGGGATCGCCCGGGCGCTGACCACCCGGCCGCAGGCGCTGCTGATGGACGAGCCGTTCGGGGCGCTGGACGCCCAGACCCGCGGGCACCTGCAGGCGGAGCTGCTGCAGATCTGGTCGGTGCAGCGCACGACCGTGCTGTTCGTCACGCACAGCATTGACGAGGCCGTGTTCCTGGCCGACCGCATCCTGGTGTTCACGCCCCGGCCGGGCCGGCTGTCGGCGGTGGTGCCGGTGGAGCTGCCGCGGCCCCGGGTGCCGGGCACCGCCGACTTTGCTCAGGTTGCCCTTGGGCTGCGCACCGCGCTGGGGTCGGAGGGGGGGACCGAATGAGGCTGCTGCTGGCCAATCCCAATACCAGCCAGGCGGTGACGGACCGGATCGCCGCGGTGGCGCGCGCCAATGCCTCGCCGGGGACCACCATCCATGCCGTGACGGCGGCGCGTGGCGTGCCCTACATCGCCACACGGGCGGAGGCGGTGATCGGCGCCTCGGAGGTGCTGGAGCTGCTGGCCGAACATGCGGGCGAGGCCGACGCCGCCGTGGTAGCCGCCTTCGGCGATCCCGGCCTGGGTGCGGCACGGGAGCTGCTGTCCATCCCGGTCACCGGCATGGCGGAGGCGTCCATGCTGACCGCCTGCATGCTGGGCCGCCGCTTCGCCGTCGTTACTTTCGCCACGGCGCTCGGCTCTTGGTATGGGGAGATCGTGGAGGCCGTTGGCCTGGGGGCGCGGTGCTCGGGCGTGCATTGGCTGGACGAGCCGTTTGCCGATGTGGCCGGGGTGGCGGAGGAGAAGGCGGCACGGCTGGTCGCCCTGTGCGCCGATGCCGTGGCGGCCGGGGCGGAGGTCTGCATCCTGGGCGGCGCGCCGCTGGCCGGGCTGGCGGCCGTTGTGGCGGACCAGGTTGCCGTGCCGCTGGTGGACGGCGTGGCCGCCGCCGTGCGCCAGGCGGAGGTGCTGGCGTCCCTGCGCCCGCGCAAGGCCACCGCCGGCAGCTTCCGCCGCCCCGCCGCCAAGCCGATGCAGGGTATTTCGCCTGCGGTGACGCGGCTGTTCCAGGGCGGCCCGGCGTGACCCGGACGGTCCGACTGGGCATCCTGACCCCTTCGTCCAACACGGTGCTGGAGCCGCTGTCGGCCGCGATCATCCGCGGCGTGCCGGGTGCGAGCGTGCATTTCAGCCGGTTTCCCGTGACCGAAATCGCACTGAGCCCGGGTGCCCTGGCGCAGTTCGACGACGCCGCCGTCCTGCGCGCGGCCGAGCTGCTGGCCCATGCCCGGGTGGACGTGATCGCCTGGAGCGGCACCTCGGCGAGTTGGCTCGGCTTCGAGGCCGACGAGGCGCTGTGCGCCCGCATCCGGGCGGCGACGGGCGTGCGCGCGACGACCAGCGTCCTGGCGCTGAACGGCGCCCTGGCCCGGACCGGGGTGCGGCGCCTGGGGCTGGTCACGCCGTATCGCGGCGACGTGCAGGCGCGCATCGTCGCCAACTACGCTGCGCTGGGCGTCGAGTGCGTGGCGGAGCGGCACCTGGACCTGCAGGACAACTTCTCGTTCGCGGAAGTGGCGGCGCCGCAGCTTGACGCGATGGTGCGCGAGGTCGCGGCGGTCCGGCCCGATGCGGTCGCCGTCGTCTGCACCAACCTGCGCGGGGCGCCGCTGGTGGCGGGCTGGGAGGCGGCGCTGGGGCTGCCGGTTTACGACTCGGTTGCGACGGCGTTGTGGGGCAGCCTGGGCATTGCCGGGGCGGACGCCTCCGTGATCCAAGGCTGGGGCGGGCTGTTCGGGTTGCCGGCGCCTGCCTGACGAAAGGACTGGACGATGCCGCACGCGACCGCCGACGATGGGACCAGGCTCTACTTCGAGGAAACTGGCGGCGGCACGCCGGTCATCTTCGTGCACGAGTTCGCCGGCGACATGCGTAGCTGGGAGCCGCAGATGCGCCACTTCGGCCAGCGGCACCGCGCCATCGCATACAACGCCAGGGGCTACCCGCCGTCCGACGTGCCGGAGCATTCCTCCAGCTATGGGCAGGCGCGCGCCACCGATGACATCCTGGCCGTGCTGGACCACCTCGGCATTGATCGGGCGCACGTCGTCGGGCTGTCCATGGGTGGGTTCGCGACCTTGCACTTCGGCTTCCGCCATGCCGCCCGCGCCCGCTCGCTGGTCGTCGGCGGCTGCGGCTATGGCGCCGAGCCCAGCCAGCGCGACCGCTTCAAGGCCGAGGCTGCCGCCATCGCCCAGGCGCTGCGGCAGGACGGGATGGCGCCGTTCGCCGCCCGCTACGCCCACGGCCCGACCCGGGTGCAATTCGGCAACAAGGACCCCCGCGGCTTCGCCGAGTTCGCACGGCACCTGGCGGAGCACTCCGCCCTTGGTGCGGCCAACACGCAGATGGCCGTCCAGGGCGCGCGGCCGTCGCTGTATGACCTGGTGGACGACATGCGGGCGCTACAGGTGCCGACGCTGGTGCTGACCGGCGACGAGGATTGGCCGTGCCTGCAGCCGGGTCTGCTGATGAAGCAGTCCATCCCGTCTGCCGCGCTCGCGGTAATGCCCAACTGCGGCCATACGATCAACCTGGAGGACCCGGACGAGTTCAACCGGCTAGTCGGCGCCTTCTTGGTCCAGGTGGAGTGCGGACGCTGGCCCATGCGCGACCCGCGGACGCAGGGAGCCTCGATCACCGGCATGACCTGACCTCGGCCGCCGTTTGCGCCGAGCGTCCCGCACGTCATCGCGCGCCGCTTGCGGCGTGGCTGTCCAGGGACCGCCAGCACTGTACTTGCCGCTCTGGATTGGTGCGCCGTTGCGTCGTTCGCAATGAAGCAAAGAGCCGGAGCAAGGCGGATGGTCGTTGTCGAGGCAGCAAAGATGGAGCTGACGGCGATGTGCTCCCTACGGCCTTGCCCTCCCTGGCGCCATCGGCCTACGGCTTCGAGGCATCCTGCTCCGCCATGCTTCCAGAGGTGTCCATGACCAAGCAGCTCCACCTCGGCGCCTTCATGCGCCCGGTCGGCATCCATACCGCGTGGTGGCGGGTGCCCGGCGCCTGGCCGGACGCCAACTTCAACCTGGCCCACATTGTCAGCATGATCCAGACGCTGGAGCGCGGATGCTTCGACGCCTTTTTCATGGCCGACCACCTGGCCGTGCTGAACATGCCGATGGCCGCGTTGCGCCGCAGCGCCACCGCAACCTCGTTCGAGCCGCTGACCCTGCTGTCGGCGCTGGCGATGGTGACAGGACGCATCGGGCTGGTCGCCACCGCGAGCACCACCTTCGACGAGCCGTATCACATCGCCCGGCGCTTCGCCTCGCTCGACCACATCAGCGCCGGGCGGGCCGGCTGGAACGTGGTCACCACCAGCAACCCGGACGCCGCGCTCAACTTCGGCCGGGAGGAGCACGTGGAGCACGACGAACGCTACCGCCGGGCGCGCGAGTTCCATGCCGTCGTGACGGGACTGTGGGACAGTTGGGCGGACGACGCCTGGGTGCGCGACCAGGGGACGGGCATTTTCTTCGACCCGGGCAAGCTGCACGTCTTGGACCACAAGGGGGAACACTTGTCGGTGCGCGGGCCGTTGAACATCGCGCGCCCGGTCCAGGGCTGGCCGGTGATCGTGCAGGCCGGCGCCAGCGACGCCGGACGCCAGCTTGCGGCGGAGACGGCGGAGGTGGTGTTCGCCAGCAGCCGCACGATGGAGGACGGCCGCGCCTTCCGGGCGGACCTGTCGGCCCGGATGCGCGCGCTCGGCCGCGACCCGGCGAGCCTGAAGGTGCTGCCCGGCGTACTCGTCGTCGTGGGCCGCACGACGGCGGAGGCGCAGGAGCGCAAGGCGCGGCTCGACAGCCTCGTGCATCCGGACAGCGGCCTGCCGAACCTGTCGATACGGCTGGGGGTGGACGCGTCCGGGTTCGACCTCGACGCGCCGCTGCCGGAGCTGCCGGTGACGAACCAGGGGCAAAGCGGCCAGGCGGCGCTGGTGGCTCTGGCCCGGCGCGACAACCTGACGGTGCGGCAACTGGCGCAACTGGCGGGCGGCTATGCCGGGCTGCAGATGGTGGGCACGGCGGGGGAGATCGCCGACACCATGCAGGCCTGGCTGGAGGCGGATGCGGCGGATGGCTTCAACGTCATGTTCCCGACGGTGCCGCAGGGGCTGGACGACTTCGTGGACCTCGTGGTGCCCGAGCTGCAGCGGCGCGGCATCTTCCGGAAGGCGTATGCGGGCACGACG
>DASWOJ010000460.1:0-16059 GCA_036398775.1 Acetobacteraceae bacterium
GTGATGATGCTGGCGCACACCGTCCACGACGTGCAGGTCGGCAAGCGCCACGTCTATGCCAACAAGCTGGCCGGCGTGGACAACGAGTGGCTGACCCCCGCGGAGGCGCAGGCATTCTGCCCTCCGCTGCGGCTCGACTCCGGGATGCGCTACCCCGTGCTGGGCGCGGCGCTGCAGCGGCGCGGCGGCACGGCGCGGCATGACGCGGTGGCCTGGGGCTATGCCCGCGCCGCCAGTGCCCTGGGCGTGGACATCGTGCAGAATTGCGAGGTGACCGGCATCCGGCGGGACCCGGCCGGCGCCGTGTGCGGCGTGGACACCACCCGCGGACCCGTCAGTACCCGGCGCGTGGGCGTCGTGGCGGCCGGGCACACAAGCGTCGTGATGGCGCAGGCCGGCGTGCGGATGCCGCTGGAAAGCTATCCCCTGCAAGCCCTGGTCAGCGAGCCGGTGAAGCCCTGCTTCCCGTGCGTGGTCATGTCCAACACGATCCACGCCTACATCAGCCAGTCCGACAAGGGCGAGCTGGTGATCGGCGCCGGCACCGACGCCTACACCAGCTACAGCCAGCAGGGAGGGCTGCACATCGCAACCCACACGCTGGATGCGATCTGCGAACTGTTCCCGCAGTTCCGCCGGATGCGTATGCTGCGCAACTGGGGCGGCATCGTGGACGTGACGCCGGACCGCAGCCCCGTCCTGGGCCTGACGCCGGTGCCGGGGCTGTATGTCAACTGCGGCTGGGGCACCGGCGGCTTCAAGGCCACGCCGGCCTCCGGCTGGACCTTCGCACACACGATGGCGCATGACGCGCCGCACCGGCTGAACGCCCCCTTCGCGCTCGACCGCTTCCGCACGGGGCGGCTGATTGATGAGGCCGCAGCCGCGGCGGTGGCGCATTGATGCGCGGTACCGCTGCCTACTCCCTCTCCCTCCGGGAGAGGGTTGGGGTGAGGGGGTCTTGGCTGCGGAGCGGGGAACCGCTGGTGCTATCGCGCCGCAGTTCTGTGAGGGCAAGGACTGCGCTCGAAGACCCCCTCACCCCGACCCTCTCCCGAAGGGAGAGGGAGCAGGAGGACGTTCCATGCTGCTGATCCCATGCCCCATCTGCGGCGAGCGCCCGGAAGCCGAGTTCACCTACGCCGGCGAGGCGCATGTCAGCCGTCCCTCCGACCCTGCGGCGATGGATGACCACGGCTGGGGCGAGTTCCTGTATGCGCGCACCAATCCCAAGGGCGACCACGCCGAGCGGTGGCGGCACACCCACGGCTGCGGCCGCTTCTTCAACGCGGTGCGGAACACCTACACGGACCATTTCGTCGCGACATACTTCGCCGGAAGCCCGCGTCCCGGCACCGCTCCGGGCACGGACAGCCCAGACGCGCCGCCGATGCGCACCGAGACGGAACAGTGGGGGCAGGCATGACGATGCATTTCACCTTCGACGGCCGCACCTACGCGGCCCGGCCCGGCGACACACTGGCTTCCGCCCTGCTTGCGAACGGCGTGCGGCTGATGGGCCGGTCGTTCAAGTATCACCGGCCCCGCGGCGTAATGGCCGCAGGCTCGGAGGAGCCGAACGCGCTGGTCGAAGTGGACCGTGGCGGCGGCAGGCGCACGCCGAACCTCCGGGCCACCCAGGTCGAGGTCTATGACGGCCTGGCGGCACGCAGCCAGAACCGCTTCCCCTCGCTCGCCTTCGACTTGCAGGCGGTGAACGACCTCGCTGCGCCGCTGCTTTCGGCGGGGTTCTACTATAAGACGTTCATGGCCCCGCATGGCGCCTGGCATCGTTTGTATGAGCCGCTGATCCGCCGGGCCGCCGGGCTGGGCCGCGCGCCGGACGCAGCGGACGCCGACCACTACGCCAGCCGCTATGCCCACTGCGACGTGCTGGTGATCGGCTCCGGGCCGGCCGGGCTTGCCGCGGCCGATGCCGCGTCGGCGTCCGGGGCGCGGGTGATCCTGTGCGACGAGGGGCCGCGGTTCGGCGGCAGCCTGCTGGCGGACCGGACTGCGCGGTTGGACGGCCAGACCGCGGCGGACTGGGTCGCGGCCCGCATCGGCGCCTTGGCTGAACGCCCGGATGTGACGCTGCTGACCCGCACCACGGCGTTCGGCTGGTATCCCGGCAACATGATCGGCCTGGCTCAGCGTATGACCGACCACCTGCCGGACCCGGACCCGGCGCTGCCGCGGGAACGGCTATGGCAGGTCCGCGCCAAGCAGGTGGTGATCGCCGCCGGCAACCACGAGCGCCCGCTGGTGTTCCCAGGCAACGACCGGCCCGGCGTCATGCTGGCCGACGCTGCGCGCACCTACGCCACGCGCTACGGCGCCCCGCCGGGCCGCCGGGCGGTGATCGCCACCACGAGCGACACCGCATACCGGGCGGCGCTAGACCTGCAGGCGTGCGGCGTCGAGGTCGCGTTGATCGCCGACGCGCGGGCGGCGGCAGACGGCCCGCTGCCCCGTGCGGCGCGGGCCGCGGGCATCCGGGTGGAAACCGGGATGCGCGTGCTCGGTACCCGCGGACGCCGCGGCATCCGCGTGGCCATCGTCGGGCGCGGCACGCATCGCGAGTGGGTCCGCTGCGACGTGCTGGGCATGAGCGGAGGTTGGACGCCGTCGCTCAACCTGTTCTCGCAGTCCCGCGGCAAGCTGCAATTCGATCCGGTCGCCGAGGCTTTCCTGCCCGGCAAGTCCGCCCCGGGCGTCCGGTGCGCCGGCGCCTGCCGCGGCGTCCACGCATTGGCCGAGGCGGTCGCGGACGGATGCGAGGCCGGAGAGGACGCGGCGCGGGATGCTGGCCGGGAGGCGCCGGCCGCAGTCCCGCCTGCCGTGGCCGGAACCATGCCGGCCCGATGGTCGCCGCCGGACGCCGCTGGGCGGGGCAGGGCCTTCGTGGACTTCCAGAACGACGTAACCGCCAAGGACCTGAAGCTTGCGACACAGGAGGGCTTTCGCAGCATCGAGCACGTGAAGCGCTACACGACGACCGGCATGGCCACCGACCAGGGCAAGACCAGCAACATGAACGCCCTGTCCATCGTCGCCCGGCAGTTGGGGCGCCCGATCCCCGAGGTCGGGCTGACGACGTTCCGCCCGCCCTACACCCCGGTCACGTTCGGAACGCTCGCCGGCTACAGCCGGGGCGTGCTGTTCGACCCCGTCCGGACGACGCCGGTCCACGGCTGGGCCGAGGCGCAGGGGGCCATGTTCGAGGATGTGGCGCTGTGGAAGCGCGCCCGCTGCTTCCCGCGCGGCGGCGAGGACATGCACGCCGCCGTGCAAAGGGAGTGCAGCACGGTGCGCGCCGCCGCCGGGCTGTTCGACGCCTCGACGCTGGGAAAGATCGAGGTCGCCGGCCCGGATGCCGCCGAGTTCCTGAACCGGATGTACGTGAACGCCTGGACCAAGCTCGCACCCGGCCGGTGCCGCTACGGCGTCATGCTGGGAGAGAACGGCTTCGTCATGGATGACGGCGTCGTGGGGCGCTTGGCGCCGGGCCGCTTCCACGTGACCACGACGACCGGCGGCGCCCCGCGCGTGCTGGCCACCATGGAGGACTTCCTGCAAACCGAGTGGCCGGACCTGCAGGTCTGGCTGACCAGCGTGACAGAGCAGTGGGCGGTGCTCGCGGTACAGGGTCCGCGGGCGCGCGACGTGCTGGCCCCGCTCGTGGACGGCATGGACATCGGCGCGAGCGCCATGCCGCACATGAGCGTGGCGGAGGGCAGCATCGGCGGTGTGCCGATGCGCTTGTTCCGCGTCAGCTTCACCGGCGAACTGGGCTTCGAGGTCAACGTCCCGTCCGGAGATGCGCTGGCCGTCTGGGAGCGGCTCCATGACCGCGTGGCCGCGGTTGGCGGCTGCGCCTATGGGACGGAGGCGATGCACGTCCTCCGCGCGGAGAAGGGCTACATCATCGTCGGCCAGGAAAGCGACGGCACGGCGACGCCAGGCGACCTGGGCCTGGGCTGGGCGGTCAGCAAGGCGAAGCCGGACTTTGTCGGCAAGCGGTCCCTGGCCCGCCCGGACATGGCGGCGCCCGGGCGCCGGCAGCTTGTGGGCCTGCTGACGTCCGATCCGCGGCGCGTGCTGGATGAAGGGGCGCAACTGACCACGGAGGCCGCGCCGCCGCCAGGCACCCCGTCCCTGGGCCATGTTACGTCGGCCTACGGCACCACCACGCTGGGCCGCTCCATCGCCTTGGCGATGCTGGCCGACGGGCGCAGCCGGCAAGGCGAGACGCTGTTTGCCCAGGGAGGGGGCACGCCGGCCGCCGTGCGGGTCGTGGACCCCGTGTTCCTGGACCCGGAAGGAGTGCGGCTCAATGCCTGACACGTTGACATCCGATATTGGTGCGGTTGCGGCGCCTGCACGCCTGGGAACGAGCCCGGCTCTGTATTTCCCGCCGGCTGGGATTGCGCTGTTCGCGGTGCCGGGCCGTGTGGCGGTCCGCCCGGCGCCCAACCTTCATCGGCTTGCGCTCCGGGGCGATCCGGCGGCGCTGGGTGCCGCGTTCGGCATCGCCCTGCCCACAGCGCCGTGCCGGTCGGCAACAGCGGATGCACGGGCCGCATTGTGGCTGGGGCCGGATGAGTGGCTGCTGCTGTCGCCAAACCGCCTGGACCCGGCCGAGGTGCCCGGCGGCGCCGTGGTGGATGTGTCGCATCGCCAGCTCGGCCTGCTGCTGGACGGCTGCGCGGCGGCGGACACGCTGGCGGCGGGCTGCCCGCTTGATCTGCATCCCAGCGCCTTTCCGCCAGGCATGTGCACCCGGACGGTGTTCGGCAAGGCGGAGATCGTGCTTTGGCGCACCGAGGCAGGGTTCCACCTGGAGGTGTGGCGTTCCTTTGCCGCCTATGTCTGCGCCTTGATGGCGGAGGCAAGCTCGTCCGGCCCCTGACCGGCCGATGATGGCGGGCGAGGTTGGTGACGAAGCTGATGCCGCTGGCGACTGCACCGGCTCCGTGCTGGCCATGCCCGCGGCGGGGTCAGCCAAGTGGAAGCCGCCGTTCCTGCCGGACGCCAGCCGGCCCAGCCTTCGGACGTTGCACGCGCAGCAGGTCCGGCAGGCGCACCGGGATGCCGGCGGGAACGTGACCGAAACGGCGCGCTGCCTCGGGGCATCGCGCAACACGGTTTATCGTGCGTTGCGCGGATCGGCACGGTGAAAGCCTGCACGGGGTTGATGCCGGGATCGGCAGGAGGCTGCCCCGACCCGCGGGACCGCATCACCGGCCTGATTGCGCCAACCCCAGTTGGCCAATGAGCACCGGTCAAGCCGTGGCGGGCGCCAGCGCCTTCTCAAGCTCGGCCAGCCGCCGGGCCAGGGCCTCCCGGGCATCCGTCTCCATCGCGCGGTAGCTTTCGACCACGCCGGTCCCGAGCGGGGTCAGGCTTGCTCCGCCGCCTCCGGCGCCGCCGCCCCGCGTTTCGACCACCGGCAGGCTGAACGTCCGGTTCAGCGCGTCCACCAGCAGCCAGGCCCGGCGGTAGCTCATGCCCATTGCCCGCCCTGCGGCCGAGATGGAGCCGGTCTCGGCCACCAGCTCCAGCAGGCGCACCTTGCCGGGCCCGAGCGCACGCTCCTCGTCGAAGTCAATGCGGAGGGTGAGCCTGGTCATGGCGCCAGCCTAGCACCGCATCCGGACGCCCGGGAACGGCACGGGCAATCACGTCATCCCGGCAAAAGAGGTAAACGCGGCCGCCGGGGCCGTAGAGGATGCGATGCTGCTCCCACCTTGCATTGGGATCACCGGGTCGCCAAGCTGCTGACCATGACGCCGCGGCCCGTGCGGAGCATCCTTTGATCCGCCCCCTCACCTTCCCGTCGCTGTTGGTGCTGGCGGCAGTGCTGCTGGCGCCTGCCCTGCCTTCGCAGGCGGCCGACGACGCCGGCCCGGCATACGGCCCCGAGCTCGAAGGCTTCGACTACCCTTGGCCGGTCCAGCGCTTTCGCTTCGCCTCCCAGGGTCAGCCGCTGGAGATGGCCTACATGGACATCGCACCCGCGGCGGCGCCCAACGGGCGCGTCGCGGTCCTGCTGCACGGCAAGAATTTCTGCGCGGCCACCTGGCAGGCGACCATCGAGGCGCTGGCTGCCGCAGGCTACCGCGTGGTCGCCCCCGATCAGGTCGGGTTCTGCAAATCGAGCAAGCCCGCCCGCTACCAGTTCAGCTTCCAGCAGCTTGCAGCCAACACCCGCGCGCTCCTGGCATCGCTCGGCATCAACGGTCCCGTAACCTTGGTCGGGCACTCGACAGGAGGCATGCTCGCCGCCCGCTATGCGCTCATGCATCCAGACCAGGTCGAGCGCCTCGCGCTTGTGGACCCGATCGGGCTTGAGGACTGGCAGGCCGAGGGCGTGCCGTGGCAGAGCGTGGACGAGTGGCACCAGCGCGAGCTGGGCACCACCGCCGGACGCATCCGCGACTACGAACGCTCGACCTACTACGCGGGCCAGTGGCGCCCGGAGTATGAGACCTGGGTGCAGATGCTGGCCGGGATGTATCGCGGCCCCGGGCGCGAGGCCGTGGCGTGGGACTCGGCCCTGCTCTACGACATGATCTTCACCCAGCCGGTGGTCCACGAGCTGGACCGGCTCGCAGTGCCGGTGCTGCTGGTGATCGGCGACAAGGACACCACGGCGATCGGCAAGGACCTTGCGCCGCCCGCGGTCCGGGCGCGCCTGGGCGACTACCCCGCCCTGGGCAGGGCGGCCGCTGCCCGCATCCCGGGCGCACGCTTGGTCGAGTTCCCCGACCTGGGCCACGCGCCGCAGATCCAGGCCCCTGGCCGCTTCCACGCCGCCCTGCTCGGCTGGCTTGCCGAACGTCCCGGCGATCCGGCGACGCCGTGAACGCGCAAGTCACCGGCGGGAACCTCGCCGGCCTCGCAGCGCCATGCCCGCTTCAGGAAGGCGCCGGGTCGCATCGCAGCCGAAGTCACCGCTTAGTGATGCGGCTTGCCCAACTCGCGCCAACTGCGCTCGTGGAGCTCGACGCCGAATTTCTTGGCGGCTGCTTCGATACGCCTCCAGGCCTCGTCCCGTTCAGCGTCGGTGACATCCTTGACCTGATCAAAGCGCGAAACCGCATTGCGGACGTGGCTTGCGTCCTCAAGCGGCTCCTTGCGCTGCTTGGGAAACGCGAACTCCCGGTTCGGGAGCTTGTCGCGATCCTCGGCGTCCAGCTTGGACATGGCCGTTCCTCACCTGCTTGAACGTTTCAACATCCTTGCCGTGTCCGCGGTTGCGAGCGGGCACCAATGAGAGATCATGTCCCGTTGATGGCGAATGCCCCGGCCAGCGTTCGTCCAGCACTGCACCTGCTCCCGTGACGGACACGACAACCGTTCGTGCCGGAGTTGTGGCGCAGCCCGGCCAATTCGAGACCCGGAACTGGCTCCACAGCTAAAACCGGCCTCCCTCGGACAGAGACGCAATGAGCCGTGCTGCATGGACCTTGTGACGGCGCACCTCGTTGGCCTTGTGGTGCATCTTTCATCCAAGGAAAAAAGAAGCGGACCTGTGCTCCACAGCCCGATTGCAAAAGCTCACCGTCTCCGGTTTTGCACCAACGCCGCGCCGGGCGGGTCAGTCCTCACGCAGGCTCTGCCGCAGCCGCCGCCACAGCGGCCCGCTCCTTCCCGCCGGAACCAGCTTGGGGTTGGACCGGTCGGTCAGCTCATCCATCAGCCGGGACGCGATCAGGCCGCGATGGCCCCGCGCCCAATGATCCACAACCCCGCCCTCGGGCATCCAGCCCGGCAGGGGCAGCAGCAGCCGGTGGGACAAGCCGTCCAACAGCGGTTCGTAGGTTGCGCGCAATGCGGTCAGGGTGTCACGGGCGCCGGGGTTGTCTGTCCAGGCCAGGCCGGCCTCGGCGAACTCGGCCACCATGCGGTGCCAGACTTCCAGCGGCAGCCGGTCGCTGCCGTCGCGGCGGCTGGGCTCGATCAGGAAGGATCCCGCCATCTCGACCAAGACCTGCCGGGTCATGCTGAACGTCATGCGGGCCTGGAATGGCGGCATCGCCTCCATCCCCACCAGGATCAGTGCGCAGGTGTCCATCATCACCGCCAAGGCAGCCAGCCAGCTCTGGTTGTCGTGCTGGGACCGGTAGTAGGCCAGCATCGGGTAGGACAGGTGGCTTTCCAGCAGCTCCGACCCCCATATCTCCCATTCGCGCAGCAGTTCGTCCACCTTGTCCAGGCCGCCGCCCTCGGCATGGCGGCACAGCATGGCAACGGATGTCGGCGGCGACCCGGCGCGTGCGTCCAACTGGATCACGTGCGCCTCGCGCCGGGAGAACAACTGGTAGAGCACCGGCAGGTAGCCGATCACGACGGCGATGAAGCCGATGCCGGTCCCCGCCTCCAGCACCGCCATGAGCCGGGCGGCACCGGTATGCGGGACCACGTCGCCATAGCCCAAGGTGAAGAAGGTCACGCCGCTCATGTATGCCTGCTCCAGCAGCGGGGAACCGTTGGAACCCTGCAACGCCCACTCCAGCAGGCCGAAGCCGCTGATCAGCGTGCCGGCCCAGAGCGCGAACAGAAGCAGCATGGACAAGGGGCCGAACAGGCTCAGCATATGCTCCTGCCGCGAGGGATCCTTGATGTGCCGGGCAAGGGCGCCCCATGCCGCCCAGCACGCCCTGAAATACACCCGCATGAACCGGAACCGCCGGGTGATCCGGCGCGGCAGCAGCATGACCTCGAAGGCGTCTTGCAGGGTGACGGCCAGCAGGACCAGCGCAAAAAGGACGGCAAGGGATTGGATCATCGGGCTAGAACGGCTGGGCGCCGGCTGGCCCCATGCCAACTCCAATAGTTGATCGGACATGGCCGGGACTAACCGGCGTCCCGGGAGAGTGGGGCCGAGTTTGTCCCTGCCAACACGCATCGAGGTTGCGTGCTTGCCGGGGGCGGGCCGGACTGACCTGCCTTGCGTGCCTGCCGCGCAATCTGGACCGCGGCGAGGCGTTGCGGCCAACGCCATGATGGTCAGCGCCGCAGTGGCGGCGGCCCCCCTCCCATAGCCCGGATAGATGGCGGGTTTATCTTGCGAGGCTCCTACGCACATCGAACGCTTACCCGCGTCCCTTAATTCTCCCTGGAACCAAAGCAGTGAACAGCTACGCCGCTGGACCTGTCTCCCTGGGCGCCGCTGTGCGCCACGGCCAGGCCGCATGCCAGGCCAGCACCGCCTCAAGATCCTGTCCCGCATCAGGAGCCGCGCATCGTCCCACGACGCCCACCTCACCGCTGGAACGGCAGCAACGCTGCTCCGAGGCGGCGCCCCGGATACCGGCTCCGGCAAGGCGGAATTTATGTCTGCCGCCCGCTGACCGGCCTGCCTGACCTCCTCCAATATACATCACAGATGGTTGCACCCTGTTGACCAAAGCTGAGCCGTCGGCATCCGGCCCCGGCGCCGGGCGTCTGGCCGCCGTCCACATTGACACCTACAATGCCGGGCTGCGTGACGAAGCCGGCTTCATCGGCGACCGCGCGAGCGGGCGGGCTTTCCGCGCCATCCTGGACGACATGCGGGAGCGCGTGGGCCAGGTTGACGACGATCCCGTCGGAGACGTGCCCAGCAGGGACATCAGCAAGGAAAAGCTCGACCGCCTGCTGCTGGACGGCGACCCCGATGCCGCCGGCGTGCTGATCGGCGAGATCGAGGAGTTTGCCCAGGAGTTCGCAACCGTGATCGGCCGTTTCCTGCGGCTGGACGACTGGCAGGGCACCCAGCGGATCGTCGTCGGCGGAGGATTGCGCGCCAGCCGCATCGGCGAGCTTGCCATCGGCCGCACGTCCGTGATCCTGAAAGGCGCCGGGCACGATATACAGTTGGCGCCGATCCGGCACGACCCGGACGAGTCGGGCTTGATCAAGTGCATCCACCTGGTGCCGTCCTGGGCCTTTTCGGGGCATGACGGCGTCCTTACCGTGGACATCGGCGGCTCCGACATCCGGGTCGGGATCGTCGAGCTCAACTTGCGCAAGGCTCCCGACCTGTCGCGGAGCACGGTCTTGGCGTCCGAGCTATGGCGCCACGCAGATGATGACCCGGACCGGGAGGGCACCGTCGGACGGATGGCCGGCATGCTGCAATCGGCGATCAAGCGCGCTGGCAAGCAGGGCCTGCGCCTGGCCCCGTTCATTGGGGTTGGCTGCCCAGGCTTGATCCGGGAGGATGGGTCCATCAGCAAGGGCGGCCAGAACCTTCCCGGCAACTGGGAGCATGAAAGCTTCAACGTGCCGCAGATTCTGCACCAGGCGATTCCCACCATCGCCGGACATGAGACCGTGGTACTGATGCACAACGACGCGGTCGTGCAGGGCTTGAGCGAGGCGCCATTCATGCGGGACGTGGAACACTGGGGCGTGATGACCATCGGCACCGGGCTGGGCAACGCCCGCTTCACCAACCGGACCTCCAGGCAGGAATAGGCCGGGGCTACCCCTGCACATCGGGACCAGGCTGAACGGCGACCGCGGACCTGCGGCGCTGGCCTGGCGGGCGGGAGGTTAGCCCACCAGGTCGAACGTTGCGGGCAATGCCTCGAACGCGTCGAGAGACTGATGCCTGGCCAGCCCCGGAGGTGACATCCGCAGCATGGGTGACCGGCCGCGGCACGCCTCTGGCCGCGTGGACCTCACCATCGTGCCGCACGCCTCGACCCGCAGCGCGGGTCTCGGATGCTTCAAACCGGCTGCAGGACGAGGTGGCCTGCCGACACCTCGTCGTAAGTGGACGGTGGCGGCTTGGCGCCGATCGGCAGGATCGGTGACGGCAAGGGCCGGTATGCGCGGTCGTCGGCCCTGCGCCGCTGCGCCGGGTCGGCGACCGGCACGGCGGCGAGCAGCGATTTCGTGTATGCGTGGCGCGGATCCTCGAACACCGCCGCGCGCGGCCCGATCTCGACGATGCGGCCGAGATGCATTACCGCCACCTGGTGCGAGACGCGCTCGACGACCGCCATGTCGTGGCTGATGAACAGGAATGACAGGCCCAACTCGGCCTGCACCGACATGAGCAGGTTCAAGACCTGCGCCTGCACCGAAACGTCGAGCGCCGAGACCGACTCGTCAGCCACAAGCAGCTTCGGGCCGGGCGCCAGGGCGCGCGCGATCGCAACCCGCTGACGCTGGCCGCCGGAGAGCTCGTGCGGGAAGCGGCGGATGAAGTCGCGCGGCAGTTGTACGCGGTCGAACAGGTGGGCGACCCGGCCGGCTGCGTCGCTGCCTGACGCGATGCCGAAATTCTTCAACGGCTCCGCCACCTGGTCGCCCAGCCGCCGGTATGGGTTCAGCGAGGCGAACGGGTCCTGGAATATCATCTGCATGTCGCGCCGCGCACGCCGGAGCTCAAGCCGCCCAAGGCCGCGGATGTCGTTGCCATCCATCCGGATTTCGCCGCTCTCGGCTTCGATCAGGCGCAGGATCGAACGGCCGCAGGATGACTTGCCGCAGCCGGATTCACCAACGAGCGAGAGCGTCTCGCCCTTGGCGATGGTGAAGCTCACATCCTCGACCGCGTGGACGTTGGCGACCCGCCGCCGCAGCACGCCGCTGCGGACGGGGAAGCGCGTCGCGAGATGCTCAACCTCCAGCAATATCCGCCGCGTGGTGACAGGGGATCGAGTGGGCGGCTCGTCAACAAGGGCGTCCGGCGTGGCCGGACCAGTTTCAAACGTGCGTGGCGTGGCCGCGACGGTCCCGTCCAGGGTGCGCATCGGCATCGGCCCCGGCTGGTCGCGCATCTCGCCCAGGCGCGGCACGGCGGCCAGCAGGGTGCGGGTGTAGAGTTCGCGCGGGGCCGCGAAGATCTGGCCGACCTCGCCCTGCTCGACCAACCCGCCGCGATGCATCACGGCAACCCGGTCGGCCATCTGCGCGACCACCGCCATGTCGTGGGTGATGAACAGCACCGCCATCCCGTTCTCGCGCCTGAGCCGGTCGATCAGCGCCAGGATCTCGGCCTGGATCGTGACGTCGAGCGCGGTCGTCGGTTCGTCGGCAATCAGCAGGCGGGGGCGGCAGGCCATCGCCATGGCGATGACGACGCGCTGGCGCATGCCCCCCGAAAGCTCGTGCGGATACTGGTGCAGCCGGCGTTCCGGCTCCGGAATCCGCACTTCCGCCATCAGTTCGAGTGCCCGGGTGCGTGCGGCGGCGGCAGACAGGCCGCGATGGGCCTGCAGACCATCGGACAATTGCCGCCCAATCGTGAACACCGGGTTGAGCGACGTCATCGGCTCCTGGAAGATCATGCCGATCTCGTTGCCGCGGATTCCGCGCATGGTGGCCGGGTCGGCGGTGGCGAGGTCGGTCACGCTGCCGTCGGCGCGGGAAAAGGCGATCCGGCCGCCGACGATCCGGCCGCCGCCGAACTCGACCAGCCGCATGATGGCGAGCGACGTCACCGACTTGCCCGATCCGCTCTCGCCCACGACGCAGAGCGTCTCGCCAGGCCGCACCTCGAAGCTGACGTCGGCGGCGGCAACGACCCGGCCGCCACCGGTCTCGAACTCGACGCGCAGGTTCGAGACGGCGAGGATCGGTTCGGCGCCGCGGACCGTCACCGCGCCCTCGGGTCAAGCACGTCGCGCAGCACGTCGCCGAACATGTTGAACGCGAGCACCGTCAGCGCGACCGCGACGCCGGGCACGAGCGCGGTCCAGGGCGCCACGTCGAGATAGTCGCGGGACGCCTGGATCATCAGTCCCCAGGAGGATTGAGGCGGCTGCGTGCCGAGACCAAGGAACGACAGCGCGGCCTCGGCGAGGATGGCGAACGCCAGGCTGATCGTCCCCTGCACGATGACGAGCGGCAGCACGTTCGGCAGCACGTGCCGCACGATCATCGCCAGGTCGCCGGTGCCGCCCGAGCGCGCCGCCTCCACATAGGGCATCTGCGCCACCCGCAGCGCCTCGCCGCGGACGATCCTGGCGAGGAACGGGGTGAACGCCACGCCGATGGCGATGATCGTGTTCGGCACGCTCGGGCCGAGCATGGCGCTGATCGTCAGCGCGAGCAGCAGCGCCGGGAAGCTCAGCAGCGCATCCACCAGCCGCATGAGCACCAGATCAATCCAGCCGCCCAGGTAGCCGGAAGCGATGCCGAGCGGCAGGCCGAAGGCCACGCTGATCCCAACCGAAGCCGCGGCAATCGAAAGCGACGTGCGCGCCCCGAGCAGCACCCGGTAGAACAGGTCGCGCCCGAGCTGATCGGTGCCGAGCCAGTGTTCGGCACTCGGCGAACGCAGCCGCAGCGCCATGTGCATCTGCGTCGCCATGCTGGCCGGCACGACGAACGGTGCGGCGACCGCGATGGCCACGACGATGACGATGATGGCCAGGGCAATGGCGCCCTTGGTCGAAAGCAGGCGGGGCAACGGCTCAGCCCGTCCGGATCCGCGGATCAACCGCGAGGTAGATGAGGTCAACGGCGAAGTTGATGAGCAGCACGACGGTGGCGATCGCGAAAACCGCCGTCTCGATCAGCGGCACGTCGCGGTTGAGCAGGGCCTGGTAGGTCAGCCACCCCATCCCCGTGTAGTTGAATAGGCTTTCAACCACGATGATCGAGCCGAACAGGTAGCCGATCTGCAGCCCGGCCACCGTCACGACCGGGCCGATCGCATTGGACAACGCATAGCGCCAGACCACCGCATGCTCCCCAAGGCCCTTGGCGCGGGCCACGCGGATGAACTCCTGGTTGAGGATGCCGGTCATGGTGGACCGTGTCACCCGCGTCAGGTGCGCCATCAAACCGAGGCCAAGCGCCAGCGAAGGCAGCAGCGCGTGCGACAACGCGCCGAGCGGGTCGGCGCCGGGGTCGACGAAGCCGCTCGACGGCAGCCAGCCGAGCGTTCGCGCGAACAGCAGGATCAGCAGTATGCCCCAGAAGAAATCCGGCAGGCTGATGCCGAACAGGGCGCCGGTGGATGCGGCGGTGTCCTGCCAGCGGTTGCGATGAACGGCTGACCAGACGCCCAGCGGCACGGCGCCGGCGAGCGCGATGGTCATGGACATCACGACGATCAGCGCGCTCGCGGTCATCTTCTGCAGCAGCAAGGGCGCGATCGCGACCTTGAACATCAGCGACTGGCCGAAATGCAGGCTGAGCAGCCCGCCCATCCAACGCAGGTACTGCATCCACAACGGATCGTTCAGACCCAAGGTCTGCCGCAAGCCAGCGAGCGCCGCCGGGTTGCTCTGGGTGCCGAGCACCATCATCGCGACATCGCCCGGCAGGATGTTCACGACGGTGAACGTCACCACCGAGATGACGACCAGCGTGATGACGATGGAGAGCACCCGGCTCAGAAGGAAGTTCATCGCCCCTCGGGCCGAACGGTGCCCTGCAGGGTCACGCGCTCAGCCAGGTCTTGTGGAAGCTGAGCCCGCTGCCGTTCGGCTGCACCAGGGTATCCAGGCCGCCGACCCGCTTCTGCGCGCCGAGGGTGCCGTTGCGGAACCAGAGGATCACGTCATGGGTCTGATCGAAGACGCGCTGCTGCACCTGCTTATAGAGCGCGGAGCGTGCGGCCAGGTCCACCGTCTCGCGCGCCTGCTGCGTCATGCGGTCGATCTCCGGGTCGTTGATGTTGCGGTAGTTGAAGGCACCCTTCGAGTTCCACAGGCTGTAATAGAGGAAGTCCGGCTCCCAAAGCCCGAAGAAGTTCATCATGGTGATCTGGAAGTCGCGGTTGGTCCAGCACTGGCTGAGCCAGTCGGCCCAGGTGAGCTGCTCGATCTTGGTGTTGACGCCGGCCGCGCGGAACCACTCGGCCATGATCTGCGACGCTTCCACATGGTAGGGGTAGTTGGTCGTGACCTTGAAGGTGAGGTTGAGCTTGCCGGGTCCGTAACCCGCCTCGGCGAGCAGGGCGCGCGCATGGTCCAGGTCCTGCGGCCGGTTCTTCAGCGCGGCGTCATACGAGCTTGAGGTCGGGAAGCTCGGCGATGCCGTCAGCTTGCCGAGGTTCCAAAGCGCACCTTGCAGCAGCTCGGCCTTATCTATCATCAGGTCGAACGCCAGACGGACACGGCTGTCGGCGAACGGCTCGAACTTATGATTCATATTGACGAAGTCGAAGTTGAGCGGAAACCAGTCGAACGTCTGCAGCTTGCCATCCTTGCGGACCGCATCCACCCGGTCGGCCGGAATGTCGTTGATGACGTGCAGCTCGCCCGTCTGCAGCCCGGTCAGCCGGACGGTGGGCTCGGTGACCTCGCGTTCGATCACCCGGTCGAGATACGCAGGTCCCTCGAAGTAGTCGTCGAAGCGGGCCAGCTCGGTTTCATGGCCGAATTCACGGCGGACGAACTTGAACGGCCCGGCGCCGGTGGGCGTCTGTCCCTGGATGTCGCCAGAACCCGCCGGCAGGATGGCGCCGGCGCCAAGCTCGGCGATGCGGCTGAGGAACGGCGCGTTGACCCGCTTCATCTTAACGACCACCGTGGCCGGGTTCGGCGTCTCGATGCTGCCGACGTCGCTGAACACCTCGAAGTTCACCGCACCGGTCTTCGGATCACGGCAGCGCTCGAAGGAATACTTGACGTCGCCCGAGTCCATCGTCTTGCCATTGTGGAACTTCACCCCCTGCCGCAGCGAGAACGTGTAGGTCAGCAGGTCCGGGCTGGTGGTGAATGTCTCTGCCAGGGACGGCACGATGTCGAGGTTCGGCGCCGGCTTGACCAGGCTGCAATGGATATTCTGCAGCACGCGCGTGCTCGCTGCCGCGCCGGCCTGATGGATGTCGAGGTTTTGCGCTGTCTCCGAGTGGCCCCAGATCAAGGTCCCGCCGCGTGTTGGAGCGGCATGCGCCGGCGCCGGCACGCCGATAACCCCCGCGCCGGTGACTGCGGCCCCCGTAACGACGGCCGTGGAAGTCAGGAAATCGCGGCGAAGCATAATCTGGTCTCCTATCGCAACGGGATGGCTGGGGGCTCAGGCGGCGAAGGTCGGGCGCTCGGCAGCGACTCCGAGCGTGCGTTCCAGGGCGATGCCAAGGTTGAGCAGCCGCCCTTCATC
>DASWOJ010000461.1:0-4228 GCA_036398775.1 Acetobacteraceae bacterium
GACCCTGGCGATGAGCCAGCTCATCGGCTACCGCACCGGCGGCACCATCCACCTGATCGTCAACAACCAGATCGGCTTCACCACCGTCCCCGCCCATGCCTACTCCGGCCTGTACTGCACCGACGTCGCCAAGGCCGTGCAGTGCCCGATCCTGCACGTGAACGGCGACGAGCCGGAGGCGGTCATGTTCTGCGCCCGGCTCGCGGCCGAGTTCCGCATGCAGTTCGCCACCGACTTCGTGCTGGATATCGTCTGCTACCGCCGCTACGGCCACAACGAGACGGACGAGCCCGCTTTCACCCAGCCCGTCATGTATCGCGCCATCAAGGATCGCCCGACCACGCGCACCCTGTATGCCGGGCGCCTGGCCGCCGAGGGCGCGGTGCCGGCGGACGAGGCCAAGCGCATGTGGGACGAGGAGGCCGCCCGGCTGGAGGACGCCTACAAGGCGGGCCAGGCCTACCGGCCCAACAAGGCGGAATGGCTGGAAGGCCACTGGGCCGGCCTGCGGCAGTCGCAGCAGCCGGACGAGCAGCAGGAGGACCCGACCGCGCTGACGGCGGAGCAGCTGCAGACCATCGGCCGCGCGCTCTATACGCCGCCCTCCGACTTCGACCTCAACCCCAAGATCGCCCGGCAGCTCGACGCCAAGCGCGCCATGTTCGACACCGGCGAGGGCGTGGACTGGGCCACCGGCGAGGCGCTGGCGTTCGGCGGCCTGCTGCTCGACGGCAACCGCGTCCGCCTGTCCGGCGAGGACTGCCAGCGCGGCACCTTCAGCCAGCGCCACGCCGTGCTGACCGACCAGACCAACCAGCACGAATACGTGCCGCTCAACAACATCCAAGACGAGCAGGCTCGGATCGAGATCTACAACTCTCTGCTGAGCGAGCAGGGCGTGCTGGGCTTCGAATACGGCTACACCCTGGCCGACCCCAAGGTGCTGGTGCTGTGGGAAGCGCAGTTCGGCGACTTCGCCAACGGTGCCCAGGTCATCATTGACCAGTTCCTGGCC
Source organism: Acetobacteraceae bacterium (assembly GCA_036398775.1). Lineage (GTDB taxonomy): Bacteria > Pseudomonadota > Alphaproteobacteria > Acetobacterales > Acetobacteraceae > DASWOJ01. The sequence goes on from DASWOJ010000461.1 coordinate 1,016, forward strand.
AGCGGCGAAACCAAGTGGCTGCGCATGAGCGGCCTGACCCTGCTGCTGCCGCACGGCTACGAGGGCCAGGGGCCGGAGCACAGCAGCGCCAGGCTGGAGCGCTACCTGCAGCTTTGCGCCGAGCGCAACATGACCGTCTGCAACCTGACCACCCCGGCCAACTACTTCCACGCCCTGCGCCGGCAGCTCAAGCGCAACTTCCGCAAGCCGCTGGTCATCATGACGCCGAAGTCGCTGCTGCGGCACAAGCTGGCGGTCAGCCCGGTGGCCGACATGGCCGAGGGCACCCACTTCCGCTTCGTCATCCCCGAGGTGGACACCCTCGTTGCGCCCGAAGCCGTGCGTCGCGTCGTCGTCTGCACCGGCAAGGTGTATTACGACCTGCTGGCGGAACGGCGGGAAAAAGGCGTGAACGACGTCGCCATCATGCGGCTGGAGCAGATCTACCCCTTCCCGGAGCACACGTTGGGCGCGGTTCTCAAGCCCTATGCCAACGCAGACGTGGTGTGGTGCCAGGAGGAGCCGGCCAACATGGGCGCCTGGACCTTCGTGGACCGGAGGATCGAGCGTGTGATGGGCGCCATCGGCATGAGGGCCTCGCGCCCGTCCTACGCCGGACGTCCCGACGCGGCCAGCCCGGCGACCGGCCTCGCCAAGGTGCACGCGGCGGAGCAGGCGGCGCTGGTGCGCGACGCGCTCGGCATGAACTCTTAAGGGAAGCAGGATGTCCACCGAGATCAAGGTCCCAACGCTGGGCGAGAGCGTGACCACCGCCACCGTGGCGCGCTGGATGAAGAAGCCCGGCGAGGCCGTTGCCGCCGACGAGCCGCTGGTGGAGCTGGAGACCGACAAGGTCACGGTGGAGGTGAACTCCCCCGGCGCCGGCACGCTGGGCGAGGTTGTGGCAGCCGAGGGGGCCGAGGTCGAGGTGGGCGCCATCCTGGCCATGCTGGAAGCAACCGGTGCCGGCGCCGCGCCGAAGTCCACGCCGTCCAATGCAGATCCGGTTGCCGTCGCCTCGTCCGCCACCGCGGCGGCAGGGGCGCCGACAGCCACCGCGTCCTCCACCGCCGCCAACCCCAGCCCCGGCGTGAACCCGCAGCCGCAGCCGCTTGGCCCCGTCGCTCGGCCAGCCGCGCCGCCGCCGGCCCACGCGCCGATGCCGGCCGCGGCCAAGATGATGGAGGAGAAGGGGCTGTCGGCCGGGCAGATGGACGCCGGCACCGGCAAGGACGGGCGCATTACCAAGGGCGATGTCTTGCAGTTCCTGGCCCGCCCCGCCGCCGCCCCGGCTCCTGCAGCCCCGCCCGTCCCCAAGCCGGCGCGCAGCGACGACGAGCGGGAGGAGCGGGTGAAGATGACCCGCCTGCGCCGCACCATCGCCCAGCGGCTGAAGGACGCGCAGAACAATGCCGCCATGCTGACCACCTTCAACGAGGTGGACATGAGCGCGGCGATGGCGTTGCGCGCCGAGTACAAGGACGCCTTCGAAAAGAAGCACAAGGGCGTGCGCCTCGGCTTCATGTCGTTCTTCGTCCGCGCCTGCGTCGCCGCGTTGCAGGAGTTTCCCGCCGTCAACGCCGAGATTGACGGCGACGAGATCATCTACAAGAACTTCGTCCACATGGGCATCGCGGTCGGCGGGCCGAATGGCCTGGTGGTCCCGGTGGTGCGCGACGCCGACCAGCTCGGCTTCGCCGGCATCGAGAAGGCCATCGGCGACTTCGGCCGCCGCGCCCGCGACGGCGCCCTGAAGCTGGAGGACCTGTCCGGCGGCAGCTTCACCATCACCAACGGCGGCGTCTATGGCAGCCTGATGAGCACACCGATCCTGAACGCGCCGCAGTCCGGCATCCTGGGCATGCACAAGATCCAGGACCGTCCGATGGCGGTCGGCGGCAAGGTGGAGATACGTCCGATGATGTATCTCGCCCTGTCCTACGACCACCGCATCGTGGACGGCAAGGAAGCCGTGTCCTTCCTGGTGCGCGTCAAGGAGGGCGTGGAGGACCCGCGCCGGCTGCTGCTGGATTTGTAGGCGGCGCAGCAATCCAAGGCCGGAACACGGTCCCATCAGGCCCGTAGGGCGGAAAAGCGCAGCGCCTTCCGCCACGCCGCAGATCCGGGAGCCCTGGCGGAAGGCGCTGCGCTTCTCCGCCTCACGCGGGAAGAGCAAGCCAGGGGTGATGACTTTGCCGTTCCGTTTGAGGCGTCCGCACCCACATGACGGATTGCACGAAGGACCCCATCATGTCTGACCAGTACGATGTCATCGTCATCGGCGGCGGCCCCGGCGGCTACGTCTGCGCCATACGCGCGGCGCAGCTTGGCCTGCGGACCGCCTGCGTCGAGCGCCGGGCCACGCTAGGCGGCACCTGCCTGAACATCGGCTGCATCCCCAGCAAGGCCCTGCTGCAATCCAGCGAGAACTTCGAGGAAGCCAGCAACGCCTTCGCCGACCACGGCGTGATGATCGAAAGCGTGAAGCTGGACCTGCATCGCATGATGGCGCGCAAGGACGACGTGGTCAGCGCCAACGTGAAGGGCGTCGAGTTCCTGTTCAAGAAGAACAAGGTGGACTGGATCAAGGGCAGCGCCCGCGTCGCAGCGCATGGCAAGGTGGAGGTGGACGGCGCCGCCTGCGATGCCAAGCACATCGTCATCGCCACCGGCAGCGAAAGCCTGACCCTGCCCGGTGTGGACGTGGACGAGCGCAGCATCGTCACCAGCACCGGCGCGCTGGAGCTGGACCAGGTGCCGCGCCACCTCGCGGTGATTGGCGGCGGCTACATCGGGCTGGAGTTGGGCAGCGTGTGGAAGCGCCTGGGCGCCGAGGTCACGGTCATCGAATACCTGGACCGCCTGGTGCCCGGCATGGATGCGGAGATCGCCAAGACCTTCGAGCGCGTCCTGGGCAAGCAGGGCATCAAGTTCCGCCTGGGCACCAAGGTAACTGGCGCCCGCAAGGGAAACGAGGGCGTGACGCTCACGGTGGAACCCGCCAAGGGCGGCCCAGCCGAGGAGATCCTCGCCGACGTGGTCCTCGTCAGCATCGGCCGCCGCGCCTACACGGACGGGCTTGGCCTGGCCGAGGCCGGCGTTGCGCTGGACGACCGCGGCCGCGTGGTGGTGGACGCGCATTACGACACCAACGTGCCCGGCATCCACGCCATCGGCGACGTGATCGCCGGCCCCATGCTGGCCCACAAGGCG
>DASWOJ010000462.1:0-8106 GCA_036398775.1 Acetobacteraceae bacterium
GGTTTGGTCCTGATGTGGGTGGATGCGGCGCTTGCCGGTTCCTTCACCCCGGCCCTCTCCCGGAGGGAGAGGGAGCAGGCAGGCAGTCAGCGGGTTGGGCGCGGCGGCGTGGCCGAGTAGTCGTAGAAGCCCCGTCCCACCTTCCGGCCATACCACCCGGCCTCGACATACTTCACCAGCAGCGGGCACGGGCGGTATTTGCTGTCGGACAGGCCGTCGTGCAGCACCTGCATGATGCTCAGGCAGGTGTCCAGGCCGATGAAGTCCGCCAATTCGAACGGGCCCATCTTGTGCGCCGCGCCCAACCGGAGCGCCGAGTCTATGCCGCTGATGGTGCCTACGCCCTCATACAGGGCATACACCGCCTCGTTGATCATCGGCAGCAGGATGCGGTTGACGATGAAGCCCGGAAAATCCTCGGAGACCGCGGTGATCTTGTCCAGCCGGGCGGCGAGGGCCTGCACCGCCTGGAACGTCGGCTCTTCCGTGGCGATGCCGCGGATCACCTCGACCAGCTTCATCACCGGCACCGGGTTCATGAAGTGCATGCCGATGAACTTGCCGGGCCGGTCGGTGCCGGCTGCCAGGCGTGTGATGCTAAGGCTGCTGGTGTTGCTGGCGATCATGCATGACGGCTTCAGGTGCGGCGTCAGCGTCTTGAAGATCGCCCGCTTCACGTCCTCCTTCTCGGTCGCCGCCTCGATCACTAGGTCGGCGCCGGCGAAGGCCGCGTAGTCGGTTGACGCAGTGATGTTGGCGATTGCCGCCGCGCGCTGGTCGGCGGTAATGGCTTCCTTGGCCACCTGACGGTCCATGTTCTTGCCGATGCCGGCCACGGCCTTGTCCAGCGCATCCTGCCGCATGTCCAGCAGCACGACCGGCAGCCCCGCCACGGCACAGACATGGGCGATGCCGGCGCCCATCTGCCCCGCGCCGATCACGCCCACCGACTGCACGGCCGACACGGCCTCATTCACCGGGCCGGCCGCCGCGGGGGCGTCCATCGCTAGGGCACCCGGGCCAGCTCGGCCTCAAGCTCCGGCAATGCGGTGAACAGGTCGCCGACGAAGCCGTAATCCGCCACCTGGAAGATCGGCGCGTCCTCGTCCTTGTTGATCGCGACGATGACCTTGCTGTCCTTCATGCCGGCCAGGTGCTGGATCGCGCCCGAGATGCCGATGGCGACATACAGGTCCGGCGCCACGATCTTGCCGGTCTGCCCAACCTGGTAGTCGTTCGGCACGTAGCCCGCGTCCACCGCGGCACGCGACGCGCCGACGGCGGCACCCAGCTTGTCCGCCAGCGGCAGCAGCAGCTTGAAGTTCTCGCCGTTCTGCATCCCGCGCCCGCCGGACACCACGATGCGCGCTGCGGTCAGCTCCGGACGCTCGCTGCGGCTGAGTTCCGCGGACACGAAGCGGGAGGTGGCGGCGGCGTCCGGGGTGGACACAGCCTCGATCTCGGCGGACCCGCCGGTTGCCGCCACGGGGTCGAAGCTTGCGGCGCGTATGGTCATCACCTTCTTGGTGTCGCTGGACACGACGGTTGCCATCGCGTTGCCGGCGTAGATCGGCCGCACGAAGGTGTCGGCATCAACGATGCCCGCGACATCGCTGATCGGCTGCACGTCCAGCAGCGCGGCCACCCGCGGCATCACGTTCTTGCCGGTGGCGGTGCTGGCCGCCATCAGGTGGTCGTGGTGCCCGGCCATGCTGACCAGCAGCGCCGCCAGCGGCTCGGCGAGCGCATGCTCATAGACAGGGCTGTCGGCGACGTGGACCTTGCCGACGCCGGGCAGCTTGGCGGCAGCCTCCGCCGCGGCCTGCACATTGTGGCCGGCCACGAGGACATGCACCTCGCCCAGCTTCGACGCGGCGGCGACGGCGCTGCGGGACGGCTGCTTGATGCCGGCCTCGTCCCAGTCGAGCAGTACGAGCGATGCCATTCCTAGATCACCTTTGCTTCTGTGCGCAGCTTCTGCACCAATTCGGCCACCGATCCGACCTTCTGTCCGGCCACGCGCTTCGGCGGCTCGGCCACCTTGACCAGCTTGAGGCGCGGCGCCGGGTCAACGCCGAGGTCGGCGGGCTTCATGGTCTCGATCGGCTTCTTGCGCGCCTTCATGATGTTGGGCAGCGAGGCGTAGCGCGGCTCGTTCAGACGCAGGTCGGTGGTGATGATGCAGGGCAGGTCCAGCTCCAGCGTCTCCAGCCCGCCGTCAATCTCTCGCGTCACCGTCATCTTCTCGCCCTCGATGCTGATACGGCTGGCGAAGGTGCCCTGCGGCCAGCCCAGCAGCGCCGCGAGCATCTGGCCGGTGGCATTCATGTCGTCGTCAATCGCCTGCTTGCCCATGATGATGAGGCCGGGCTGCTCCTTGGCGGCCAGCGCCTTGAGCATCTTGGCCACCGCGAGCGGCTGCAGCTCCACGTCGGTCTCAATCAGGATGCCGCGGTCTGCGCCCATCGCCAGGGCGGTGCGGAGCGTTTCCTGGCATTGCGCCACGCCCATCGAGACCACGACGATCTCGGTCGCTATGCCCTTTTCCTTGAGGCGTACCGCCTCCTCGACCGCGATCTCGTCGAACGGGTTCATGGACATCTTGACGCCTGCGGTCTCGACACCGGAGCCGTCGGCCTTCACGCGGACCTTCACGTTATAGTCAACGACCCGCTTGACGGGGACAAGGAGCTTCATGGCAGGTCCGATGTGGTTGTGGGGTTGGCGGTCATGGTTTTGGCACCGTTACAGGCGGGACTGCGACGTGCTTGCCGTCAAAGGCGGTTGCCGCCGCAAAGTTGCCGGACGTTATGGGGCGGAAAAGCCGCATGTCAAACCTGCCGCTAGCTCCTGACCATATACAGCAGCGTAATGAACAGCAGCAGGGCGATGCCCTGGAACAAGACGCGATACTGCATCAGCTTGTTCGCCCGCCGTCCGTCCTGCGTTCCCCTGACCATGCCGAGCAACCCGGCGAACAGCACCCCCACCGTCGCCAGCAAGGCCAGAACCACCAGCACCGTCAGGAATGTCGTCATATCCGGCAAATGGGTGCGCCAGCCCGCCTTGTCATCCCGCGGATTGCGCCGGGGCCTGCCGCCGTGTCCCCTTGCGGCGGCAATGGCAGGTCCCCCCGGGGCGGCAACGGAGGATGATTGATGCAGGTCGTAGCCGTTACGCGTGTGCTGGACGAGGCGGACATCGTCGAGGCGTTCGTTCGCCATACCGCGGCCTACGTGGACCACCACGTGTTCCTGGACAACGGCAGCACCGACGGGACGCTGGCGATCTTGCAGGCGCTGCACCGGGACGGGCTGCCGCTGACGCTGCTGCAGGCGCGCAACGTGTCGTTCAGCGAGTCCGGGCATCTGACCCAACTGTTCCGCCTCGCCATACGGGGTCACGGCGCGGATTGGGTCGCCTGCCTGGACGCGGATGAATTCCTGGACGACCGCGGCAGCGCGGCCGGGCTGCGCGACCTGCTGCAGGCGTTGGCGGAGGCCGGCCCGTCCGTCGCTTCCTTGCACCTGCCGATGACGGACTACGTCGCCACGGCCGCGGACGAGCCGGCGCAGCTCGTGGTGCCGCAGCGCATGCGTTGGCGCCGTGCGCCGGGCGCCGCCGGCAAGGTGGTCGCGCGGGGCGGCCCGGCCCGGGTGGGGGCTGCCATCCTGGCAGGCGGCCATGCGGTGCTGCCGGACGGCCCGGACGCGCCGCCGGGACTGGCCGTGGCGCAGGCCGGGCTGCGCCTGGCGCATTACTCGGAGCGGTCGCTGTTCCAGTTCGCCATGAAGGCGATACGCGGCTGGAGCCGGGTCCTGGCCGCGGAAGCCGCGGTGCAGGAGGGCGGCGCGTCCTACCACTACCAGGCCCCGTTCGAGGCGTTGCGGGACCGGCCTGCGGACCTGCTGCGGCATCCGGACTGGCTCGCGTTCCACCAGGACACGGCGGGCTTGGCGGAGGACCCCATCGCCTACCTCGGCGGACCGCTCCGGCACACCGGGCCGGTGGACGACGCGATGCGGGCGGTGCAGGGCCTGATCGGGGTGGTGCAGGACCTTGCGCTGCGCCACCGCCGGCTGCTGGAGACCTTCCCTGAGGTGCGCCGCCAGGTTGCGGCCTGGGACGCGGAGCTGGTGCGCCTGATTTGAAGCGCTGCCGGAGAGGCACAATCTGTTCCGGGTTGACACCCCACCGCCGCGGGTGTTGCTCCCCGAAAATGCGGCAAAGCCTCCTCGTCCTCCTTGCCCTGCTGTCCGCAGCGCTCCTTGACCCCGGCATGGGCGGCGTCGGCCCGGCAGCCGCGCAGTCGCTGCCGATCCCGGTCGCGCCTTCCCGCGTCGGTCCCGCGCCGGACGTTGCGCCGCCGCCGGCCGCGCCCGGGACGGCGTCCCTTGCGCCCCAGGCCTCGCCGTCCCAGCCTTCCTCGCCCCAAGCTGCGGCTCCCCAGCCTGCCGCCCAGCAGCCTGCCGCACCCGCGCCGGCTGCACGTCCCGCTGCCGCATCCCCGGCCGCTGCGCCCGCTCCTGCCGCAGCAACGCCCGCCGGTGCTTCTGCGGCTGCTGGCGTGCCAGTCACGCCGGCCCAGGCGCAGCAGGTGCTCGACGTGTTGCGCGACGACCGGCGCCGGGCCGAGTTCACGGCCACGCTTGAGACGCTGCTGAGGGCTGCACCGGGTGGGCAGCCCGGCGCCGTGCCGGCTGGGACCGCTCCGCCTGCGGACGCCGCATCCACGCCGGGGGCCGGCGCGGCGGTCGGCAAGGTCATCCCCCTCGCGCCCGACAGCCTCGGCGCAGAGGTGCTGGACCGGGCGTCGGCCGGATTGCAGGAGGCCGGGGCGCAGGTGGTCACGGCCTTGCAGTCCATGAACGACCTGCCGCTGCTGTGGCGCTGGGTGGCGACCCAGGCCAACGACCCCATTGCCCGCGGACGCGTGCTCGACACCGCTTGGAAGCTGGCAGCCGTGGTGCTTGCCGGCCTGTTGGTGGAGTGGGCTGCCATACGCCTGCTGCGCCGCCTGCGGGCGACGCTGGAGGGTTGGGCGCCGGATCACGTGGAAGTCCCCGTTGCGGCCGAGGCGCACCCGGCCGAAAGCGGCCTGGCCGCGGCCGAGGCCGGTGAGACCGAGCGGGCGGAGTTGCGGGACAGGCATCTGACCCGCACGCTCGGCACCCTGCAGCGGACGCCGTACCTGCTGGGCCGCCTTCTGCTGGACCTGGCGCCGATTGCGGTGTTCGCGGCGGCGGCCGGGCTGCTGCGCGGCACCTCGCTGGGGGAGCCGGCGACGACCGGACTGGTGATACGCGCCGTGGTGTCCGCCTATGTGCTGTGCCGCGTGACGCTGGTCGTCACCGGCTTCCTGGTGGCGCCGGCCGCCCCGCGGCTGCGGCTGCTGAACGTCACGGAGGCGACGGCAGGGTTCCTGACCCGCTGGACCCGGCGCATCGCCGTCACCGCCATAGCGACCTACACGGTCACCGAAGTCGCAGTGATGTTCGGGCTGTACAACACCGCGCGCGAGGCGCTGCTCAAGCTGTTCGCGCTGGTGGTGCACGCGATGTTCGTCGTGGTGGTGTTGCAGGCCCGCCGGCCGGTGGCGGACCGTATCCGCGCCATCCACGTGGGCGGGGTCTGGTCTGCCCTGCTGCGCCGGGTGGCGGACGTGTGGCACCTGGTGGCGGTGTTCTATATCGTGGCGCTGTGGCTGGTGTGGGCGGTCGAGCTGCGCAACGGCTACACGAGGCTGGTCACGACCTTCCTTCTTACCTGCGCGGTGCTGATCGCCTCGCGGCTGCTGGCTATCGTGATGCTCGGAGGGCTGGACCGCGCTCTGCGGCCGTCCGCCGCAACGGCTGCGCGGCATCCGGGATTGGCGGCACGGGTCAGCGCCTATTATCCGATGCTGCGCCTGGCGGCGATGTCGGTGCTGTGGGTTGCGACCGGCGTGGCGCTGCTGCAGGCCTGGGGTTTCAACCCCCTCACGTGGTTCAGCAAGGGCGACCTTGGCAGCCGCATCCTGTCTGCGGGCGTGCTGATCGCCACCACGGTCGTCATCGCCATCCTGGTATGGGAAGGGGCGAATGCCGGCATCGCGCAGCATCTGGCGAACCTGACAGAAGCGTCGCAGACCGCCCGCGCCGGACGCCTCCGCACCCTGCTGCCGATGCTGCGGACGACGCTGCTGGTGGTGATCCTGCTGGTGGTGGCGTTGACGATCCTGAGCGAGATCGGGGTGAACATCGCACCCCTGCTGGCCGGCGCCGGGGTGGTGGGCATCGCGGTCGGCTTCGGCTCGCAGAAGCTGGTGCAGGACCTGATCACCGGGTTGTTCCTGTTGCTGGAGAACGCGATGCAGGTCGGCGACGTGGTGACGTTGGGCGGCCTGACCGGCACGGTGGAGGCGCTGAGCATACGCACCATACGCCTTCGGGCGATGGACGGGTCCATGCACATCATCCCGTTCAGCGCCGTCACCACGGTCACCAACATGACGCGGGATTATTCCTACGCCGTACTGGACATCAGCGTCGGGCTGAACGAGGAGCCGGAGCCGGTGATCGAGGTCGTGCGCGAGCTTGCGGCCAAGATGCGGGCGGAGCCGAAATGGGCAACGCTGATCCTGGACGCGCTGGACGTCATGGGCGTGGAGAAGTTCGTGGACCTGGCCTGGGTGCTGCGCGTGCGGATGAAGACGCAGGCGGCCAGCCGCTGGTCGGTGACGCGCGAGTTGAACCGCCGGGTCAAGGAGCGGTTCGACGAGCTGGCGATTGAAAGCCCGGTCACGTCGCACCGCGCGCTGAGCGCCAATCCGGCGCCGCCCGCGGGGCAGCCGGCGGTGCAGCAGGAGCAGGCTGCATGACCTTGCAGGATTTGACGGACGCGCTGCGCGGCACCGGGTTCGCGTTTGTCCAGGCGCCGGACATGCGGGCGGTGCTGGAAGCGGCGGGGCTGCGGGACTGGGACGGCTTTGCCCGGACCTGGGACGACCTGGGGATGGACACCTACATGGCCGATGGCGGGCGCTACCGGAAGCGCCGGCACGCCGCTTTCGCCGTGTCCGCGGCGGGGGTGCAGCGCAAGCCGGCGCAGCCGCACTACCAGAGTCGCGACTACAACGCGCTGAATGGCGGCATTGCCCGTTGGTTCGAGCCGGTGACGCCCGAGGCGGCGGACGGCCCGGCGTTCGGGGCGATCCTGCGGGCGTGCCACGCGCTGTTCGACGGCCTGACGCCTGCGCCGCTGTGGCACGTCGAGGCGCACCAGTTCCGTATAGAGGCGCGTCCCGGCCAAGCCGGGCAGCCGACGCCGGAGGGGATGCACCAGGACGGGGTGGACTGGGTGCTGGTGCTGATGGTCGGCCGGGTGAACATCGCGTCGGGGACGACGAGCATACACGGGCTGGACCGGGCGTTGCTGGGCAGCTTCACATTGGAGGCGCCGATGGATGCGGCGCTGGTGGATGACCACCGGGTGTTCCACGGCGTGACGCCGGTGCAGCCGGTGGACGCGAGCAAGCCGGCGCACCGGGATGTGCTGGTGCTGACGTTCCGGCAGGATTTGCTAGCGGGGTAGGCGTCAGCTCGGCGACTCCGCCGGCCGCCGCCCCACCACCACCGGCACGTCCAGGTTCTGCGCCCCGCGCCGGACCAGCAGGCGCACCGAGTTGCCCGGCGGCGTGGCGGCAATGGCCTTGATCAGGCTGCGGGCGCTGTCCACCCGGTCCCCGTTCACGAACACCACGACATCCCCAGGCCGCAGCCCGGCCTTTGCCGCCGGGCCAGTCTTGTCTATTCCGGCAATCGCCACCCCGGCGCTCGGGGTCCGGGCGATGCCGCCCAGGCCGCCCTGCACGTCCTGCACCGACACGCCCAGCCATCCCCGGTCTATGCGCCCCTTGTCGCGCAGGTCGGCGACGATGCGCTGGGCGATCTCGCTCGGCACCGCGAAGCCGATGCCGACCGAGCCGCCGGTGGGCGAGACGATGGCGGTGTTCACCGCCACGACCTCGCCGTTCATGTTGAAGGTGGGACCGCCGGAGTTGCTCCCGATCTCGATCGGCGGGCAGTCCGACGAAGCGTTCCAGGTCGGCGGTGAACTGGCCGACGT
>DASWOJ010000463.1:0-4584 GCA_036398775.1 Acetobacteraceae bacterium
CCAGCAGCATCAGATGCTCGGCCCGCTCCTTCGGGTCGGCCAGCAGCTCGGCCTCCAGACGCTGGTCCTCCTCCGGCGTCGCGCCGCGCGGACGGGTGCCGGCCAGCGGGCGGATGGTCACCGTCCCGTCCCGCAGCCGCACCAGCACCTCGGGGCTGCTGCCGACGATGTTGAACCCGCCCAGATCCAGGAAGAACAGGAATGGCGCCGGGTTGATCCGCCGGAGGGCGCGATACAGCGCGAACGGCGGCAGCGCGAACGGGGCGGAGAAACGCTGGCTCGGCACCGCCTGAAAGATGTCGCCGGCGACGATGTATTCCTTCATCCGGACCACCATCGCTTCGAACGCGGCGCGGTCCATGTTCGGCGCCGGGTCGGGCGGCGGCATCGTCACCGGCGGCGGCGGACGCGGCACCGGCCGGGCCAGCGCCGCCTGCGCCTCCGCGATACGGGCCTGCGCCCGTTCCCACCCCTCCGCCGCCGACTGCCCGGCGTGCGGATAGACCGGAGCCGCCAGCGTCAACTCGTCGCGCACCGTGTCGAACACCGCGAACAAGGTCGGACGCATCATCAGCGCCTCCGGCAGGCCCAGCACGTCCGTGTTCTTGTTGGGCAGCGCCTCCATCAGCCGGACCATGTCGTAGCCCAGATAGCCGAACAGCCCGCCGCACATCGGCGGCACGCCGGGGGGCAGCGCCATGCGCGTCTCGCCCAGCAGCGCCCGCAGGCTATCGAGCGGCGGACGGTCCTCCACCACGAAGGCATGCGGCGCGGCCAGGGCGTTACGGTTCAGCTCCGCCCGGCCGTCACGGCAGCGCCACACCAGGTCCGGCGCCATCCCGATGATGGAATAGCGCCCCCGGGCCGCGCCGCCCTCCACACTCTCCAGCAGGAATGCGTTGGGCTTGCCGTCCGCCAGCTTCAGGAAGGCAGCGACCGGAGTCTCCAGGTCGGCCACCTCGACCGCCCACGCCAGCGCGCCCTGCCCGGCCTCATACGCCGCGGTGAACTCTGGACTCGGCACGGACTGGCTCATGGCTGGGCCACGCTATCGAGCACGCGGCGGTTGACCGTCACCTTCTCACGGTCGCGCAGGGCGGCGGCATAGGTCGTCTCCAGGTCGGCGCTGACCGCACCGGCCAGTTCCAGGCGGACCCGGTCCACGCCCGCCGGGTCGGCCGCCGGGTCGGGCTTCTGCACCTCCACCGGCACGAACACCCAGAATCCGTTATCGGCCTCAAACATGCCCGGCTTGCCAACCTCCGTCCCGAACAAGGGCTGGATCAAATCGCCGGGCAGGCCTTCCGGCGCCTGGCTCCGGCTCAGCGCCGCCGTGCGCTGCACCTTCAACCCGGCGAGATTGGCCGCCTCCGCCAGGCTGCCGCCGCCCTTCACCGCGGTCAGCAGCCGCGCGGCAGCTACATCTTGTGCATGCCGCCGCGCCTCGCGCAGCCAATCCTCGCGCACCCGGTCCTTGACGTCGGCCAGCGGCTTGATGGCGGGCGGGGTGATGGTGTCGACCGAGACGGCGTAGAAACTGTGGTCGGGGCCGTCATCCAGCGTTGGCGGGTCGTTGGGGCCGACCTGGAACACGCGGGCGATCAGCGCCTGGCGCAGCGCCGGGGTGCCCGGGACCGGCGCCGGAGTGCCCTCCAGCGTGTTGCCCTGCGCATCGAGCGTGCCCGCCACCGCCGCCAGCCCCAGATTGGCCGGCAACTCCTCCAGCTTCGCACCGCCTGCCAGGGCGTCCTGCACCTTGTTGGCGCGGTCATAGACCAGGTCCATCGCCCGCTCCAACGCCACCCGGGGCTTCAGGTCGGCCTTGACCTGGTCCAGGCTGCGCTGCGTGCCCGGCGTCACCTTCACGACGCGGAACAGGTCCCAACCCTGGTCGGACTTCACCGGCCCGGTGACGATGTCCGGCGCGGCGGCAAACACCGCCTGCGCCAGGTCCGCCGCGGGGAATGCAGCCTGCGCCGTATCGTCCAGTTGCACCGCCGAGGCATTCGCCGCCGCGGCCGCCTTCTGCATCGCATCCCAGTCCGCGCCCGCGATCCAACTCGTCGCCATCGCCTTCGCGGCGTCCTCAGTCGGCACGACGATCACCTGCACCGAACGCTGCTCCGGCTTCTCGAACTCGGCCTTGTGCTGCTCGTAATAAGTGTGGAGTTCGTCCTCGCCGACCTCCACATCCCGCGCGATGGTCTCGGGCGACAGGACGACGGCCTTGATCCGGCGCATCTCGGGCGAAGCATAGTCGTTGGTGGTGTCCGCGTACAGGCGCTCAAGCTGCGCGTCGGTCGGGGCCGGCGGCTCGGGGACGGCGCCGAAGGGCAGGCTCACCAGGTCGGCCACGCGCTTCTCGCCCTGGAACTGGAACACCAGCCGGTTCAGCAGGTCGGGCGAATAGCCGCCCGCGCGCACGGCCTCCACCACCTGCCGCTGGCCGATATCGCCGCGCATCAAGGCGAGGTAGCGGTCCTCCGTCAGGCCATTATTACGCAGGACTGACTGGAAGGTCGCCGGGTCGAACTGGCCGGACGGGCCCTGGAAGGCCTTGGTCTGGAACGTGGCCTGGCGCAGCGCCTCATCGGTCACGCGCACGTGCAACTGGTCCACCGCGACGGCGAAACCGGCCTGGATGATAAGTTGCCGCAACGCCCGCTCGGCCACCGCCTGGCGGATTTCCGGGGTGGGCGACAATTTGCCGCCATTCTGGCGGATCAACTGGGACAGCAGGCGGCGCGTCGTGTCCTGCAGTTCGCTGACATCGATCTTGCGGCCGCCGACCGTGGCGACGGAGCTGCCATCGTCGCCGCCGAGGTTGCGCACCACGTCGGCCACGCCCCACAGGCCGAAACTGGCGACAAGCACCACGAAGAACAGCTTGGCGGCCCAGGTGTTGAGCAGGCGGCGGCATAAGGCGAGCATAGCGCGTTTCATCCCAGCGGAAGGCGGCGCACCTTAGGGATGGCCCTTGCCCATGGCCAGCCCCGCGCGTCGCGCTGCTGATTGCCAGGTCTGGCAGCAGTCGGCTACTGCACCATCTATGCGCCAGATGATCGCCGGCAACTGGAAGATGAATACCACGACCGCGCAGGCGGCTGCGCTGGCGTCCGCCTTGCGAGGCGGGGCCGAGGGCTGCGACCTGGTCGTCTGCCCCCCGGCGACGCAATTGCTGGCGGTCGCGTCGCTGCTGGCCGGGTCGAACGTAGCCGTGGGCGGCCAGGACTGCCACCAGGATACGTGCGGCGCCCATACCGGCGACATCGCGGCCAGCATGCTGGCCGACGCGGGCGCGCGCTACGTCATCCTCGGCCACTCCGAGCGCCGGGCCGAGCATGCGGAAACCGACGAAGTGGTGTGTCGGAAAGTTTTGGCGGCGGTCGCGGCGGGATTGTCCCCGATCGTCTGCGTCGGCGAGACGGACGCCCAGCGGAGCGCCGGGCTGGAGATGGAAATCGTCGGCGCCCAGCTCGCCGGCAGCCTGCCGGAGGGATTTGACGGCGTGGTGGCGTATGAGCCCGTCTGGGCAATCGGCGCCGGGCGCAGCGCGACGGAGGCGGATGTCGCCGCCATGCACGCCTTCATCCGGGAGAGGCTGGTGCAGCAATTCCCTCGCCGGGGAGCGTCGATGCGGATCCTGTATGGCGGGTCGGTGAAGCCCGGCAACGCCGCGGCATTGTTGGCGCTGGCGGATGTGGGCGGCGCCCTGGTCGGCGGGGCGAGCCTGGTTGCGGCAGATTTCCTGGCCATCGCCGAGGCCGCGCGGCGGGACTGACGCCGCGCATACCATCATTCGTGCGCCCGGGGGTTTCCTGCCGGGCAAGAAACGCTCTAGAACGCCGCCTCCGCCTGGGAACCATCCATGACCACCGTCCTGCTGATCATCCATCTCTTTGTCACGCTGGCGCTTATCGGCGTCGTGCTGATCCAGCGCAGCGAGGGCGGCGGCCTTGGCGTCGGCTCGACCCAGGGCATGGGCAGCTTCATGTCCGGCCGCGGCACGGCCAACCTGCTGACCCGGGCGACGGCCATCCTGGCGACGCTGTTCATGATCCTGTCATTGGGCCTGGCGCTGCTGAACCGCGGCACGACGGTCAATGGCCACCATTCCATCCTGGACCTGCCGCCGACCCCGGCCCTGCCCGCGGCGCCCGTCGCGCCGCCTGCGCCCCCCGCGGCCGCGACTCCGCCGGCTGCCGCGCCGGCAACGCCGCCCGCTACGAATTCTGCCCCAGCAGCTACTCCGGCCCCCGCTGTCCCGGCCCCCGCAACAGACGCAGCGCCGGCAACGCCCCCTGCGGCCAGCCCCGCGCCCGCTTCGGAGGCCGCGCCCGCGACGACGACGCCGGCTGCTGACTCTGCAACCGCACCGGCCACTCCGCCGGCTGCTGCGAGTCCAGCGCCGGCCTCGGACGCCCCGCAAGCGGCTCCGGCCCCCGCCCCGAACGCAGCTGAAACGCCCGCACCGGCCGAGAAGCCCTGATCTCTTCAAGAGACGTCTTCACGCCGACCGATTCGCAGGTGTATGGGGGAAGCCCATGACGCGGTTTGTATTCATCACCGGCGGCGTGGTCTCCT
>DASWOJ010000464.1:0-6179 GCA_036398775.1 Acetobacteraceae bacterium
CGGCCGAGGTGGCGCCGGGTGCGGCTGCGGACGCCGGCATCGTCGTCAGCGGGCCGGGGCGTAGCGTTAGACTCACGGCCGCGGCGCTGGCGGCGCTACCATCCGCGCAGGTGCCCGTGCCAGGTGGGCGGACCTTCGAAGGTCCACTGCTCTGGACCGTGCTGGCCCATGCCGGCGCCGTTGACTCCACGAAGCACCAAGGCGACGTGCGCGGCGCCGTCCTGCTCGCCGGTCAGGACGGCTACACGGCCATCCTGGCGCTGGGCGAGCTGTCGCCCCAGTTCGAGGGCAAGCAGGTGATCCTGGCCCTGCGCGTGGATGGGCAGCCGCTAGAACTGGGCCACCTGCGCGTGGTCGTGCCCGGCGACATGCGCGGCGGCCGCGGCGTGCATGACCTCGTGCAGGTACGAGTCGAGCAGGCGTTCCTGCCGCCGCAGCATACTGTGCGCTAGGCTCCAAGATGGTCCGCGAGAACGAGATAAGGGCAGCCGAGGCCGCAGTCGAGCCGCCCCCGCCGACCGACGCCGGCCTGGTGTTCATTGGGCGCATCCGTACGCCCTGGACGTCCCGCATGGAAACGCCGCGTCAGGGCCGGCATGACGGCCCCCTATGCCGCATCGAGGTGTCCGAGCCGTGGGTGGCGGCGCTGGACGGTTTGCAGCAGTACGAGCGGGTCGAGGTGATCTACTGGCTGCACCTATCCCGGCGCGACCTGGTGCTGCAAAGCCCGGCCAGCGACGGCACCGCACGCGGCACCTTCTCGCTGCGCTCCCCGGTGCGGCCCAACCCGCTCGGCACGTCCATCGCCCGGCTGGTCGGCATCCAGGGTGCGACGGTGCTGGTGCGCGGCCTCGACTGCCTGGACGGCACGCCGCTGCTCGACCTCAAGCCCGACCGCGCGCTGTTCACACCCATAGCGCCGCCGCAGGCTGGCGACTTTCAGGTGGGCGACTTCGGGACGGTGGCGGCCCAGCAAAACCGTAGCGCATTCCCATCAGGCGCCGGGCAGCCCGGCCAGCGCGTCGTCAAGCGCCTGCAACTCCGCTTCCACCGCCGCCCGCGTCGCCCGCTCGATGGCGCGGTATCGGGCCACCAGCGCGGTCCCGGACGGGGTGAGACTGGCGCCGCCCCCGCCTGGCCCGCCGCCACGGGTGGCCACCACTGGATCGCGAAAGGTCCCGTTCAGCGCGTCCACCAGCAGCCAGGCCCGGCGGTAGCTCATGCCCATCGCACGTCCCGCGGCCGAGATGGAGCCGGTTTCGCCCACCAACTCCAGCAGGCGGACCTTGCCGGGGCCAAGGGCGCGGTCGCCGTCGAAGTCGATGCGGAGCGTCAGCCGGGTCATGGCCGCAGCCTACCATCACCAGGACTGCCCCGCATTTCGTGCTGGCGCAGGCGTTGTATTCGGTTGAATATGACGCTCCTTGATGGAGGCCCGGCATGGACGGCACCCTGGACACGGCGGCGCGCGAGCTGGCCGGCGAGTGGCTGACCACTTGGTCGGTGTCGCCGGACGGCAGCCGGGCGCGTCTCGGCTTCGCGGACGGTGCGGGACGACCCTGCCGCATTGACCTGCCCGTGGAGGCGGTCAGCGGCTTGCTGATGACCTTGCCCCGCGTGCTGCAA
Organism: Acetobacteraceae bacterium; assembly: GCA_036398775.1. Lineage (GTDB taxonomy): Bacteria > Pseudomonadota > Alphaproteobacteria > Acetobacterales > Acetobacteraceae > DASWOJ01. The sequence continues at coordinate 1,627 of DASWOJ010000464.1, forward strand.
GCCGCGCTGGACCGCCGCGGCGACGGTAACGCCCGCGTCGTGCAGCCGCTGGGCGCTTGGCGACTGGAGCGGGCTGCCGATCCTGGCCGGCTGCTCCTGACCCTGTCCACGCCGGACGGGTTCAGCGTGGCCTTCGCGCTGGCAGCGAGCGACTTGGCAGAGATGGCCGACGCCGGGCAGGCGCCCCGGCCCGGCACGCCCTTTCCGGCGCGGGTGGTGAACTGATGCGCCCCGGCCTGCGCCTCGCGTTCCGCCGCGCCCTACTTGGCGCTGCCCTGCTGCTGCCTGCGGCGCTGCCGGTCCTGGCGCAGGACGCCAAGCCGCCTGGCCCGCTGCGCGTCTATGCCGCCGGCAGCCTGACGGGCGCGTTCAACGCGCTGCTGCAAGCCTTCGGCGCGCCGCCGGGTGAGGCGTCGCAGCCCACCTACGGCCCGTCCGGCGTGTTGCGGGAGCGGCTGGAGCGGGGCGAGGCCGCGGACCTGTTCGCCTCCGCCGACATGGGCCAGCCGCGCCGCCTGGCCGCCGCCGGGCGCGGCACGCCCGTGGTGATGTTCGCCCGCAACCGCATGTGCGCGCTGGGCCGTGCCGGGCTGGGAATGACGCCGGCCAACCTGCTCTACCGCCTGCTGGACCCGGCCATTAAGCTCGCCACGTCCACGCCCCTCGCGGACCCGGGCGGGGACTATGCCTGGGCGGTGTTCGCCCGTGCCGAGCAGGTGCATCCCGGTGCGAAGGCCATCCTAGAGGGCAAGGCGCAGCAGCTTGTGGGCGGTCCCAGCATGGCGCCACTGGTGCCGGGCGTGGGGCCGAGCGAGGGCGTGTTCCTGTCGGGCCGGGCCGACGTGATGCTGGGCTATTGCAGCGGCGCCGCGGGCTTGCAGCGCACCCTCCCTGACCTGGCAGCCATGCCACTGCCGCCGGAGCTGGAGGTCGGCCCGGAGTACGGCCTGACGGTGCTGTCCGGCAGCCCGGCCGCGGCGCGCTTCGCCCTGTTCGTGCTGTCCGAGCCGGGGCAGGCCATCCTGGCGCGGCACGGGCTGGTGCCCGTGGCGCTGCCGGCGGGCCAGGCGGCGGCGCGGCCATGATGGGGCGCACAGGATGGGCCTCCTGCCTGGCGCTGGCAGCCCTGGCCGTTCACGCCGGCCCCGCGTCGGCATTGCCGACGAGCAGCTTCACCGTGGCCGGGGCGGTGGATCGGCCCGGCACCCTTGCGCTGCCGGACCTGCAAGCCCTCCCGGGCCAGACCGTCCCCGTCACCTACGGCACGGGGCGCGGCCCGGTGTCGGCCAGCTTCACCGGCCCGGCGCTCTGGTCCGTGCTGGGCCAGGCAGGGCTGACGCCCATGCCCGGTGCCCGCAACTCCACCCTCCGCAGCGTCGTGGTCGCCACGGGCAGCGACGGCTACGCGGCGGCGTTCTCGGGCGGGGAGCTTGACCCGCGCTTCGGCGGCAGCCGGGCGCCTGCGCTGGTGGCCTATGCCCAGAACGGCCAGCCGCTCGGCACAGACGGCTTCGCCCGTGCCGTGGCGTCTGGCGACGCCGCGGGCGGGCGCTACGTGTCCAACCTGGCCCGGCTAGACGTGATCCAGGCCCCGTCCAATCCATCCCGCGGCGGCGGTGTGTCGGGCAGTTTCACCCTGTCCGGCCTAATCGCCACCCCCGGCACCTATGACACCGCCGCGCTGGCCACGCTGCCCGCCACCACCGAGAGCGTGACCTACGCCGCCGCCGGCCGGCCGGTGTCGGCCAGTTTCACCGGCATCCCGCTGTGGACGCTGCTGACAGTGGCCGGGCTGGTGACGGACCCAGCGATCAAGAACGACGAACTGCGCTTCTATGTGCTCGCAACCGGCAGCGACGGCTATGAGGCCACGTTCTCGCTGGGAGAGCTGGACCCGCGCTTTGGCGGCGGGGCCGCGGACCTGGTAGCCTATGCCCAAGACGGCCAGCCGCTCGGCATGGACGGCTTCGCGCGCCTTGTCGTGCCCGGCGACCTGGCCGGCGGGCGCTACGTCAGCAACCTGGTCAGCTTGCAGGTGCTTGACGCCACCGCTGTGCCGGAGCCAGGCAGCCTGGCCCTAATGCTGGCGGGGCTGGCCGGGGGCATTGTCCTTCGGCACCGCCCGTCACGCGATGCTGTCGCCATGCCCGCGGCGGGCTGAACCGCCGTTGTCCCACGCCGCCCACCCCGTATCCGGAGATGCCCCGTGCTACGCGGAGTTCTGCTCGCCTGCCTGCTCGCCTGCCTATCCCCGTTCGCCGCCGCTGCCGCCGCCGAACCCCTTACCGTGTTCGCCGCTGCCAGCCTGACCGAGTCGTTTCGAGACGTTGATTCGCTGTGGCAGGCTGCTGGGCACGCGCCGTTGCGGCTCAGCTTCGCCAGCAGTTCCACCCTGGCCCGGCAGATCGAGCAGGGGGCGCCCGCCAACCTGTTCGCCTCTGCTGACGAGCAATGGGCAGACTACCTGGACACCCGCGGGCTGCTTGTGCCAGGCACGCGCGCCAGCCTGCTCACCAACGAGCTGGTGCTTGTGGTGCCCCGGGACCGGGCGCGGCAGGTGGCAGTCGGGCCAGGGTTGGATCTTGCCGCCCTGCTTAGCCCGGACGGACGCCTTGCCACGGGCGACCCGGCGCACGTCCCGGCTGGCATCTATGCGAAGCAGGCGCTGACCAAGCTGGGCCTGTGGGCGGCAGCGGAGCCGCGCCTGGCGCGCACGGAGGACGTGCGCGGCGCGCTGCTGCTGGTGGAACGGGGCGAGGCGCCGGCCGGCATCGTGTATGCCACCGACGCGGCAGCCAGTGCCGACGTCACGGTCGCCGGCACCTTCCCGGCCGGCTCGCACGAGCCTGTCACCTACCCGTTCGCGGTCGTGCGCGCCGGGGATACGCCAGAGGCGCGGGCGTTGCTGGCCTTCTTGGCAGGACCGCAGGCGCGGGAGGTGTTCGTCAAGCGGGGGTTCGGAGTGCGGTAAGCTAGCCAGGTGAAGGCTGGATTAGGATACCTTTTCCGGATCGGCATTCGCCAGCCCCGGCCTGCGTGCGACCATCCCCGCATGGCATCCGACACACCCGCCCGGCTTGATGGACCCCTGCCGCGGCTTGCCGGGCGCGTTCCGCCGCATACCTTCTTTGTCGTCAGCGCCGTGTTCCACTACCTCGGCCCCAGCTTCGCCGTGCTGCTGTTCGCCCAGCTCGCGCCGCCGGGCGTCGCTTGGCTGCGGATCGCCAGTGCCGGGCTGGTGTTTGCGCTGTGGCGCCGGCCGTGGCGCTTCTTCGCCGCCCTGCCGCGGCGCGACCAGGTCATCGTCGTGGCGCTCGGCCTCGTCCTGGCGGTGATGAACACCCTGTTCTACGAGGCCATTGCCCGCCTGCCGCTGGCCACCGTGGGCGCCATCGAGTTCTTGGGTCCCATTGCCGTCGCGGCCTGGGGAGCGCGCACCCGGCGCAACCTCGCCGCCCTCGCCTTGGCCGTCATCGGGGTTTACGTGCTGACCGACGTGCGGCTCGCCGGCGGGTGGCTGGGCTACGCCTTCGCCTTTGGCAACTGCGCGCTGTTCGTGCTCTACATCCTGCTCGGCCACCGCATCGCGTCGAGCGGCGGCGAAGGCGGCTCCGGCATAGACCGGCTCGCGGCGGCCATGCTGGTCGCGTCCGTCGCGGCGCTGCCCATCGGCATCCGCACGGCCCTGCCCGCGTTCGCCGATCCGCTCCTGTTGCTGGCCGCCATCGGGGTCGGCGTGTCGTCGTCGGTGATCCCCTACGTCTGCGACCAGCTCGCGATGGCCCGGCTGCCCCGCGCCACCTTCGCGTTGCTGCTCTCGCTGCTGCCGGCCACCGCAACCGCAATCGGCTTCCTTGTGCTGCGCCAGGTGCCCACGCCTGCGGAGCTGCTGGGCATCGCGCTCGTCATCGGTGGCGTCGCCCTGCACCGGGAGGAGTAAGCGAGGGGGCGACGGGATCATGCCCCCTCGCGGTATGTCTGACGAAATCCAACGGAGGCGAGGCCAATGCGGCGACTCGCGAGTGTGATGGTCATGATGGTGGTGGTGGGCACGGCGGCGCGGGCGGACAATCTTGTGGTGTACGGCGCTGGGAGCCTTCGGGAGGCCATTGGCCAGATTGCCACCGAGTTCGGGCAAGCCCACGGGATCGGCGTCCGAACCCAGTTCGGCCCGTCCGACAGGATGCGGGAGCGCATCAAGAAAGGGGAGCATGTGGACCTGTTCACTTCGGCTGACGTCGGCCACGCACGCAAGCTGGTGAACGACGGGCGGGCGAGCGTCATGGCGGTGTTCGCGCGCAACACCGTGTGCCTGCTGTCGCCGGCACGGTTCGGCGCGACCACCGAGACCATGCTCGACAGGCTGCTGGCGCCCGGCGTGCGTATTGGCATGTCGCCGCCGAAAGCTGATCCGTTGGGGGACTAAACGGTGCGCCTGATCGGGTCAATTGACGGCTTCCAGCCCGGCAGCGGCGCTGGCGTTGTTGCACGGACCTGTCCAGTGGCATCCTGGACTGGAGCGGCGTAGGGCGGTCGTCCCTTTCCTGATCCCT
>DASWOJ010000465.1:0-2085 GCA_036398775.1 Acetobacteraceae bacterium
CCGTTCCCCGCTCCGCAGCCAAGACCCCCTCACCCCGGCCCTCTCCCGGAGGAAAAAAGGGAAGGAACCAGCCGTCCGCTTCGGCACATCGGATTCCATTGACAGGCCAAGCCCAGCGACATACTGCACCCTTGATGGTTCCGCCACCCAAGCCTCAGCCGGGGCGACAGGCGGCGGATTAAAAGGGAACGCGGTAGGGACTCCACCCCCGGACGCCGCGGCTGCCCCCGCAACTGTGAGCGGTGAGCCATCCGTCACATGCCACTGGGATCTCCCCGGGAAGGCTGGCGGATGTCGTGGAGGCGCATAAGCCTTCGTAACCGTGAGCCAGGAGACCTGCCATCAGGCGAAAGGCTGCGTTGCCGGGCGGGGTGCCTCGGCGGCGGCGATGCGGTTCAGCATCGTCCCAGGGAGCTGATCCGCTCCAGGGGCGCCCGGCACCCGTGTGTGACCCGCGCGGCCGGAGGCTTGACCACGTTGACCCATCCCATCCTGCACATCTGCACCACCTGCCGCGCCGGCCTGCCGCTGGAACCGGGCCAGACACCGCCGGGCCAGCACATGCACGACGCCGTGGCGGCGCTGCTGGCCGCGGCGCCCGCCGGCCTGGAGCTTCGCCCCGTGACCTGCCTGTCGTCCTGCGGCGACGGCTGCGCCGCGGCGATCAGCCAGCCCGGCAAGTGGAGCTACCTGCTCGGGCGCCTCGACACCTCGCTCGCGGCGGACCTGCTGGCCTATGCTGCCGCCTACGCCGCGCACCGGACCGGGACCGTGCTGCCCTCCAAGCGCCCGCCGTCCCTCGCCCGCATGGTGCTGGGCCGCCTGCCGGACCTGTCGCCCCCGGCTGCCGCCGAGGAGATCACGGCACGCGCCGCCGGAGAGGGCGCGGCACGTGCCGCCGCTGGGACCGCGGCCAGCGCCGCCGCTGGAATCGCGGCATGACCGGCAAGATCCCCGCAACCGTCATCACCGGCTTCCTCGGCGCCGGCAAGACCACCCTGCTGCGCCACGTCATCGAGAACGCGGGCGGCCGCCGCCTCGCGCTCATCATCAACGAGTTCGGCTCCGTCGGCATAGACACCGAGCTGCTGCGCGGCTGCGGCATCCCCGCCTGCGAGGACGCAGACATCGTCGAGCTTGCCAATGGCTGCCTGTGCTGCACCGTCGCCGACGAGTTTCTGCCCGCCATGCAGGCGCTGCTGGCCCGCGAGGTGCCGCCCGAGCACATCGTCATCGAAACCAGCGGCCTCGCCCTGCCCAAGCCGCTGCTGAAGGCGTTCGGCTGGCCGGACATACGCAGCCGCATCACGGTGGACGGCGTCATCACCGTCGTGGACGGCCCGGCGGTGCTGGACGGCCGCTTCGCCGACGACCCCGCCGCCGTCGCCGCCCAGCGCGCCGCCGACCCTGGCCTCGACCACGACAACCCCTTGGCCGAAGTCTATGAGGACCAGCTCGGCAGCGCCGACCTGATCGTGCTGAACAAGGCGGACCTGCTGGACGACGCCGGGCTCGAACGCCTGCGTGCGATGGTCGCCGGCGCCCTGACGCGCGCCGTGCCGATGGTGGCGGCGCGGGAGGGCCGGGTGGACCCCGCGGTGCTGCTGGGCCTGGGCGCCGGGGCCGAGTCCGATCTGGCCGCACGCCCATCCCACCACGATGCCGTGGACGGGGAGCACGAGCATGACGACTTCGACAGCTTCGTCGTGCCCTTGGCGGAAACAGGGTCGCCCGATGCGCTGGTGGCCCGGCTGCGCGAGGTGGCCGGGCGTCATGGCGTTCTGCGGATCAAGGGTTTCGCGGCGGTCGCGGGAAAGCCGATGCGGCTGGCGATCCAGGGCGTCGGTCCGCGCTTCCGCCAGGGCTTCGACCGCGCATGGGCGCCCGGCGAGGCCCGGGCTGGGCAGCTCGTCGTGATCGGGCAGGCCGGCATGGACCGGGACGCTATCGCCGCAGGGATTGCCGGGTAGCGCCATGCACCTGCTGGTCCGCGACGCGCGCACGCTGGACGAGGACTGGACGCCCGACGACCTCGGGCAGACGCCCGCCGGCCTGGTGGTGCTCAGCTTCTCCGACGCAGACCTG
>DASWOJ010000466.1:0-25786 GCA_036398775.1 Acetobacteraceae bacterium
TGGTGCAGCGGGTTGATGTCGCCGCACGACATGGCAAAGGCGGCGATGCCGGGCGCATCGAACAGCACCTGCTTCTCGAAGCTGCGTCCTATGAGGTCGAGGTATGCCTGATCCGCCATGCGCCGCTCCTTCCGGTTTCCCATCCAACCCGTCAAGGGGCTAAGCAGCAGGACGAGTCCGAAAGGCGCCGCCATGTCCCAAGCCATCCTGGTCCACGAAGCCGACGGCGTGATGGAGCTGCGCTTCAACCGGCCCGACAAGAAGAACGCCATCCTGGGCGCGATGTATGACGTCCTGACGGCCGCGCTGCATGACGCCGGCGCACGTCCCGAGGTGCGTGCCGTGCTGATCGGGGCGGAGGGCGACGCCTTTACCGCCGGCAACGACATACGCGACTTCCTGGCCATGACCGGCGGGCTGGAGCAGGCGGCGCCCGCACGCTTCATCAACGCCATCGCCACGTTCGCCAAGCCGCTGGTCGCCGCGGTGCAGGGCGTGGCGGTCGGCGTCGGCACCACGCTGCTGCTGCACTGCGACCTGGTCTATGCCAGCCCGGCAGCGGCCTTCAGCGTGCCCTTCGTGAACCTGGGCCTGGTGCCCGAGGCCGGGAGCAGCCTGCTGCTGCCGGCACGCATGGGTCACGCCCGCGCCGCCGCGCTGCTGCTGCTGGGCGAGGCGATGGACGCCGCGCAGGCGCTGTCCGCCGGGCTGCTGACCGCGGTCGTCCCGGCGGCGGAGCTGCAGGAGCACGCCCGCGCCAAGGCCCGCGGCCTCGCGGCCAAGCCCGCCGCGGCGTTGGCCGCCACACGCGCCTTGATGCGCGGCGATCCCGCGGCCTTGCACGCCCGGATGCGGGAGGAGGAGGCCGCATTCAGCTACGCCCTGGCCAGTCCCGAGGCCCGCGCCGCCTTCGCCGCGTTCCTCGACCGCCGGGTGTCGCCCGCGCCGTAAGTCCTGCGTCATGAAAGGCACGGTGCCCCGCTGTTTACGCCAGACGGATGGCGCGGCGGCCGTTGCGCATTGACTCCCAGCGTTTACGATCTCGTTACTGCGGCAGTGTAACTGTAACCGGCGCTCGAACGCCGGGCTGCGTCTTTGGGAGTTCTCGCCGTGCCACACTGGAAGCCGTTCCGGCTGACCCTGCCTGCGTCCGTGGTCGTCGTGCTCGGCGCGGTTTCCGCGTCCGGCCCGGCGCACGCCGCGGCGTTCCAACTAAAGGAGAACAGCGCTGTCGGCCTGGGCGAGGCATTCGCCGGCGCCGGGTCCGCGGCCAACACCCCGGCGACGGTGTTCAACAACCCTGCAGGCATGACCCAGCTCCCCGGTTTGCAGATCGCGCTCGGCGGCAGCCTGATCGCGCCGCAGGCATCATTTAGCGGCACAGCGCGCGACGCCTTCGGCCGGCCGATCAGCGGCGGCGGCCAGAACGACGGCGCCAACCTGGCCGCGGTGCCGCACGGCTACGTCACCTGGCGTCCGGCGGGCAGCGACTTCGCGTTCGGCCTGGCCGTGACTACGCCGTTCGGCCTCGCCACCAGCTACGGCTCGAACTTCGTCGGGCGCTACCAGGCTGACGAGACGGACCTGCGGACCATAGACATCAACCCCAACGTCGCCTACCAGGTCGCGCCGTGGCTGTCGCTCGGCGCCGGGTTCTCGGCGCAGTATGGGCGGGCGGTGTTCAGCCAGTACCTGAACTCCTCCACCATCGCGACCAGCCTGTTCCGCCGGCCGACCACCTTGCCGGACGGCTTCTCCAACCTGAACGGCAACGACTGGGCGTTCGGCTACAACTTCGGTGCGCTGATCCAGCCAGGGCCGCACACCAACATCGGCGTCACCTACCGGTCCCGCGTGCAGCATGACTTTGAGGGCGGGGTGAACTACAGCGTCCCGGCCCCATTGAACCTGGCGCCGAACTTCCAGCCCTCGGCGGCGCGGGCCAAGCTGGTGCTGCCGGATACGGTCGGACTTAGCATCACCCAGGGGATCGGGCCGAACCTGCAGGTGTCGGCGGACGTGACCTGGACCAACTGGAGCCAGTTCAAGACGCTCAACGCCTTCCGCGACAACGGCGTGCTGATCGCTTCCACGCCGCAGCATTACGACAACAGCGTGTTCGCCTCGCTCGGCGCGGCCTATACGCTGACCGAGAAGCTGACGGTCCGCGCGGGCACGGCCTACGACAAGTCGCCGGTGTCCAACGCCTACCGCACGGCGCGGGTGCCGGACGACGACCGCTACTGGCTGGCGGTCGGCGCCAGCTACAAGGTGCTGCCGAACGTGACCGTGGATGGCGGCTACGCCCACATCTTCGTGCACAGCCCGCGCATCGGCGAGGTTTCGCCGACCGGGGACGTGCTGACAGGCAAGTACAGCAACGCCATAGACATCTTCTCGCTCGGCACCCGCACCGTGTTCTAGGGCGTTGCCGCTCGGGCGACGCCGCCCGAGCGGCAACACGTTCAACGAGGCAAGGCCCGCAAAAGCAGGACCCGCAGGGTGGTTGGTGCATCCGCCTGCATCAGCTACGTTCCAGGTGCCAAGCTTGGGAGGCAGGACATGGACAGGATGGGCGAGGCGGAACGGCCCTGGCTGGACCATTATCCTCCTGGCGTGGACTGGTTCGCGCCGATGCCGTCCGCCCCGCTCCATACCATGCTGGAACAGGCCGGCGCCCGCTTCGGCGCCCGCCCGGCGTTCGACTTCCTCGGACGGCGCACGACCTGGGCCGAGGCGGCGGCGACGGCAGCGCGGCTAGCTGCGGGGCTGCAACGGCTGGGACTGCAGAAGGGCGACCGGGTCGGGCTGCTGCTGCCGAACTGCCCGGCCTATCCGCTGCTGTACTTCGGGGCGCTGCAGGCCGGGCTGGTGGTGGTGAACTTCAACCCGCTCTACACCAAGCGGGAGCTGGAGCATCAGGCGCGCGACGCCGGCATCAGTATCCTGGCGACGCTGGACCTCCAAGCCATTTATCCCAAGGCCGCCGCCTTGCTGGAGGCCGGCGTCGTGCCGCGCATCCTGGTCTGCCCCTTCGCCGACATGCTGCCGGGCAGCAAGCGTGCGCTGTTCCGGGTGCTCAAGCGCCGCGACCGCGCCCGGCCGCCGCGGGACACCGCCCATGTCTGGTTCGACGACGTGGCGGCCCCCGGACCCCCGCCCGCCCCCGTCGAGATTGACCCGGCGCGCGACGTCGCCGTGCTGCAATACACTGGCGGCACCAGCGGCGTGCCCAAGGGCGCCATGCTCAGCCACGCCAACCTGTATGCCAACGCCGCCCAGGGCGTCTCGTGGTTTAAGGATACCCGCCCCGGCGAGGAAAGCGTGCTGGCCGCGCTGCCGTTCTTCCATGTGTTCGCGATGACGACGGTGATGCTGTTCTCCGTCCATGCCGGCGCCGAGATCATCATGCTGCCGCGATTCGAGCTGAAGCGCGCCGTCGCGGTCATCGGACGGCGGCGGCCGACCTTCATGCCCGGCGTTCCCACCATGTTCAACGCCATCGCCAACTATAAGGGCCATGCCGACCTCACCAGCATACGCTTCTGCATCAGCGGCGGCGCCCCGCTGCCGCCAGAGGTGAAGGTGCGGTTCGAGGCGCGGACCGGCTGCGTCGTCGTCGAGGGCTACGGCCTGAGCGAGACCAGCCCCTGCGTCATCTGCAACCCGCCCGGCGGCCTGAACAAGACCGGCACCATCGGCCTGCCGATGCCCCGGACCGAAGTCGAGCTGCGCGATCCCGACAATCCCATGCGCCGGGTGCCGCAGGGAGGGCGCGGCGAGGTCTGCATCCGCGGCCCGCAGGTCATGCTGGGCTACTGGAACCGCCCGGAGGAAACCGCCGCCTGCACCACGCCGGACGGCTTCTTCCGCACCGCCGACATCGGCGTCATGGACGCCCAGGGCTACTTCAGCATCGTGGACCGGATCAAGGACCTGATCCTGGCCGGCGGCTACAACGTGTATCCGCGCATCGTGGAGGACGCGGTGTATCAGCACCCCGCCGTGGCCGAGTGCACGGTGATCGGGGTGCCCGACGAGTATCGCGGCGAAACGGTGAAGGCCTTCGTCGTGCTGCGTCCCGGCACGACGCTGGCGGCGGAGGCGCTGCTGGCCTTCCTGCAGGATCACCTGTCGCCCGTCGAGATGCCCAAGCACATCGAGTTCCGCGACAGCCTGCCCAAGACGCTGATCGGCAAGCTATCGAAGAAGGAGCTGGTGGCCGAGGAACGGGCGAAGCGGGAAGCCACCGGCGGCAAGGCTACAACGGCCACTGCTCCCTCTCCCTCCGGGAGAGGGTTGGGGTGAGGGAAACCGCCAGCACAGACCCTTTTCCCGCTGGAGCCGGTCCAGCATAGCAGAGGCCGGGTTCGTGCGGCCTCCCTCACCCCAATCCCCTCCCGGAGGGATAGGAAGCAGCGCACCACCCTCCTTGACGCCCGCCCCATAGCTGCTTACGTAAACGTCAATACCCTGACCGGAGCGTGACGGTTGGCAGAACTCTTCACCATCGGCGAGCTTGCCTCGGCCTTCGCGCTGTCCCCTCGGGCCATACGCTTCTACGAAGACCAGGGCCTGCTGGCGCCCGAGCGCGTCGGCACCCAGCGCGTTTACACCAAGCGGGACCGCGCCCGGCTGCAACTGATCCTGCGCGGCAAGCGCCTGGGCTTCTCCCTTGCCGCGATACGCGAGTTCTTGGACCTGTATGATGCCGACCGCACTAAAAACCGCCAGATGGCTGCCCTGCTGGACCGCACTCGCGCCCGCATCTCCGAGCTGGAGCAGCAGTTGGAGGACATCACCGTGACCCTGGCCGAGTTGCGCGACATGGAGGCCGAGGTTGCCGCCTACACCGCGGCAGGCGCCCCCGGCCAACCGGCCCCGGCCCCTGCCAGCCGCACCCAAGACGCCAAGAGGACCGACGCATGACCCAAGCCGTGATCGCCGGCTACGCCCGCTCCCCCTTCACCCCGGCCGGCAAGGGTGCGCTGGCCCGCGTCCGCCCGGACGACCTGATGGCCCAGGTGGTCCGCGCCCTGATCGAGCGCACCGGCGCCAAGCCGGAGGACATCGAGGACATCATCATCGGCTGCGCCTTCCCGGAGGGCGAGCAGGGCTTCAACATAGGCCGCGTCGTCGGCTTCCTGGCCGATCTGCCGATCACCGCCGCCGGCAGCCAGGTCAACCGCTGGTGCGGCAGCAGCATGACGGCGGTGCACATGGCGGCGGGCGCCATCGCCGCCGGCGCCGGGGAGCTGTTCGTCTGCGGCGGCGTCGAGAGCATGAGCCGGGTCCCGATGCTGGGCTTCAACCCCGTGCTGAACCCGCGCCTGCAGAAGGAAAAGCCGGACAGCTACATCGGCATGGGCATGACGGCGGAGAACCTGGCTCAGCGCTACCAGATCGGCCGCGAGGCGCAGCAGGAGTTCGCCGTCACCAGCCAGCACCGCGCCGCCGCGGCCCAGGCGGGCGGGCACTTCGCCGACGAGATCGTGCCGATCACCACCAAGGCCGGCACCGTGGACCGGGACGGCTGCATCCGGGCGGAAACCGACCAGGCCGGGCTAGGCGGCCTCAAGCCGGCGTTCCTGGCGACGGGCACCGTCACGGCGGGGACCAGCTCGCCGCTGACCGACGGCGCGTCGGCGGTGCTGGTGTGCAGCGCCGACTACGCGGAGAAGAACGGCCTGCCGGTGCTGGCGCGCATCGCCAGCATGTCCGTCGCCGGCTGCGCCCCGGACGTCATGGGCATCGGCCCCGTGCCGGCGGCGCGCAAGGCCCTGGCGCGGGCCGGATTGGAGATGGGAGCCATGGACGTCATCGAGCTGAACGAGGCCTTCGCCGCCCAGGCCCTGGCCGTCGAGCGCGACCTGATGATGGACCATGCCAAGGTGAACCTGGACGGCGGCGCCATCGCCCTGGGCCATCCGTTGGGGGCCTCGGGCGCACGGATCACCGGCAAGGCGGCGTCCCTGCTGGCCCGCACCGGCGGCAAGCACGCGCTGGCGACCATGTGCGTCGGCGGCGGCCAGGGCGTCGCCACTATCCTGACGCGGGCCTGAGCGCCGTGGCAATCGAACGCTGCGCCGTCCTCGGCGCCGGGCTGATGGGCAGTGGTATCGCCGCCCACCTGGCCAATGCCGGCCTCCCCGTCCTGCTGCTGGACATGCCGGCCAAGGAAGGTCTCCGCAGCGGAGTGGCCGCCGCCGCGATCGAGCGGCTGAAGAAGGCCGACCCGCAGCCGCTGATGACGCCGGATGCGGCCCGGCTGATCACCCCGGGCAACTTCGACGACGACCTGGCGCAGTTGGCCGGCTGCGACTGGATCATCGAGGTGATCGTCGAGAACCTGGACGCCAAGCGCGCCATCTACGACCGCGTGGATGCCGTCCGCAAATCCGGCAGCATCGTCAGCAGCAACACCAGCACCATCCCGCTGCGCTCCCTCGCCAAGAAGCAGTCCCCGGCATTCCAGGCCGATTTCTGCATCACCCATTTCTTCAACCCGCCCCGCTATATGCGCCTGCTGGAGCTTGTCACCGGCCCGGCCACCCGGCCCGAGGTCACCGCCGAGCTGACGCAACTCTGCGACGTGCGGCTGGGCAAGGGCGTCGTCCACTGCAAGGACACGCCGGGCTTCATCGCCAACCGAATCGGCACCTACTGGATCACCTGCGCCGTCAACGAGGCCATCGAGCGCGGCGTCCCCGTGGAAGAAGCCGACGCCGCCCACCGCCCGATGGGCATCCCGAAAACCGGGGTATTCGGCCTGGTGGACCTGGTGGGCCTGGACCTGATGCCGCTGGTTGCCATGTCGCTGCTCTACAGCCTGCCGCCCAACGACGACTTCCGCCGCATCTTCAAGGCGCACCCGCTGCTGGCCCGCATGATCGCCGAGGGCAGCACGGGGCGGAAGGGCAAAGGCGGCTTCTACCGCCTGAACAAGGCGCGGGCAAAGGAAGCGATTGACCTCACGACCGGCGAATACCGCCCGGCCACCACGCCCAAGCTGGACGCCGTGGACGCAGGCCGCCGGGACCTGGGCGCCCTGGCCCGGCATCCCAGCCACATCGGCCGCTATGCCAACGCCGTGCTGGTGCAGACCCTGGCCTATGCCGCCAGCCTGGTGCCCGCCATCGCCGACGACATCCCGGCGGTGGATGAGGCGATGCGTCTGGGCTATGCCTGGAAGCACGGGCCGTTCGAGTTGATGGACATGCTGGGCACGGACTGGCTGGCAGGCGCGTTGCAGGAAGCCGGGCTGCCGGTGCCGCCGTTGCTGGCGCTGGCGGCGGGACGGACGTTCTACCGGGTCGAGGGCGGACGCCTGGAGTGCCTGACCCCCGCCGGCGAGTATGCGCCGGTGCGCCGGGGCGAGGGCGTCATCCTGCTGGCGGACGTGAAGCGCGCATCCAAGCCCGTACTGCGCAATGGCAGCGCGAGCGTCTGGGACATCGGCGACGGCGTGCTGTGCTTCGAGTTCACCAGCAAGATGAACTCGCTCGACCCCGACATTCTGGGCCTGCTGGGCAAGGCCGTCGGCCTGGCGGCGAAGTCCTACCGCGGCATGGTGATCTACAACGAGGGCGACAACTTCTCGGTCGGCGCCAACTTGGGCATCGCCATGTTCGCCGCCAACGTCGCCGCCTGGCCGGTGATCGAGCAGCAGGTCGCAGGCGGTCAGGCCGCCTACAAGGCACTGAAGTATGCCTCGGTCCCGGTCGTCGGCGCGCCGTCCGGCATGGCGCTGGGCGGCGGGTGCGAGATCCTGCTGCACTGTTCCGCCATCCAGGCGCACAGCGAGACCTACATGGGGCTGGTGGAGGTTGGCGTCGGGCTGCTGCCGGGTTGGGGCGGCTGCAAGGAGTTGCTGGCCCGCTGGCAGGCCAACCCCAAGCTGCCGCGCGGCCCGATGCCGGCGGTGGCCAAGGCGTTCGAGGTCATCTCGACCGCCCAAGTCAGCAAATCGGCGGCGCAAGCCGCGGGCCTGGGCTTTCTGCGGCCCACGGACGCGGTGACGATGAACCGCGACCGCCTGCTGGGCGATGCAAAGGCGAAGGTGCTGGCGCTCGCCGAGGGCTACCAGCCGCCGAAGCCTGCCGAGTATCGCTTGCCCGGACCCGGCGGCCGCGTGGCGTTGGACCTCGCGGTGGATGGCTTCGCCGCCCAGGGCAAGGCCACGCCGCACGACGTGGTGGTGTCCCATGCCGTCGCACGCGTGCTGACGGGCGGCGACGCCGACCCGCTGGACACCTTGACCGAGGACGACGTGACAGCACTTGAGCGCCAAGGCTTCATGACGCTGGTCCGCAACCCGGCAAGCCTCGCCCGCACCGAACACATGCTAGCCACCGGCAAGCCCCTCCGTAACTGACCTTCTCCCTCTCCCTCGGGGAGAGGGAGCTAGACAACCTGCCTCCCACTAAAAGGGACACCAACCCATGGCCACCTACACCGCCCCCCTCCGAGACATCCGCTTCTGCCTGCACGAGCTGCACGACAGCAGCGCCCTGTCCCTGCTTCCCGGCCTGGAGCAGGCCACCCCCGACCTAGTGGACGCCGTGATCGAGGAAGCGGCCAAGCTGTCGCAGGAGGTATTGTTCCCCCTCAACCTGTCCGGCGACAAGGAGGGCTGCACCTATGAGAACGGCGTCGTCCGCACGCCCGCCGGGTTCAAGGACGCATACAAGCAGCTCATCGAGGGCGGCTGGACCTCGCTCACCTGCGACCCCGCCTATGGCGGCCAGGGGATGCCCATGCTGGTCAGCACCGTGTTCGAGGAGATGGTGAGCAGCGCCAACCTCGCCTTCGGCATGTATCCCGGCCTGTCGCACGGCGCCTATCGCGCCATCCACGCCCATGCCTCCGACGAGCTGAAGGCCGAGTACCTGCCGCGCCTGGTGGACGGCGCCTGGTCAGGCACGATGTGCCTGACCGAGCCGCAGTGCGGCACCGACCTCGGCCTGATCCGCACCAAGGCGGAGCCGGGCGACGATGGCAGCCACCGCATCACCGGCACCAAGATCTTCATCAGCGCCGGTGAGCACGACCTGACGGAGAACATCATCCACCTGGTCCTCGCCAAGCTGCCGGGCGCGCCTGCAGGCACCAAGGGCATCAGCCTGTTCCTGGTGCCGAAGTTCCTGCCCACCGCGGACGGCAAGCCCGGCCCGCGCAACGGCGTGATGTGCGGCAGCATCGAGCACAAGATGGGCATCCACGCCAACGCGACCGCCGTGCTGAACTTCGACGGCGCCAAGGGCTGGCTGGTCGGCCCGCCCAACGCCGGCATGAAGTGCATGTTCACCATGATGAACGCCGCCCGCCTCGCCGTAGGCATGCAGGGCCTGGGCATCGCCGAGACCGCCTACCAGTCCGCCGCCGCGTACGCCAAGGACCGCCGCCAGGGCAAGTCGGTCCGCCGCAGCGACGCCAAGGAAACCAAAAGCAGCGAGGGCACCCCCGACGCCCCGGCCGCCGCCGCGGCAGACCCCATCATCGTTCACCCCGACGTGCGCCGGATGCTGCTGGAGGCGCGTAGCCAGACCGAAGCCGGCCGCGCCCTGTCCTATTGGGTCGGGCTGGAATTGGACCGCGCCGAGCACCACCCCGACCCGGCGGTGCGCCAGGAGTCCGACGACCTGGTCGCCCTGCTGACCCCCATCGTCAAGGCTGGGCTGTCCGACCTGGGCAGCGAGGCGGCGAACCTGGCGGTGCAGGTGTTCGGCGGCCACGGCTACGTGCACGAGTGGGGGGTGGAGCAATTGGTGCGCGACGCCCGCATCGCCCAGATCTACGAGGGCACCAACGGCATCCAGGCGCTGGACTTGGTGGGCCGCAAGCTCGGCCAGGACGCCGGGCGGCTGCTGCGCCGCTTCTTCCATCCCGTGAGCGCGTGGCTGGAGGCGCACGCCGAGGACGCGGCGCTGGCGGAGTTCACCGGCCCCACCGCCAAGGCGTTCGGGCGGCTGCAGCAGGCGACGCTGACCGTGGCGCAGCGCGGGATGGCCCAGCCGGAGGAGGCCGCGGCGGCGGCGACCGACTACCTGCGGCTGTTCAACTTCGTGGCGATGGCGTTCATGTGGTGCCGGATGGCGGAGGTGGCGCAGGCCAAGCTGCATGGCGGGGCAAACGGCGATGCCGGGTTCTACCAGGGCAAGCTGGACGTGGGCCGGTTCTTCATGGCGCGGGTGCTGCCGCGCCACTCCGTCCACTTCCAGGGCGTGATGGCCGGGGGCGAGACGCTCGGCCTGCTGGCAGCGGAGGCGTTCTAAGCCCAGGCCAAACATCTCAAATCAAAGGGCGCTCCCACCTTCTCCCTCTCCCTCCGGGAGAGGGCCGGGGTGAGGGAGGAGACAGCACATCCATCCCCCATCCAAGCCGTCGCAAGCTGCCCCGCGCCGCAACCAAGACCCCCTCACCCCATCGTCAAACCGCTCCACGCCTGCCCCAACAAGGAAAGGAAACAGACCTCTCTCTATGCAAACAGCGCGCCTGGCACAGTCGGGATGAACCCAAGGTGCGCATCGGTGTTCGTCAGGAACGCTCCCAGGGTCGGTGTGTCCTGCCGGATGACATTGGCAACGTGCTCCGAACACTCCGAAAAGCTGACAAGCAGGTCCGCCCGGCTCAGCCCGGTGTTCAAGGCATCCACATAATGCGTACGCCCCGACACATCCGCCGTGCGGTGCAACGCATTCCTGTATAGCGCGTCCACGAACGTCCCGTTGTCGCCGCCGCCGCCGTAGCGGCTGGCGAATTCCCCGGATTGCACGAAGCCAAGGGCCGCCTGTTGCAGCGTCAAGCCGTTCAGCATCGCCCGGGTCAGGTTGCCATACCCGATGGCGTCCGGCGTGCGGCCTATGGCGGCGTCATACAGCCGCTCCGCCTGCGCCTCCACCGTTTCGCTGTAGGTCTGGTTGGGGGTGGTCTCCAGCGCGCCCCGGTTTTCGGAGGACTCCGAGAAGCTGGTGAGCACGTCCGCCCGGCTCATTCCGCTGTTCAGGGCCTTCAGGTATTGCGCCTGCCCCGGCGCATCCGCGGCGCGGTGCAGCACGTTCTGATAGACCGCATTGACGAAAGCCGTATCCGACGGGTTGGCGCCATACAGCCGCGCGAACTCGCCGGAGGTGAGGAACCCGGCGGCGTCGCTGCTCAGGCTCGTGCCGGCCAGCAGCGCCCGGGTGTTGGCGACCAGCCCGGCCGCATCCGGCGCGCGGCCCAGCGCGGCGAGGTAAAGCCGGGTGACCTGATGCTCCGCCACCTCCTGCGCGGACAGGATGGGCAGGCCGGTGTCGCGCAGGATCGCGGTGTCCAGCGGCTGGATGGTCTTGGCCTCGTCCAGGTAGCTCATGACGCTGGTGCCGCCGGGCACGTAGGGATGGTCAATGGACGGGTAATCCATCCGCACCGCGCCGCCATAGGCCGCAATGGCGTTGGGACCGCCGAAATACTCGGCGGTGCCGACGAACTGAAGGTAGTTGTCGAACGCGGTGGTGTAGGTGCTGGAGCGGACCGGTCCGGTGACGCCCGACCCTGTGTAGCCGATGACGCCCAGCATGTGGCCGATCTCATGCTGCATCACGCGCTGGATTTCGACGGTGTTGGCGGCGGGGTTGGCGAAGTAGGTGTTGAGCCAACTGGAGTCGATGTTCAGCACGGCCGACCGGGTGGTTGCCGACAACGCCGCGCCCGTTGCGATCTCCGCGGCGAAGCCGGACATCTCGATGACCTTGGACCCGGAAAGGCCGACAGGCACCACCCCGCTCGGTGCCGAGCTGGCCACCGTGTTGCCGCCGAGCGGCTGGATGGTGACGTTGATCGTCACGGCGCCCAACGGCGCGTCGAAGTGCGACATCCAGGCGCTGAACGCCTGGTTGATGGCCGTGGTGACGGCACCGTACTTCGCGGCATAGGGGCCGCTGGGGGAGGTGTAGTTGACGCTGAGTGCGGTCATGGCAGCTTTGTTCCAGTTGCGCCGGCAGAAAGCCGGTCCGAACGGCTGTTGGCAAGATAAATTGCAAAAACTGCCTGAGTTCAGCACTAATTTTGCCAGGCGTGACTTTTTAGATGCTGGAAAAATGGAAGATCGGGTTGTGCCGGGTAAATTGAAAGCTTACGACTTGGCCGCACTGCCTACCCGTTGGCGGCATTTGACGCCTCGGATTTAGGAGGCTGCGGCATGGCCTACGCTCTCGATGGTTCCTGGAGCCGTGCAGGGTCGGCTCAGAGGGTTCGGCAATACCGTCCTGGATAGTTCAGATGGAATGGACAAGTGGGGTTCAAAAGACGGGCAGCGGTCTTTCTAGATGATTGCGCCTGTTAATTCAGGTTGGCTCGCCATAAGCGGGGCATCTACGCACTCCCACGCAGGCCCGGCACGCAGTGGTGCCGGACCAAAAGGTGGCTTGCATATGTTGGGGCAGGGGGCGGGCGGGCTACGGGGACCGAGGGATCGTCGGATCAGGCCCGCGTGGGAGCTGGCGAGCTGCTGCCCGAAGAGGCGCTGAGGAGTATTGTGGCATGACGACCAGGACTTCGACCTAGCCGCCGTGCCTGCCGGCTTCGATCAGGGCGGAGGCCGACCTGAACCCGTTCGCGCCGCAGCGGTGAGGGTTACGGGCAAGGCGGTGCCGGCAACTCCGCTTCGGTGCCCCAGGACAGCAGCCAGCGGCGCACGTCCTCGTAGGGCAAGGTCCGGCCAGCATCGGCGTCGGCTATGCCTTCCTGGACAGCCTTGATGAAGGCGGCGGTATCGTCGTCTGGGACGGGGCGTGCAGGTTCAGCCATGAGGGCAGTGTAGCATGGGCTTTGAGGGACAGCACGGATTTTGCGGTCAAGCGAGTTCGCGGATCATCTCTGCCCTTACCTTCTCAGACGAGCTGGCAGCATGATGCATGTTCATGGTCATCGGTTTGTCGCAGCCTTGAAAAGATGGTTCGTCGGCTAAGCTTTCTCTACGCCTGTTAGGAAGATATGCTTCGGCAAACCTTGTTTGCTTGTAAATGGGAAACCTCGAACCGTCACAAAGCCCTCTAGCCCACTGACCCACTCATTCAAACTCCAGGCAAGACGTTTCCGTTCCGAAAATTTGAGGCCGGTTTTTTTATCGGCACTGCGCCCTATGGTGCGCTCTTCTTCAATCCAAATCCTGCCTTGAACAGTATTGCTATCATGAGAGGTAACGTGACCAAGGTATTCCTGCTGGACGTCGCTTATTACTTTAGTCTTGGAAAAGTCAAATGTCTCATGATTCAACTCGGCGATCACTTTGACTCTACCATATATATATTTATCCGCGTGACACTCATGATGAGTGGTCGATGAATTCTGTTAACGTCTTCTTCAATTGAATCAGCGATGGCGTCAAGGTCTCCAGGTCGAGTGCGCGCAATTTGGCGAAGCTCCGCTGTCTCGGGCTTGTCTTTCTTTCCTATTAGGCGTTTATAAGATGCTTTAGCAAGATCATAGATGCGACTGGAGACAAAATTAAGAGACACCGCTGCTTGCGGACTTGCATCAGAAAGTACCTGTACGATTGGCAGGAGGAATTCGAAGCTTCTTTTTTGCGGTGGCTTAATTAGAACTTGGGCGCCAGAGAGAGCGGGAGCCTTCTTTATCACTTTGCCATTTAAGGCGTAGTGGGTGAATATAGAAAGACTTCTGGAGATGCCGTATAAAGCCTGTGAGGCATCATAGGCGTCCAGCTCTGTACCTTTGTTTTTTGGATGGTATCTAAACACGAACTCCAAGTCCGCCATATAATGTCACTGCCCTACGTATGCACGAGTACCTTATGGGCAGATGATCCGGCCGTGGCCAGCAATTCGATAGGCGCCACATTATAATAGGATGCTGCGTCTCGCGCGCCTCACCGATACCCCGCCGCCTGCAACTCGAACAACTCCGCATACCGCCCCCCGGCCGCCACCAGTTCCCCATGCGTCCCAACCGCCTCCACCGTCCCCCCCGCCATCACCAAGATCCGGTCCGCCATCCGCACGCTGGAAAACCGGTGCGAGATCAGCACCGCCGTTCGCCCCGCCCCCAGCGCCTTGAACCGCTGGAACACCTCGAACTCCGCCCGCGCATCCAGCGCCGCCGTCGGCTCATCCAGGATCAGCACCGCCGCATCCCGCATATACGCCCGCGCAATCGCCACCTTCTGCCATTCGCCCCCCGACAGCTCCACGCCCGAGCGGAACCACCGCCCCACCATCTGGTCATAACCCCCCGGCAGCCGGGCGATCACCCCGTCCGCCAGCCCCCGCGCTGCCGCAGCCTCGATCCGCGCACGGTCCCCGCGCGCCTCGATCCGCCCCACCGCGATGTTGTCCGCCGCCGTCAGGTGATACCGCACGAAGTCTTGAAAGATGACCCCCATCCCGCCCCGCAGCCCGGCCACGTCATACTCCCGCAGGTCCCGCCCCTCTAAAAGGATGCGCCCCTCAGTCGGGTCATAAAGCCGGGTCAGCAATTTAATGAGCGTCGTCTTCCCCGCCCCGTTCTCCCCCACCAGAGCCAGCGTTTCCCCGGCTCGCAGCGAGAACGACAATCCCCGCACCGCCCATCGCTCCGATCCCGGATACCGGAACCCGACACCCTCAAAAACAAACCCATCGCGCAGCACGTCCGGAAACGGCAGCGCCCCGGGCACGCTGCATATGCCGGGCTGGATGCGGAAGAACGAGTAAAGGTCCTCCAGATACATCGCCTGGCTCGCCATGGAGGAAAACCCGCCCAGCAGCCCCTCCAGCAGCCCGCGCAGCCGCAGGAACGACCCGGCCAGGAACGTCAGGTCGCCGATGCTGAACCCGCCCGTCAGCGTCCGCCACGCGAGGTAAGCATAGGCCGCATAATACCCCACCGTCCCCAGCGCCGCGAAGCCGCCGCCCCATGCCGCCCGGCGCAGCAGCAGACGCCGGTTCTCCGCCTGCATCTCCAGCGCCAGCACCTGGTAGCGGTCAATCAGGAAGCCGTTCAGGCCGAATATCTTGACCTCCTTCGCCGCATCGGTGCTGGCGCCGGTCATCCGCACATAATCCAGCTCCCGCCGGTCCGCCGTCCGCGCAGTGTTCAAGGCATAGCCCTGGGCGTTGAAGTGGCTCTCCCCCAGGAACGCCGGCACCAGCGCCGCCAGCAGCAGCAGGATCAGCCACGGCGCATAGGCCGCCAATCCCAAGGCAAAGCTCAGCACCGTCACCAGGTCCTGGGCCTGGCCGAACAACTGGCTGATGAGCGTCGTGCGCCCGATGGTCTGGCGCCGCGCACGGTCCAGCTTGTCCTGCAGCGCCGGGTCCTCGAAGTCCTGCAAATCGAGCGTCGCGGCGTGCGCCATCAACCGGATGCTGGCGGCGTTGGTGAAGCGCTCGGACAGCAGCCCGTCCAGCAGCGTCACGGTGCGGCCCAGGATGTCGGTGCCGACAGCCAAGCCCAGCTCTCCCAGAAGCAGCAGCGCCAGCCGTCCCAGCAGCCCGCTGGCCAGCCACGCCGCGCTGTCCGCAGGATGCCCCGGCAGCGCCGCCAGCCGTACGACCTCGTCCACGATCAGCTTGCCGACGAACAGGGTCGCCACCGGCAGCAGCGCCCGCACCAGACGCAGCGCGAGCAGGCCGGCCGTAAGTCCGGGACTGGTGCGCCAAACCATTTGCAGGAAGGGCGGCAAGGTGCGGAGCGCCCCCATGCGGGCGCGGAGCGAGAGTGGGGCCGTGCCCGCCGGAACGCCGCTCACGCGCTAGTGATCCGCGCCAGGCCAGGAAACATGGAGCTGTCCATCATTTACGGAGGCCACCCTAAACGACACGTCTGGCGGCACAAGCCCAACTGCCTGCAATAAACCGTTCATTCGACGTTGCAGCAAATCGCCGCGTATTCGAATGCCGCCTCGCCGGATGTTTTCCATTGCCGAATGTGCAATCTGCGATTGTGCAAATGCTATCCGTGGTAATGTACGCGTTAAAACACACCATGACTTGATTTTGCCGCATTTTTGCATGATTTATCTCTGGCAATTATGGCGTGTTCGCCGGGATGGCGCCGTTTCCGGCCGCCGTTCTGATGCGGCGTAGTCCTGATCGGCATGGAGGCGTGGCGTTTTTGGATGCGTTCGAACCCATAATGGCAGCAGCAGGCAGCGGCGGGACGCCAGATGCGCCCCGCCTGATCCGCGCCTTGTCACAGGCACGGGGCGGCAACCGCATCCGCATGCTGGAATCCGTGCTGGCCAACGTTGGGGACGCCGTCCTGATCACCGACGCCGAGCCGATCAACCAGCCCGGCCCGCGCATCCTGCATTGCAACGCCGCTTTCACCGCCATGACCGGCTATACCGAGGCCGAGTTGCGCGGCCGCAGCCCCCGCATCCTGCAGCCGCCCGGTGCGGACCGGGCGCAACTGGACCTGCTGCGCCTGGCGCTCGAACGGCGTGAGGCGGCCGAGGTCGAACTGCTCAACGTCAGGAAGGATGGAACCCGTTACTGGGTGAAGATGAGCATTGTCCCGGTGCATGACGACTTCGGCACCTGTACGCACTGGGTGTCCGTCCAACACGATGCAACCGCCCGGCATCAGCCGGAAGCCGCCGAGGCCCAGGCCAGCGGCACCGAAAGCCGCCTTCTGCAGGCAGAGGTCGCCGAACGCAGGCGCAGCGAGGCACGGCTGCTCCATGCGGCCTACCATGACAGCCTGACCCGGCTCCGCAACCGCGCCTCGCTGATGGACCACCTGCGGGACGTGCTGGAGCGGGGCAGGGCTGGCGGTCCCCGCTGCGCCCTGCTGTTCCTGGACCTGGATGGCTTCAAGCTGGTGAATGACGGCCTGGGCCACCGCGCCGGGGACCTGCTGCTGATGGAAGTGGCCGCCCGCCTGCAAGCCGGCGTCCGCCGCAGCGACATCCTGGCCCGCGTCGGCGGCGACGAGTTCGCCTTGCTGGTCGTGGACCCCGACGACCCCCTGCAGGCCGCGGTGCAGGCCGCCGAGCGCATCCTGGCGGCGCTGCAGCCGGCCTTCGTGCTGGACCGCCATGTCGCGTTCGCGTCCTGCAGCATCGGGATCGCACAGGCGGCCGCAAGCCACCGGGAGCCCGAAGCATTGCTGCGCGACGCCGATGCGGCAATGTATGCCGCGAAGACGCGCGCACCGGGCAGCTACGCCGTGTTCGATGCCGCCATGCGCAGGGCGGCCGTCAGTTCCCTGGCGCTGCAGACCGACCTGCGCCATGCGTTGGCGCGCCAGGAGTTCCACCTGGATTACCAGCCGGTCAGCGACCCCGGCACGCGCCGCCTGCTGCGGGTGGAGGCGCTGCTCCGCTGGCGCCACCCCACCCGCGGCCTGGTGCCCCCAGCCACCTTCCTCCCGCTGGCGGAGGAGATCGGGCTGATCCGCGACATCGGGCGATGGGCGCTGCATGCCGCCTGCGCCCAGGCCGCCGCCTGGTCCAGCACCCATCCCGGCCTCGACCTGCACATGAGCGTCAACGTGTCCGGCGTCGAGTTGCGGGACCCGGACTTCTTCGCCGGGCTGTGTGCCGTGCTGGACGCCACCGGACTCCCAGCCCGCCGCCTGCAACTGGACATTACCGAAGGGGTGTTCCTGCAGCGTCCCGACCTTGCCGGCGCCGTGCTCAGCGCCGTGCGGGCGACCGGGGTGCAGGTCGCGCTTGACAATTTCGGCACGGGCTACTCGTCGCTCGGCCACCTCGACCGGTTCGAGGTCGATGCGATCAAGCTGGACCGTTCCTTGGTCGCGCGCATGGGCGAGCAGCGCCGGGCGATGGCGATCCTGGACGGCATCGTGCGCCTAGGCCTGGCCATGAACGTTGACGTGGTGGCGGAGGGGGTGGAAACCGAGGATCAGCTCCATACCCTGCGCGTGCTGGGCTGCACCGCCGTCCAGGGCTACCTGCTGGGCCAGCCGATGCCGCCGGCAGAGCTTGCGTCACGGTTCGGCGGCACGTTCTAGCCCATGGCGGCTGCGGCCCCATATGCCTGCCATGCCGATCCTCCTCCTGCTGTTCATTGCCGTATCCGTCGGGGCCACCGGGTTCGACCTCTATCTGCGTACGCGCCAGGCTGCCCACGTGCAGCGCCACCGCGGCGCCGTGCCGCCCGCCTTCGCCGGCAGCGTGACGCTGGCCGAGCACCAGCGCGCGGCAGCATACGAACGCGCCCGGCTGCGGCTGGGCGCGGCCGCGTCGGTGTTCGGGCTGGTGGTGGCGCTGGGCTGGGCGGTATGGGGCTACGATGCTCTGTATGGCTCGGTGGCGGACCTGCTGCCGCCCGGCATCGGCCGCGGGGTGGCCTTCCTGGTGGCGGCCGGCGCAGTCAGCAGCCTGCTGGGCCTGCCGCTCGCAATCCTCCGGACCTTCGGGACCGAGGCGCGGTTCGGCTTCAACCGCACCACCCCCGGCCGTTTCGCGCTCGACCGGGTTAAGGGCTGGGCGCTGTCGCTGCTGCTGGGCGTGCCGCTGCTGGCAGGGCTGCTGTGGCTGATGCGGCAGCCCGGCCCCTGGTGGTTCTGGGCCTGGCTGGGGCTGATGGCGCTGATGTTCGTGATGATGGACCTGTATCCCCGCGTCATCGCGCCGATGTTCAACCGCTTCACCCCGCTGGACGGCCCGCTGCGCACCAGGGTGGAACGGCTGCTGGAACGGTGCGGCTTCCAGGCCAGCGGGTTGTTCGTCATGGATGCATCACGCCGGTCGGCGCACGGCAACGCCTACTTCTCGGGCCTTGGCCGCACCAAGCGGATCGTGCTGTTCGACACCCTGATCGCCAGCAACCCGGAAGACGAGTTGGAGGCGGTGCTGGCGCACGAGCTAGGCCACTTCAAGCTGAACCACATTCTACTGGGCCTGCTGCAATCGGCCGCCGTGACTTTCATCGGGCTGTTCTGCGTCGGCTGGCTGCTGCGGCAGCCCTGGCTACTGCCAGGCTTCGGCATTGCGCACCGGGATGACGCGCTGGCGCTGGTGGTGGGATTGCTGGTCGTGCAGATGGCCGGGCCGCTGCTGGGAATCGCAGCCAACTGGGTCAGCCGCCGGCACGAGTATCAGGCCGACGACTTCGCCCGCCGCCTGGTCGGCGCCGAGCCGATGGCCGGCGCGCTGATGCGCCTGTCGCGCGACAACGCAAGCACGCTGACGACCGATCCGCTGTATGCGCTGGTCAACTTCAGCCATCCGCCCGTGCCCCTCCGCGTGGCGAGGCTGCGCGAGGCATAAGGCTTTTCCCTCTCCCTCCGGTAGAGGGTTCAGGGTGAGGGGGGCCACACACGCCACTCTTAATCATGGCAGGCTCTTCCGTCGGAAGCAGATACCGCGTGACCCTCTCCCACCCCAACCTTCTCCCGGAGGAAGAGGGCGAAGCAAGGCAACCACCCGTGCCGGTGCCGGGTTAGCGCGGGATGGACCCGTTTTACCTGAACGGCCTCGGCCTGGCCGCGACAACCGCACTGGTCGCCGCAGGCGCGCGAGGGGCCGGGCTGCCCCACTCCATCCTGCTGGTGCTGGCCGGCGCCGTGCTGGCCTTCGTGCCCGGCATCCCGCGCATCAGCATAGACCCGGACATGGTATTGCTGCTGATGCTGCCGCCGCTGCTGTATGCCGCAGGCGTCGGCATGAGCTGGCCGGGTTTCCGCGACAACCTGCGAGCGATCATGCTGCTCGCGGTGGGCTGCGTGCTGTTCACCGCGGCGGCGGTGGCGGCGGCGGCGCACCTGCTGCTCGGCATGCCCTGGGCGGTTGGCTTCGTGCTCGGCGCCGTCGTGTCGCCGCCGGACGCCGTGGCGCCGATGGCGATCGCCCGCCGCCTCGGCCTGCCAGGGCGCATCCTGGTGGTGCTGGAGGGCGAGGGGCTGGTCAACGACGCCACCGCGCTGATCCTGTTCTCGTTCGCCGTCGCGGCGGTCGAAACCGGCGGCGTGTCCGTGCCGCAGGTGGCTGTCACCTTCGCCGCCATCGTCGTGGGCGAAACCCTGTGGGGCATGTTGCTGGGCTGGGCCAGCCTGCGCCTGCGCCGCCTGATGGGCGACCCGCAGGTGGAGATCGTGCTGGCGCTGCTCGTGCCCTACTTCGCGTTCTGGCCGCCGCACGCCCTGGGTGGGTCCGGGGTGATCGCGGCGGTCGCAGCCGGGCTGTATGTGAGTTGGCACGGGCTGCGCTTCATCTCGGTGCAAACACGGCTGCAGGGGTATTTCGTATGGGGCCTGGTGGTCCACCTGGTCGAGGGACTGGTGTTCCTGCTGACGGGTCTGCAGGCGCGTGTCGTGCTGGATGGCCTGCAGGACAGCAGCGGATCGCGGCTGTTGCTGGCGGGGGCGGCCGTCAGCGCCGTGGTGGTGCTGGTGCGCTTCGTGTGGGTGTTCCCGGCGACCTACCTGCCGCGGCGCATCCCGGCAATCGGACGGCGCGACCCGGCGCCGTCCTGGCAGGTGCCGTTCCTGATCGGCTTCACCGGGCTGCGCGGCGTTGTGTCGCTGGCCGCAGCCCTGTCCATCCCGTTGCAGGTGGACGGGCAGCCGTTCCCGGAGCGGGGGCTGATCCTGTTCACCACCTTCTGCGTGATTTTCGTGACCTTGGTGGGGCAGGGGACGCTGCTGCCAACCGTGATCCGCCGGCTGGGCCTGGCGGAGGCCGGGGCGTCGGAGGCGGCGGAGGACAAGGTTCGGGAAGTCGCGGCGCGCGTCGCGGGCGTGGACGCCGCATTGGCCCGGCTGAACGCGCTGGAGGCCAGGGGCGCCCCGTCCGCGGCAATTGCTGCCCTGCGCCGCCGCCACCTGGACCGCCGCGCGCAGTTCGAAGGAACGGCCAGCCTGCATGTGGAAGGCAGCCCGGTGGCGGACAACGCCATGGTCCAATTGCAACTGAACGACGCCGAACGGGCGCAGATCACCGGCCTATACCTGTCCGGCGCCATTACCGACGAAGCAAGGCGGCGCATTGAGCGGGAACTGGACCTTGAGGAAGCCCGCATACGCCACGCCGCAGAAAGCGCCACGGGCGACGAAGGTGCAGCCGACCCGGAAACCGAACAAGCCGAAGCCTAATCGCCCCTCCTTCTCCCTCTCCCTCCGGGAAAGGGCCGGGGTGAGGGAAGCCGCACGACCAGAACTCGGCCCATCAAAAGACCATGCCGGTACTCGGATGACTAGAAATTCATGCGTGCGATCCCATCACCCCAACCCTCTCCCAAAGGCAGGGAGAGCACCACTCCCTACGCCGCCGCCTGCACGAACCCACCGGACTGCCGCGCCCACAGCCGGGCATAGGCCCCGCCCGCCGCCAGCAGCGCCGCATGGGTGCCCTGTTCGACGATCCGGCCCTCGTCAAGCACCACCAGCCGGTCCATGCGGGCGATGGTGCTCAGGCGGTGGGCGATGGCGATCACCGTGCGGCCCTGCATCAGCGCATCCAACTGGCCCTGGATCGCCGCCTCCACCTCGCTGTCCAGCGCCGACGTGGCCTCGTCCAGCACCAGGATCGGTGCGTCCTTCAGGATCACCCGGGCGATGGCGACGCGTTGCCGCTGGCCGCCGGACAGCTTGACGCCGCGCTCCCCCACCTGGGCGTCGAACCCGGTGCGCCCCTGCCAGTCCTCCAGCCCCTCGATGAACTCCAGCGCCTCCGCCTGTCGCGCCGCCTCCGCCACGTCGGCCTCCGGCGCGTTCGGCCGGCCATAGCGGATGTTGTCGCGTATGGAGCGGTGCAGCAGCGACGTGTCCTGCGTGACTACCGCGATGGCGCCGCGCAGGCTTTCGGCGGTCACTCCGGCGATGTCCTGCCCGTCCACCAGGATGCGCCCGGCCTCCGGCGCATGGAACCGCAGCAGCAGATTCATGAGCGTGCTCTTGCCGGCGCCGCTGCGGCCGATCAGCCCGATGCGCTCCCCGGGGGCCACGTCCAGCGACAGCCCGTGCAGCACGCCGCGCACCGTGCCATAGCCGAAGCTCACATCCTCGAACCGGATGCTGCCCTCCATCACGCGCAGCTCGGGCGCACCCGGCGGGTCCGGCATGCCCTGCGCCACGGCGATGGACTTCATCCCGTCCTGCACCACGCCCACGTTGTCGAAGATCTGGGTGATGTTGAAGGCGACCCAGCCCGCCATGTTGCTGATCTGCCAGGCCATCGGCAGCGCCGTCGCCACCGTGCCGACTGCGATCGCGCCGCGCGACCACAGCGTCAATGCCACGCCGCCGACGCCGACCAGCATCGTCGCGTTCATCGCCGCGAGCGTCAGCCCGAACCGCGTCTGCATCCGGAACAACTGGTGCATCGCCGCGGTATGCTCGTCCACGCCATCCCTGACGAAGCGGTCCTCGTCCTGGGCGCGGGCAAACAGCTTGACGGTCAGGATGTTGGTGTAGCTGTCCACGACACGGCCCGTCAGCGCCGAGCGCACCTCCGACACCAGCCGCGACCGCGTCCGCAAACGAGGGATGAAATAACGCAGGAACAGGGCATAGCCGCCGAACCACAGCAGGATCGGCAGCGCCAGCACGGCGTCGGCATGGGCCAGCAGCAGCATGGCGCTGGTGCCATAGACGACGATATACCAGGCGGCGTTGGTGGTCGCGGTGATGCTTTCCCGCAGGCTCGGCCCCGTCTGCATCACCCGGTTGGCGATGCGCCCGGCAAAATCGTTCTGGAAGAACGTCAGGCTTTGCCGCACGACATGCCAGTGGTTCTGCCAACGCACCAGGTTGGTGAAGCCCGGCGCGATGGCCTGGTTGGTCGTCAGGTTCTGCAGCAGCAGCGCCGCCGGGCGCACCAGCAGCAGAAAGGCCCCCATGCCCAGCAGTTGCGGCCAGGCGTCCCGCAGCATCGTCGCCGGATCGTGCGTGCTGGCGAGCGTCACGGCGCGCCCGATGATGACGGGGATGCCGGCGTCGCACAGCGCCACCAGCAGCCCGGCGCCGAACAGTACCGCAATCAGCCCGCGCATCTGCCGGGCATAGTGCCAGCAGAAGCCCAGCAGGCTTTCATCCCCCGTCCCGCTGGGCGGCGGCGCGGAAGGGTCGGTAAGGGTAGGCTGGACCAGGTTTTCGAACCAGGTGAACATGCTGTACGGGTGTACCCCAGGCAGCCCTGCGTCAATGCGGAGGCGGCACGGCATATTGGTGCGGCTGCTCACTTCGCCGCGACTGGGATGGGAGGACGTGTTCATGAGGTTTGCAGGTGCGATGACGGCGCTGCTGCTGGTGGCGGCAGTGCCGGCGGCGGCGCAGGACGCAGCGCGTAAACCCGGCCGGAACCCCGGACTGGACGCCGCGGCCCGCCGTTACCCGCCGATCATCACAGGCGTGAACACCCGGCCGGCGGACGGCACGCCGCCCCCGTCCTGTCCCGCAACCGGGGCGCGGGTCGAAACCAAGGGCGGACCCACCTTTGAATACCTGGGCGCCACGGACACCCCGGACCTGTGCCGGATGCGGGTCGGCGGGGAGGAGGTGCAGGCGTGGTATGGCATCTGGCTCACGTCCTGGCCCGGCGCCGGCAACGCCCATCCCGCCTTGAAGCAGGTGATGTCCGGCCACACCGGGGACGCCATCGGCTTCGACGTGCGTATGGGACCGGGCTACGCATACCACGACCTCGTCCGCAACGAGGGGATCGAACGCATCAAGATCCTGGACGCGACCTACCAGGCGATGCGGCTGTCGCACTACCGCGAAGGCTTCGAGGGCAACACCTACCGCTCCGTCGCGACGGCCTGGAAGGACATGGCGACCGGGATGATCCTATACAGCACCTATCAGCACATCAGCGGGGCGCCGGTGATTGACGACCCGCTAATCCCGGCCGCCATCGTGCCCGCGGTCCCGTAGGCAGCGGACGCCGGCGGTGGACCCGCACGTTCACCAGGCCGGAATCTATTGCTCGGCGGCCCCTGTCCGTGCTGGCGCTGATCGGGCAGCCCGCCAACCCTGCGAAATCAGGCCGTAACGGCTTTGATCGTCAAGCCGCTCAAATAAGCCGACGGATCCTCCGGGTCGAAGACGTGCCCGTCGAAGAAGATCTCCTTGCCGCGTGACGTGCCAACCGGCATGTCGGACACGCTCACCCCGGCAGCGGCGGCTGCAGCGCGCCACAAGTCCTCCCGGTTCACGGCCGCGACCGCTGCCCGGGTGTCGGTGGCTCGCGGCAGGAAGCCCCAGCGCATGCACTCCGTAAGGAACCACAAGTCATGCGACTGATAGGGATAGCTGGCATGGTCGGCCCAGAACTTCATCCGCACCGGCGAGTCCTGCACCTTCCGGCCGTCGCCATAATCCACGTTGCCGGACAGCCGCGGCACGATGTCGGCAACCGGCACATTGAACCAATTGCTTTTGCCCAGAATCGCGGCCACCTCCGCCTTGTTCTCCGCCTTCTCGGCCCATTGCTGCGCCTCGATCACGGCGGCGGTCAGGGCTACGGCGGCGCGGGGGTTCTTCGCCGCCCAGTCCGCACGCACCACCAGGGCCTTCTCCGGGTGGTCGCGCCAGATTTCCCCGGTCTGACAGGCGGTGTAGCCAACGCCCTGGCGCCTGATCTGGTCGGGCCACGGCTCACCGACGCAGGCCACGCCCATGGCGCTGGCAGCCATGTCCGACACCATGCGCGGCGGCGGCACCACGACTGTCTGCAAATCCTTGTCAGGGTCCACGCCGCCGGCCGCCAGCCAGTAGCGCAGCCAAAGGTCGTGCGTGCCGCCCCGGAAGGTGACGCCGGCCCGGTCGGGCTTGCCCGCGAAGGCGGACTTGAGCGGCGCCGAATCCAGCCGTGCGCCAAGCGGCATCAGCGCCTTGGACACGCTGATGGCTTGGCCGTTGGTGTTCAGCCGGGCCAGGATGTGCAGCGTCACCGCCGCACTCACGTCCGCCGCCTTGCCCAGGCTGAGCAGGTAGGCAAGCGACGACATGATATGCGCCCCGTCCACACCCTCGCCCGCTCCGCCAAGCGCCAGGCTTTCACAGGTGAAAGACCAGCTCGGCTGGCGCACGAGGCCGACATCCGGCATGCCATGCTTCGCAAACAGGCCTTTCGATTTGGCGACAATCAGGGGGGCGGCGTCCGTCAGCGTGACGTAGGCGAGCAATGCCGTCGTCGTTTCCGGCCCTGCGCCCTGTGCATGGGCACCGCTAGGGAACGCAGCCCGCGCAGCAGCCACGGTTGCCGCAGCGCACGCTGTGCGCAGGAGAGTGCGGCGAGATGCCTGGGCCATGCTTCTTCCCTGAATTGCTATACAAGTCTCCGTCGCTTTATCGCAAACATATTAATAAAACGCAACAAGAAACGTTGTGCAACAATAAAGAAAATCAAACGCTAGTGGCACGTCAGGATGGATTTTACAAAATATATCGTGTTTCCAGAAAGCCTGCCGCAAAACATACTGCAAGGTGCAAAGGGAGAAACATGACTCTAACTGCCCTTGCCGTTCGTGTGCAGGCCCGCCGTCGCCCGCGTCGGTACGGGCGGCATCCCATGCATTGCCAGGTGCATCGCCCCCCGAACCAAGGGGCGACGCAAGCCGTGAACCGGCGAGGCTGCTGGCAGCTACCCCGGCCCCACCGTCACCACGATCACCCCATCCGCCCCGACCCGGGCCGGATAGGTCTGCACCCGGCACTCCGTGTTCAGCCCATCCCCGCTCCGCAGGTCATAGGTCCGGTCGTGCAGCGGGCAGATCACCGCGTTGCCGTCAATCAGCCCGTCCGCCAGCGGCCCCCCCAGATGCGGGCACCGCTCCTGCGTCGCGAACACGCCGTCCGCATGGGTGCGGAACACCGCCAGGCGCTGGCTGCCCAC
>DASWOJ010000467.1:0-22468 GCA_036398775.1 Acetobacteraceae bacterium
TGGAGATGACCCTGACCGCGCCGGGCTGCCCGAGCGCACAGGAGCTGCCGATCCAGGTGCAGGACGCGGTCATGGCGGTGCCGGGCGTGTCGTCCTGCCATGTGGACACCGTTTGGGACCCGCCATGGGACCCCAGCCGGATGACGGAAGAGGCACGCCTGGCGCTTAACATGTTCTGACTCGCTTCTCCCTCTCCCTCCGGGAGAGGTTCGGGGTGAGGAGGCGGGCCGGCGTCATCTCCTCCGTATGCGGACCGGCTCAGCATGGGCCGGATTCCGGCCCCAAGACCCCCCACCCCAACCCTTTCCCGGAGGGGGAGGGAGAAGGAAGGAGACCTAGAGTGGACACCCAGACCGTCACCCGCCCACGCCGCGCGCTGCCGCAGTTGATGACCCTGACCGACGCAGCCGCCGCACGCCTGTCGGCCCTGTATGCCAAGGGTCAGGAGGGAATGCTGCTCCGGATCAGCGTCAACACCAAGGGCTGCTCCGGCCTTTCCTATGACATGACCTGGGTGCCGGAGGCCGGGCCGGGCGATGAGGTCGTGACAGACCGCGGCTTGACCGTGCTCGTGGACCGCAAGGCCAGCCTGTTCCTGATCGGCAGCGTCATGGACTATGAGACCAAAAGCCTGACCAGCGGCTTCACCTTCAGCAACCCCAACGAGAAGGGACGCTGCGGCTGCGGCGAAAGCTTCCACGTCTAACGTCTCGCGCCGCAAACCTGGCCTTGTGCCGGACTGAACCCGCCTGCATCCTAGCCTGGTCGAAATCAGGGACTTGCGATGCGTAGGACAGTTCAAGCACTTGCCTGCGGCCTGGCCTTCGTTGCCTCGCCAGTCCTGGCCGCACCGGCGTCGGTTCTTGATGCCCATGCCGTTCCCTATCTCGACGACGCCGGACGCGCCAACTACGAGGCATGGCTGCAGTCCAACCTGCCCCGAGCATTTGCCGTGGCGCCCAGCGGAAAGATCGGCTGGGTCTCGGGCAGCCTCCATGACACCATCGAAACCGTCCGCGAAAAGGCGTTGCAGCAATGCGTCGCCAAGGGCGCACTTGGTTGCGCCCTGTATGCTGAGAACCTGGATGTAGTCTGGCCGGGCCAGCAATCCCATGCCGCCTCGCCGCCGGGACCACTGGCAACAACTTGGAACTACGCCCTCGTGCCCGACGCCCGATTCATCTGGCATGGCCCGGCGGCGGCCCGCGGCGTGGTCGTCTGGGCGCATGGCTATGGCGGCCCGGAGATGGACAACCGCGGCATCCAGCCGCAATCCCTGATCCGCCCGTTGAACAACATCGGCTATGACGTGGTCCGCTTCGACCGGGAGCCGATGGCGGATGCCAGGGACCGCGCCGCCGGCTGGCTGCATGACGGGCTGCAGGAGATGCGCCGGATCGGCTACCGCAGCATCGTCGCCGGGGGCCAGTCGCGTGGGGCGTGGAACAGCCTGCAGGTGCTGGACACGCCGGGCCTGGCGGACGTGGTGATCGCGGTCTCACCCGCGGCGCACGGCACCGGCGACAGCACCAACCTCACGGCCCAATACGATGACCTGCGTGCCATGCTGGCCGGTGTGCCCGACACCCGGACCCGGGTCGCTTTCGTGCAGTTCACCGGCGATACGTTCATTGGCGATGCCGACCGCCGGACCCGGCTGATGCAGGGCGTCGCACCGCGCCTCGGGGCGTTGCTGCTGATTGACCGGCCCGAAGGCTTCAACGGTCACAGTGCCGGCGCCACCGCCGCATTCGGGCAGCGCTATGGCGAGTGCCTGATGCACTTTGCCCTGGACCATTCGCCGCCGCGGTCCTGCCCAGGGCAGCCAGTCAGCCCAGAACGAACCGCGCAATCCCCTCCACCAAGCCTGCAGCCAACGGCAGGCCCGGATCGGCATAGGCCGCCAGGTTAGCCGCCCGGCCCTCGGCGGGCGCCTTCAGCACGTGGTTCATGGCTGGCACGAGCAGCAGCCTGGCGCCGGGACAGGATGCCGCAAGCAGCCGGGCATCTGACAATTGCATCTGCAGGTCCGCCGCACCCTGAACGACCAGCACGGGACAACGGACGGCTGCCAACTCTGCAGCCGGGTCGCGCAGCAGCCAGGACGTGAGATAAGGCTGCACGCTGGGGCGGAATAGCCCGGCCAGTTCGCGCGGCACCTGGGCGACGGCTTCGCCACCCAGCAGCCGGGCGACGATGCCGCGCGCGGCGGCGACAAGCTCTGGCGGGGTGCCTCCCGCCGCGAGTTGCCGCAGGAGAGCCGGCCCGGCAGGCGACCCGGCGCCGGCCACCAGCACCAGCCGGTCCAATGCCGCCCGCTGCGCCGCCAGCATTGCGATCAGGGCGCCCTCGCTGTGTCCCAGCAGGCCCACCCGGGCAACGGCGGGGTCGCCGCCAAGGGCGCGCATCCAGCGGACCGTATCATCCACATAGGTTTCCAGGCGCAGCAACGCCTCGTCGGGCGCCGCAGCGTGGCTGGCGCCGACACCGCGTTTGTCCGCCCGGAGGGTGGCGATTCCCTGCTCCGCCAAGCCCTCCGCCAGCAGGCGCAGGCTGTTGTTCACCAGGCCAGGCAGGTTGCCGTCGCGGTCCACCGGCCCAGACCCGGGCAGCAAGATCAGGGCCGGATGCGGTCCGGTGCCGTCCGGGAGCAGCAGCGTGCTATGCAGCGGGGCTGGATCGGCCGGAACGTGAACAGGGTGGCTACGGCTCAAGGGCGATCTTCATCCCGGCATGGCTGTGGATGAATCCGAGGCGGGCATAGAACGCCTGCGCCTCCGTCCGTTCGCGGTTCGTGGTCAGCTGCAGGATGGCGCAGCCGGCAGCACGCGCTTCGACCATGGCATGACGCATCATCGCCACGCCGATCCCCCTGCCGCGCATCGTGCTGTCCACGCGCACGCCCTCCACCTGCGCGCGGCTTCGGCCCTGTTGGGATACGCCGTGGATGACGTTGAACTGCATGCAGCCGACAACCGCACCATCCTGCACCGCAAGCATGATCCGCCCGCCCTGGACCAGCATAGCGCGGAAGCCGGCGAGGTAGGACGGCGGCAGCGGTGACATGTCCCGCTCCCGCCCGGCACCGAAGCGGTCATCGGCCAGCAAATGCACGATCGCCGGCAGGTCGGCCTCGGTCGCGTCGCGGTAGTCCATCAGCGTCCCTTCGTAAACCCGACCACGCTTTCCACGCGGGCCGACCAGAGGAACTGGTCCACGGCAGCGGCGGATACGGCCTGGTAGCCCGCTTGCAGCAGCACCCGGCCGTCCCGCGCAAGCGCCGCCGGGTTGCAACTGACATACACGACCGGGATGCCGCTCGCAGCCAGGGCGGGCACCTGCGCCAGCGCACCGCCATGCGGCGGGTCCAGCACGATGGCGCCGGCGCCCTTCAACTCCGCCGCCTGCAACGGCTGCCGCGCCAGGTCGCGATGGGCGGCCAGCACGCGCGGATTGGCGGCCCGGCGCAGCGCCGTGTAGGCCGCCAGGTCGCCCTCGTATGCCTGCACCCGGGCGCGGGTGGCCAGGGCATGGGTGATGCTGCCGCAGCCGGCGAACAGCTCCAGGATGCGGGCCTTCGCCGCCAGCGGGGGCAGGGCGGCCAGCACGGCGGCGACGATGGCCTCCTCGCCCTCGCGGGAGGCTTGCAGGAAGGCGCCGGGCGGGATGGGGGTGTCCACGCCGGACAACGCCGTCGTGGCGGGGCGCAGCAGGCAGGCAGGCTCCGGCGCGCCCTGGCTGCCGCGGGCCAGGCCCGGCGCCCAACTGATGCGTGGCAGGCCATGCGCGTTGGCCAGCGCGGTCAGCAGCGTCCGGTCGCCCGAGGTTAGCTCGGCGTCCGTACGCAGCAGCAGGTCCGGGCCGCTGTCCAGCAGGTTCACGACGGCCGAACCGTCCCGTTTCAGCCCTTGCAGCCGCCGCAGCACGGGACGTAGCGCCTGGATCAGGGCAAACAGGGCAGGGTGCAGCACCGGACAGGCCTGCATGTCCACGATGTCGCGGGAGCGGCGGCGGTGCAGGCCGATGCGTATGGCGGGACCGTCGCGGCGGATCGCCAGGTCCATCCGGCGACGTGCATTGGGAGGCGTCCGGGCCATGCCGATGGGCAGGACTGGACCACCCATGCGCCGCATGGCATCAGTAACCTGCCCAACCTTCCAGGCAGCGTAGCTGTCATCCCGCCAGTGCTGCAGTGTGCAGCCCCCGCAGGGTCCAAAATGCGGGCAGGGCGGAACGACACGATCTAGGGCCGGTTCCAGCACGGTGCTGCCGCCGGTCCAGCCCTCGCCGCGACGGGACAGGGTGCCGGGCTGCACCAACTCACCAGGCAGCGTGTCGGGGAAGAACAGCGACACTCCGCCAGGAAGCGTGCTGACACCGTCGCCGTCCGCACCCATGCGCTGGATACGGACGGGCGTCGGCGAATTATCCTCCGAAGGCAGAGAGGCCGGTCTGGGCTCGGCCAAGGATCAGCGCATGCACGTCATGCGTGCCCTCGTAGGTGTTCACCGCTTCAAGGTTCATCACGTGGCGGATCACGTGATACTCGTCGGAGATGCCATTGCCGCCGTGCATGTCACGGCTGACCCGGGCGATATCCAGCGCCTTGCCGCAGTTGTTGCGCTTCATCAGGCTGATCATCTCGGGGGCGGCCTGGCCCTCCTCCATCAGCCGGCCGAGGCGCAACGCCCCCTGCAGGCCCAGCGTGACCTCGGTCTGCATGTCAGCCAGCTTCTTCTGGATCAACTGGGTCGCGGCCAGCGGGCGGCCGAACATCTGCCGCTCCATCGTGTAGCTGCGGGCGGCGTGCCAGCAGAACTCGGCCGCGCCCAGCGCACCCCAGGAGATGCCGTAGCGGGCGTTGTTCAAGCAGGAGAACGGCCCGCGCAATCCCTTAACGTTCGGCAGCTCGTTCGCGGCCGGCACGAATACATCCTGCATCATGATCATGCCGGTGACGGAAGCACGCAGGGCGAACTTGCCCTCGATCTTCGGCGCCGTCAGCCCGGCCATGCCCTTCTCAAGGATGTAGCCCTTAATGTCGCCGGCGTCGTTCTTCGCCCACACCACGAACACGTCGGCGATGGGCGAGTTGGTGATCCAGGTCTTGGACCCGTTCAGCACGAAGCCGCCGTCAACCGCCTTGGCCCGGGTCCGCATGCTGGCCGGGTCGGATCCGGCATCCGGCTCCGTCAGGCCGAAGCAACCGACGAACTCGCCGGCGCGCAGCTTGGGAAGGAAACGGTCCTTCTGGTCTTCCGAACCGAATGCCCAGATCGGATACATAACCAAGGACGACTGCACGCTGAATGCGCTGCGGTAGCCGCTGTCCACACGTTCCACCTCGCGGGCGATCAGGCCATAGGCGACGTAGCCGACACCTGCGCAGCCGTGGCTATCCAGTGTGGCGCCCAGAAAGCCCATCTCGCCCATTTCGGTCATGATGGAGCGGTCGAACCGCTCGTGCCGGTTCGCCTCCAGCACGCGGGTCATCAGGCGATCCTGGCAATAGGCCTGCGCCGCGTCACGCATCGCCCGCTCGTCTTCCGTAAGCTGCTCGTCCAGCAACAGGGCGTCGTCCCACTTGAACAGCCCCATCTTGCGAGCGGCAGACGGGCGGTCGGCGGTCAGCTTGGCTTCAGCAGCTTCGGGCTGTTGGATAGGTACGACGACGTTCATGGTGTCCCCCCAGAAATCATTCGGCCTCGGCCACAGCCCTTGCGGGGGCCGTGCGCCTGCTACGGGAACGCAGCAGCATGAATGCCGGCACGTCGTCCCCAAATCCCAATACCGAGGGGCCAAGATCCTCGTCGCGGCGACGGCCGTCGCGCGGGCGACGCTCGTTCCATGGGCGGGTATCCACGGGGCGCAAGGCTTCCTCGCGGCGTGGCTCTTCGCGCCGCGGCTCCTCGCGACGGCGCGTGTCGTCACGGCGCGGCTCATCCCTGCGGCCCTCGGAGCGGCGCGGCTCACGGGCCTGCCGGCGCGGTTCGGACGAGGCAGCCTCAGCCGGAGCGTCTTGCGCAGCATCAGCGGCAACAGGCTCGGCCAGCAACGCCTCTGCGGGCACCTCCGTCTTCTTGGCCCGGCTACGGCGAGGCTTCGCTGCCTTTGGCACCTCGTCGCCTGACGGCTCAACAACGTCAATCCGCTTCGTTGCGGAGGGTGGTGCCTTGGCGCCGCGCCCGCGGCCACGGCGGCGGCCGTCTCCCTCGGCGAACTCGACGGGATCCAGACCCTCGACCTGCATGCGCGGGATCGGGGCGCCGACCAGCTTTTCGATAGCGTCCACGAAACCCTTGTCATCCGGCGTCGCCAGCGTGAAGGCGTGGCCGGTCATCCCAGCCCGCCCGGTGCGGCCGATCCGGTGAACGTAGTCCTCCGCATGGATCGGCACGTCGAAGTTGAACACATGGCTCAGCCCGCCGATGTCCAGCCCCCGCGCCGCCACGTCGCTGCACACCAGCAGCCGGATCTCGTTGGCCTTGAACCGCGTCAGCGTCGCAAAGCGCTCCGGCTGGCTCATGTCGCCATGCAGGGCGCCGACGCTGAAGCCATGCTGCTTCAGCGACTTATAAAGGATGTCCACGTCACGCTTGCGGTTGCAGAAAATCAGCGCGTTCTGCACGTCCTCGCTGCGGATCAGCCGGCGCAGCGCTTCACGCTTCTCCAGCGAATCGACAACGGTCAGCCCGGCAACGATGGTGCTGGCGACGCTTGCCGGCCGGCTAACGGTGATCTCCCTTGGGTTCTGCAGGAAGGCGTCCGCCAGCCGCCGGATTTCCGGCGCCATCGTGGCGGAGAAGAACAAGGTCTGCCGGGTGCGCGGCAGGAAGCCGACGATCTTCTCAACATCGGGGATGAATCCCATGTCGAGCATCCGATCTGCCTCGTCTATGACCAATATCTTGGTATCGGTCAGCAGCATCCCGCCGCGCTCGAACAGGTCCATCAGCCGGCCCGGCGTCGCGATCAGCACGTCCACGCCTTTCAACAGGGCGTCCTTCTGGTCGGATACGCTTTCACCGCCGATCAGCAAGGCGTGGTTCAGCTTGAGATACTTGCCATACTTGACGAAGTTTTCGGCGACTTGCAGCGCCAGCTCGCGCGTCGGTTCCAGGATCAGGCTGCGCGGCATCCGGGCGCGGGCGCGGCTGCCGGACAGGATGTCGAGCATCGGCAGCACGAACGAGGCAGTCTTGCCGGTGCCGGTCTGCGCGCAGCCCAGCACGTCACGCCCCATCAGCACCGACGGGATCGCCTGCGCCTGGATCGGAGTGGGCGTGCGATAACCCATGTCCTCGACAGCGCGGAAAATCTCGGGCGACAAGCCAAGGTCAGCAAATCCATTCGGCTCCGCCTCGCCTTCATCGTTGTAGGCGGCCTCGGCGTCGCTGACATCGCCAGTTCCGGAAGATATGGGATCTTCCGGCATATGCTCTTCCGGTGCCGCAGGTTCAGCCTGCGCCGGCATGGCGACTTCTGACGGCAGCGCGTCGGGGCCAACGGCCCCAGGCGCCGGGGAGGCGTCCTGGTCGTCGGCGTGCACTTGTCCGTCCGCAGCGGCGGTCGTTATATCCGTCAAACGTGTTTCTCGATACAAGGTGGGTTGGCTTGGCGCCATAGCACGGCACCCGCGCTTTGAGGCGTACAGCGCCTGGCATATCGGGAAACAACGGCAATAAGTCAAGGTTGGCGTAAGCTTGGCAGCCCCGTGGATCACCAGCATGGCAACACCAGCATGTAGGCTGCAACGACCGGCCGTCGTTTTCTTGCCGGGCCTGTTGTGCGACGCCGGGTTATGGCGCCACCAGCTTCATGCGCTGTCTCCGGTCGCCGACTGCGCCGTGGCTGACCTGACCCTGGACGACTCGCTGGAGGTGATGGCCGCCCGCTTGATGGAGGGCTTGCCCCGGCAGTTTTCCGTGGTCGCGCTGAGCATGGGCGGCTACGTAGCTTTCGAACTGCTGCGCCAAGCGCCGGGCCGGGTGATGCGGCTGTGCCTGATGGACACCAGCGCCCGCCCCGACACCACGGCAGCGGCGCGGCGCCGGCGCGGACTGATGGCGCTGGTGGCCCGCGGCGGCCGCTTCCACGGCGTGACACCCCGCCTGCTGGCCGACCTGCTGCACCCGGACCGGATCGGGGATGCGGCGCTGGTGCACGAGATCTCCGGCATGGCGGACCGTCTGGGCAAGGCGGTTTACCTGCGCCAGCAAGCCGCCATCCTGGCCCGGCCCGACAGCCGGCCCGACCTGCCCGGCATACGCGTCCCCACCCTCGTTGCCGTCGGCGAGGCCGATGCGCTCACGCCCCCGGCGCTTGCGTCCGAGATCGCGGCCGGCATACCGGGGGCGCTGTTGCGGACCATGGCCGGCGCGGGACACCTGCCGCCGTTGGAGCAGCCGGAGCAGGTCAGCGCCATGCTCCTGGAATGGCTCGGTGCAACCTCCGCCACCCTCCCGGCGTCCTGAACAGGATGAGCAACCCGCCCCCCAATGAAATCGAGGACTACGCCCTGATCGGAGACTGCGCCACCGCGGCCCTGGTCGGGCGCGACGGCAGCGTGGACTGGCTGTGCTGGCCCCGCTTCGATAGCGCTGCCTGCTTCGCCGCCATTCTGGGCGGGCCGGAGCACGGCTGCTTCAAGATCGCCCCTGCCGAGGGCGCCTACTCTGTCAAGCGCAGCTACCGGACCGGCAGCCTGGTGCTGGAAACCGTGTTCGAGTGCGAAACCGGGCAGGTCGCCCTGATTGATTTCATGGTGCCGGGCGCGCCGTGCGGCACCCTGGTCCGCATCGTCGAGGGCAGGCACGGCACCGTGCCGATGGAGTTGGACCTGGCGCTGCGCTTCGACTACGGCCTGTCCGTCCCTTGGGTCACCCGGCGAAAGGGCGGCAACGGCTTCGTCGCGGTTGCCGGGCCGGAGATGGTCGTACTGCGGACACCGGTCGAGCTGCAAGGGCGGGACCTGCGGACCTTCTCCGAGTTTACCGTGCGGGAAGGCGACCGCGTGCCCTTCGTGCTGACGCATGGCCCGTCGCACCTGCCGCCGCCCATCAGCCTGGACGCCGACGACGCATTGTACGCGACGGAGGAGTACTGGGCCAACTGGAGCGGACGCTGCACCTATGACGGACCGTGGGCGGAGGTGGTGCAGCGCTCGTTGCTGACGCTGAAGTGCCTGACCTACGCGCCCACCGGCGGTATCGTGGCCGCGCCCACCACCTCCCTGCCGGAAGCATTGGGCGGCGTGCGGAACTGGGACTACCGCTTCTGCTGGCTGCGCGACGCCACCATCACCCTGTTCGCCTTCATGGCGGCTGGATATACCGAGGAAGCGGGGGCCTGGGCCGGGTGGCTGCACCGCAGCATCGCCGGCAGCCCGGACCAGGTGCAGATCATGTACGGCATCGCCGGCGAGCGGCGGCTGGAGGAGAACGAGGTGCCCTGGCTGCCGGGCTACCAGGGCGCCGCGCCGGTGCGGGTCGGCAACGCCGCGGCGACGCAGCTGCAGCTGGATGTGTATGGCGAGGTGATGGACGCCCTGCACCAGGCCCGCTCGGCCAAGCTGCTGACCAGCCCGCAATCCTGGTCCCTGCAACGCGCGTTGCTGGAGCACCTGGACGAGATATGGCAGCAGCCGGACGAGGGCCTTTGGGAAACCCGCGGCGGCCGTAAGCACTTCACCTTCAGCAAGGTCATGGCCTGGGTTGCCTTCGACCGCGGCATCAAGGATGCCGAGATGCACGGGCTGGAAGCGCCGCTGGACCGCTGGCGGGAGGCGCGGGACCAGATACACGCCACGGTCTGCCGGGATGGCTACAACGAGAAGCTGGGCAGCTTCACCCAAAGCTTCGGGGAAACGGCGTTGGACGCATCGCTGCTGCTGATCCCGATCGTCGGCTTCCTGCCGCATGACGACCCGCGGGTGCAGGGCACCGTGCGTGTGGTCGAGCGCGAACTGCTGGTGGACGGCTTCGTGCTCCGTTATCGGACCGAGGGCGGCGACGACGGCCTGCCGGGAGGCGAGGGCGCATTCCTGGCGTGCAGCTTCTGGCTGGCGTCGGCCTGGCACATGCAAGGCCGGCACGTTGAAGCGAAGCAACTGTTCGAGCGGCTGCTGGGTCTG
The DNA here is from genome assembly GCA_036398775.1 of Acetobacteraceae bacterium. GTDB lineage: Bacteria > Pseudomonadota > Alphaproteobacteria > Acetobacterales > Acetobacteraceae > DASWOJ01. Next base: position 10,133 of record DASWOJ010000467.1, read on the forward strand.
CGCAACGACGTAGGGCTGCTCAGCGAGGAGTATGATCCCCGGGCCAAGCGGTTCACCGGCAACTTCCCGCAGGCGTTCAGCCATGTCGCGCTGATCACGACGGCGCTGACCCTGGCCGGCGAGGCGCAGGACCGCAAGGAGCCGATGCAGGCGGCGGCGGAGTAGCTACTCCGCCGCCACCGGCTCGGCCCGGATGCGCCGCCGGGTGCGTATGCCGGCCAGTCGCTCCAGGGCCAGATAGACCACCGGCGTCGTGTAAAGCGTCAGCAGTTGCGAGACCACCAGCCCGCCGCAGATCGCGATGCCCAGCGGCTGCCGGTATTCCGATCCTGTGCCGCTCGCCAAGGCCAGCGGCACTGCGCCCAGCAACGCGGCCAGGGTTGTCATGATGATCGGGCGGAACCGCTCGGCACAGGCATCCAGGATGGCCTGGCGGGGCGTCAGGCCGCGCTCCCGCTCCGCTTCCAGGGCGAAGTCTATCAGCATGATCGCGTTTTTCTTGACGATGCCGATCAGCAGCACGATGCCGATGATCGCCAGCACCCCAAGCTCCGACCCGGTCACCAGGATCGCCAGCAGCGCGCCCAGCCCGGCGGGAGGCAGGGTGGACAGGATCGTCAGCGGATGCAGCAGGCTTTCATACAGGATGCCGAGCACGATGTAGATCGTGACGATGGCGGCCAGCAGCAGGAAGGGCAGGGTGGACAGCGACTTCTGCAAGTACTGCGCGTTGCCGGCAAACTGCGTGCGGACGCTGTCCGGCAGGCGCAGGCTGCTTGCGGTCTGCGTCACCAGGTTGATGGCGTCGCCCTGGGTGGTGCCGGGCATTAGGTTGAAGCTGATGCTGCTGGAGGGGAACTGGCCCTGGTGGCGCACCGCCAGCGGCGCCGTGCTGCGCTCCATATGGACGACGCTGGTGATCGGCACCTGGGTGCCCCCTGTGCCCGGCACCCACAGACGGTCAAGCTGCACCGGGTCCAACTGCAGGCCAGGCTCGGTTTCCAGCACGACGCGATACTGGTTGCGCTGGGTGTAGATGATCGAGACCTGGCGCTGCGAGTAGGCGTTGTTCAGCGCGTTGTCTATCGAGGTGATGCTGACGCCCAGCCGTGCCGCCTTTTCCCGGTCTATCACCACGTCGGCCTGCGGCCCCGGCCGGTCCTGGTCGCTGTTCACGTCGGTGATGCCCGGCGCCCGGCGCAATGCCTCCTGCAGCCGGGTGGTCCAGACGCGCAGCTCCGCCAGGTCCTGGTCCAGCACGACGAACTGGAACTGGGTGCCGCCTGACCGGCCGCCGGCACGCAGGTCCTGGGCGGAATAAAGGTAGGTCTCGATCCCCGCCATCTGCTGCAGCTTCGGCCGCAGCCGCGCCAGCACCGCCTCGCTGCTGATGCCGCGCTCCCGCAGCGGCTTGAGCGAGATGGTGAGCTGCCCGCGGTTGATGCTGGACCAGCCCGAGGTGATGCCGATGGTGCTGCCGACGCTGTCTATCGCCGGGTCCTGCAGCAGCACGTCCACCACGCGCCGCTGCCGCTCCGCCATGGCGGCGAAGCTGATGTCCGGGCTGGCCGTGGTGCTGCCCTGCAGCAGGCCGGTGTCCTGGATCGGCAGGAAGCCCTTGGGCACGTAGCGATACAGCTCGACCGTCCCCACGGAGATGGCGGCCGTGAGCGCCAGCATCAGCCAGCCCCAGCGCAGCGCCCCGTCGAGGCTGCCGGTGTAGGCCCGCTGCATCCGGGCCAGCACCCGGTCCACGGCGCCGTCAATGCGCCCCCACACCCCGCGCGGCGGCCGGTGCGGCCCCATGAAGCGCCCGCACATCATCGGCGTCAGCGTGAGCGACACCACCGCGGATATGCCGATGGCGATGGCGATCACCAGCGCGAACTCGTGCAGCAGCTTGCCCAGGATGCCGCCCATGAACAGGATCGGGATGAACACCGCCACCAGAGAGATGCTGATGCTGATGACGGTGAAGCCGATCTGCCGGGCGCCCACCAGCGCCGCCTGCATCGGGGCCAGCCCGCGCTCCTGGTGGCGGAAGATGTTCTCGATCATGACGATGGCGTCGTCCACGACGAAGCCCACTGAGATCGTTAGTGCCATCAGCGAGAAGTTGTTGAGCGTGAACCCCAGCAGATACATCGCCGCCAGCGTGCCGGCGATGCTGAGCGGCACCGTCACCGCCGCGGCCAAGGTCGGCACCAGCCGGCGCATGAACAGCGCCACCACCAGCAGCACCAGCACGACGCTGACGAAGAACGTGCCCTCCACGTCGGCGACGCTCGCGCGTATGGTCAGCGTGCGGTCGCTGATGGTGTCCACCCGTATGCCGGCGGGTATCCATTGCAACAGCTGCGGCAGGGTGGCCTGCACGCGGTCCACGGTGTCGATGATGTTGGCGCCGGCGGTCTTGGTGATCGTCAGCAGGATGGCGGGCTCCTTGCCCTCCCAGGCCGCCAGCTTGGTGTTGGCGACGCCGTCCATCACCTGGGCCACGTCGCCCAGCCGCACCGTCGCGCCGTTCGCGCTCTTCAGCACCAGCGCGGCATAGTCCGCAGCCTGGGTGATCTGGCCGTTGAGCTGGATGGTCTCCGCCCGCAGCGGCCCTTGGAAGCCGCCGGTCGCGCCGTTCACGTTGGCACTGCGTATGGCGGTGTAAACGTCCTGGCTGCTCAGCCCGGCGGCCCGCAGCGCCGCGGGGTTCAGGCGCACCCGCACGGCGGGCTTCTCGGCGCCGTTCACCTGCACCTGGCTCACGCCCTCGATCTGGCTGAGGCGCTGCGCCAGGATGGTGTCGGCGGCGTCGAACATCTGCGCGCGGTTCAGCGTGTCGGAGGTGAGCGACAGCGTCAGGATCGGCGCCTCGGCCGGGTTGAACTTGCGGTAGTAGGGCCGGGTCGGCAGGTCGCTCGGCAGGTCGGTGTAGGCGGCGTTGATGGCGGCCTGCACGTCGTGCGCCGCGCCCTCGATGGGCCGGTCTATGTCGAACTGCACCACGATGCTGGTGCTGCCGGTGCTGCTGGTGCTGGTGAGCTCGGTCACGCCGGGGATCTCGCCGAGGCGGCGCTCCAGCGGGGCGGCGATGCTGGCGGCCATCGTTTCCGGGTCCGCGCCGGGGCGGGCGGCGAACACGACGATGGTGGGAATGTCCACGCTGGGCAGCGGCGCGACCGGGAGGAAGCGCACGGCGACGATGCCGGTCAGCAGCAGCCCGATGGCCAGCAGGAAGGTCGCTACGGGCCGGTGGATGAATGGCGCGGAGATGTTCATCGGACAGACCGGCGCTGTCTGCTGCTCCCTCTCCCTCCGGGAGAGGGTCGGGGTGAGGGGGTCTTGGCTGCGGAGCGAGGTGCGTCGCGTGCCGAAGGACCGAAGCCCTGCAACGGGAAAGCACGGTGCTTGCCCGCCCCCTCACCCCGACCCTCTCTCGGAGGGGGAGGGAGCAGGACGTGCCCCGCCTTCATCACTCCGCCGCCGCCAGCCGGGGCGTGGCGAAGCGCAGCCGCAGCCGCTCGAACGCAAGGTAGATCACCGGCGTCGTGTAAAGCGTCAGAACCTGGCTCAGCAGCAGCCCGCCCACGATGGTCAGCCCCAAGGGATACCGCAACTCGGACCCGGTGCCTCGCTCCAGCACCAGCGGCAGCGCCCCAAGCAGGGCCGCAGCCGTCGTCATCATGATCGGACGGAACCGCAGCAGACAGGCCTCGGTGATGGCGTCCAGCGGCGACAGCCCGTGGTCCCGTTCCGCTTCCAGGGCGAAGTCTATCATCATGATCGCGTTCTTCTTCACGATCCCCATCAGCAGCACGATCCCCACCAGCGCCACCAGCGACAGGTCCTGCCCGGCAAGCAGCAGCGCCAACAACGCCCCGATGCCGGCCGACGGCAGGGTGGACAAGATGGTGATCGGGTGAATCGTGCTCTCATACAGCACTCCCAGCACGATATAGATCACGACCACCGCCGCCAGGATCAGGTAAGGCTCGGACGCCAGGCTGCTCTGGAACTCGGCGGCGTCGCCGGAGTAGCTGCCGACGATGGTGGAGGGCAGGCCCATCGCCTGCTCCGCCTCGGAGACCGCGGCGACGGCATGGCTCAGGCTGGCGCCCGGCGCCAGGTTGAAGCTTAGGGTGATTGCCGGGAACTGGCTCTGGTGCGTGATCGCCAGCGGGGCGGTGCCCCGGCTGATGGTGGCGATGGCGGACAGCGGCACCTGCGCCCCGTTCAATCCCGGCACGCGCAGCCGCAGCAGCGAGTGCGGGTCGGCCTGCCAGTCCTCATTCGCCTCCAGGATCACCCGATACTGGTTGGATTGGCTGAAGATCGTGCTGATCTGCCGCTGGCCGAAGGCGTCGTACAGCGTGTCCTGCACCTCCTGCATGGTGACGCCCAGGCGCATGGCGGCGTCGCGGTCCACCTCGACGCGGGTGGCGAGGCCGTCGGTCTGCTGGTCGCTGGTCACGTCCTGCAGGTCGGCCATGCCGGCCAGCCGCGCCTGCAACCGCGGCGCCCAGAGCTCCAGCTCGGCGGCGTCGGTGTCCATCAGCGTATATTGGAATTGGGTGCGGCTGATGCGGGTGCCGATCTGGATGTCCTGCACCGGCTGCATGAATACCGACATCCCCGGCGTCCCGCCCATCGCACGCTGCAACCGCGCGATCACCACCGGCGCCGGATCGCGCTCCCGCCGGGGCTTGAGGGTGATGGTGATGCGCCCGGTATTGGGTGTGGCGTTGATCGCCCCGGCGCCGACGAAGGACACGACCCCCGAGACTGCCGGGTCATGCAGCGCCGCCTCTGCCAACCCCGTCTGCAGCGCCGCCATGCGCGGGATGGACGCGCTTTGCGCCGCCTCGGTCACCGCGACGATCACGCCGGTGTCCTGCTGCGGCAGGAACCCCTTGGGCGTCACGACATACAGCACCACCGTGCCGAACAGCGTGCCAACCGCGACCAGCAGCACCAGCCCCTGATGCCGCAGCGCCGTGCGCAGGGTTCGGCGATACAGCCGGGTCGTCAGCAGGAATCCGCGCTCGAACCATCCGGTCAGCCAATTCGGGCGCTCGTTTGCACGCAGGAAGCGGCTGCACATCATGGGCGTGAGGGTCAGCGATACGATGGCCGAGACGATGACCGACGTGCTGAGCACCACCGCGAACTCGTTGAACAGGCGACCGACCACGCCGGTCATGAACAGCAGCGGTATGAACACCGCGACCAGGCTGATGGTGAGTGAGACGATGGTGAAACCGATCTGCGACGCGCCCTTATAGGCCGCCACCAGTGGTTTTTCCCCGGCCTCGATGTAGCGGACCACGTTCTCGATCATCACGATGGCGTCGTCCACCACGAAACCGGTCGCGACCGTGAGCGCCATCAGCGACAGGTTGTCCAGGCTGTAGCCGCACAGCGACATGACGCCGAAGGTGCCGATCAGCGACAGCGGCAGCGCCACCGCGGGGATCACCGTCGCCCGCGCGCTGCGCAGGAACAGGAAGATCACGCCGACCACCAGCACGATGGACAGCACCAGGGTGTATTCCACGTCCGCGACCGAGGCCCGTATGGTTTCAGTCCGGTCGGTGACGACGGTCATCGCGACCCCGGCCGGCATGGAGTTCTGCAGCGCCGGCAACGCCTCCTTGATGGCGGCGACGGTGCTGACGATGTTGGCGCCGGGCTGGCGCTGGATATCGAGAACGACGGCGGGCGTGCCGTTATACCACCCGGCCACCCTGTCGTTCTCGACGCCGCCGATCACGCTGCCCACATCGGACAGCCGCACCGGCGCGCTGTTCTTGTAGGCGATCACCAGGTCCCGGTAGGCGTCCGGCGTCACGAGCTGGTCGTTGGCGCCCAGGGCATACGCCTGGCGCGGCCCGTCGAACCCGCCCTTGGCGCCGTTCACGTTGGCGGCGGCGACGGCGGTCCGCACATCCTCCAGCGCCAGGCCATAGGCCGCCACCCGCGCCGGGTCCAGCCGCACGCGGACGGCGGGACGCAGGCCCCCCTGGACCGACACCTTGCCCACCCCTTCGACCTGGCTGAGCTTCGGCTGCAGCAGCGTGTCGGCGGCGTCGCTGATGCGGTCCAGGGTGATGGTGTCGCTGGTCAGCGCCAGAGACAGGATTGGCGCATCCGCCGGGTTCACCTTCGCATAGATCGGCGGGTAGGGCAGGGTGGTCGGCAGGGTCCCGGCGGCGGCGTTGATCGCCGCCTGCACGTCCTGCGCGGCGCTGTCCAACTGGCGGTTCAGGTTGAACTGCAGGGTGATCTGGCTGGTGCCCTCGCTGCTGGTGCTGGTCATCACCTGCAGGCCGGTGATCTGGCCGAACTGACGTTCCAGCGACGCGGTAATGAGCGTCGCCACCGTGTCCGGCCCGGCGCCGGGCAGTTGCGTCGTGACCTGGATGGTCGGGAAGTCCACCGTCGGCAGCGCCGCCACCGGCAGCGCGCGGTAACCCATCAGCCCGCCCAGCAGCACGGCCGCGGCCAGCAGCCAGGTAGCGACGGGCCGCGCGATGAAGGGGGCGGAGATGTTCACCCGGCGCCCGCCGTGCGCCGCCGTCCCTTGCCGCCCGTGCCCGGCGCGACGCGCTCCTGCGCCACAGCGTCCGGCGCATTGCCATCAGGCCCGGCTACGGCAACCTTGGCTCCCTCCGTCAGGCGCTGGGCGCCGTCGGTGACGACCTGCTCGCCCGGCTTCATCCCCTCGGCGATGACGCTGGTGCCGTCGTCCTCATGGCCGACCTTCACCTCGCGGCGCTGCGCCTCGCCGGCCCCGTTCACGACGTAGATGTAGGCCCCCCGCGGACCCCGCTGAACCGCGGCGGTGGGCACCGTGGTCACCCCGCGCAATGTCTGGGACAGCATCCGTATGTTCGCGAACCCACCGGGCCAGAGCAGCAGCTTGTCGTTGGGAAACGTGGCCTTAAGCTTGATGGTGCCGGTCGCCGGGTCCACCTGGTTGTCCAGCACCGCGAGCTGGCCGCGGTCCAGCGGGTTCGCGGCGTCGCCGCCCTGGCGCAGCGCCAGCACCTCCGGCATACCTTCCTGCATCGCCGCGGCCACGGCCGGCAGCGCCTGCTGCGGCAGGGTGAACACGACCGAGATCGGCTTCAACTGCGTCAAGACCGTGAGCGGCACCAGGTCGGTGGCGCGCACCAGGTTTCCGGCATCCACCTGGCGGATGCCGACGCGGCCGTCTATCGGCGCCGTGATGGTGGTATAGCCCAGGTTGGTCCGCGCCGTGTCTATCTGCGCCTGGTCGCCGCGCACCTGCGCCTCCAACTGCGCGGCCGTGGCGCGGGCGGTGTCCACCTGCTGCCCGCTGCTGTACTGACCCGCGGCGAGCTTGGCGTAGCGGCCGACGTCCAGCCTTGCGTTGGCGAGGGTGGCCTCGTCCTGCTGCTTCTTGGCGGTCGCGGCGTCCAGGCTGGCCTGATACGAACGGGGGTCTATCCGCGCCAGCACGTCGCCCGTCTTGACGCTCTGGCCCTCCTGGAACCGGACCTCGACCAGCGGCCCGTCCACGAAGGGGCGTATCTGCACCTGGTTGAATGCCTGCACCGTCCCCAGCCCGTCCAGCCAAACCGGCACGTCCCGCTGCTCGCTGCGGGCGGTCAGCACCGGGATCGGCGTGCCGTCCGACCCACCGCGCCGCCGGCTGCCGCCGCGTGTGGGCGTGCCGTTGGCGGCCTCCGCGGCTGGCGGCTCGCGCAGGACATACCAGTAATAAGCGCCGCCGCCCGCCGCGCCCAGCAGCAGCAGGACCAGCAGCAAGCGCTTCATGACGCCACCGCCGGGGCGCCGCCGGACCAGCCGCCGCCCAGCGCCTTGTAGAGGTTGACCAGCGCCTGGAACCGGGTCAGCCGGATCTGCGTCAGCAGGTCGAGGTCGTTGTAAAGCGTGGTCTGGGTGTTGAGCGAGGTTACGATGTCTATGGTCCCTGCTTCGAGCTGCGCCCGTGCGATGTCTGCCGAACGCTGCGCCACGGCAACGGCCTGGCGCTCCAGCTGTTCCTGTTCCGTCGTAAAGCGCAGCGCCACCAGCGCCTGCTCGACGTCGGTGAAGCTCTGCAGGGTTGCCCGGCGATAGCCGGCCAGCAGCTCATCATAACGGCCCTTGGCCTGATTGAACTGGCCGCGTGTCAATCCGTTGTCAAAGATGGACTGCGTGACGTTCGCGGCAAGCTGCGCCACCACTGTTCCCGGCCCCGTGATGGTGCTGAGAGCAGCCGAAGTCAGCCCACCGGACGCGGTCAACTGCACCGAAGGGAAAAATGCCGCCCGCGCCGCACGTATGTTGGCGTTCTGCGCCTGCAACTGCGCCTCGGCGTTGGCGACGTCGGGGCGCCGGGCCAGCAACTCGCTTGGCAAGCCTGGTGCCACAAGCGGCACCGGCAGTTGTTCCAGCGAACCGCCTTTCACATTCAGCCGCTCCGGCGGCAGGCCGGTCAGGAGACCAAGGCCGATGCGCTGCTGCTCGACGTTGTTGCGGTAGTTCGGGATCAGCGCTCGCTGCCCGGCGACCAACGCCTCCTGCTGCGACACGTCCAGGGCGTTGGCGGTGCCGACAGTCAGCCGTGCGCGGAATGCGGCCAGCACCCGCTCGGCGTCGCGCAAGTTGCGTTCCGCCACCCGCAGCCGGTCCTGCGCCGCCAAGACCTGGAAGTAGGTGTTGGCGACGGAGGTCACGACCGTCAGCGCCACCGTTTCCTGATCGAACCGGGTAGCGACTGCGCTGGCCTGCGCCGCCTCCGCCAGCGCACGGTTGCGGCCCCAGAAGTCCACGTCATAGGACACCTGCAGGCTGGCGCTGTAGGTGCGGAAGTCGAAGTAATGCTGGACGTTGCCGCTTCTGCCGGCGCTGGTCGCAGTGACCGCCGCGCCCGTCACCGGATCTATGGCCGTGGCTATGCTGCTGCTGAAGCCGCTGGAGCGGCTGCCCCCGGTGCCGCTGCGCTGATAGGTCTCCCCGGCCACGCCGTTCACCGCCGGCAGCAGCGGCGCCCCGCTGATGCGCACCTGCGCGTCCGCCTGCACGATCCGCGCCGCCGCCGCAGCCAGGTCGGTGTTGTAGGCCCGGGCGGTGGCGATCAGCCCATCCAGCTCGGCCGACCGGAAGTTGCGCCACCATTCCGGCGCAGGCCACGCCGCCGCCGCCGTGTCTGCCGTCGCGCGGAAGGCGGCTGGCACGTCCAGCCGCGGACGCTCATAATCCGGACCGAGGGAGCAACCAGCCAAACAAGCCGCGGCTGCAAGGGTCACTTGCCACCTCACCGCCGCCCCGGCCGAAGCGACGCTTCCGCCAGCCGGGTACGCCCTTCCGGCGACAGCTCGCTGATGGCGGAAAGCAGGCTGTCGCCAAAACGGTTGCTGGTCTCGATCCAGTGAACCTGCCAGGCATGCATCCGTTCACGCACCAGCGCCTCGTCGTAGGGCTGTTGCGCAATCGCCTGGGACAGCTGCTCCCGCGACTCGTCCATCTGGCGCCGGGCCAGCTCATACCAGGGCCGCTCATGTGCGAGGGTCACGCGGAACCTGGCGGCATCGGGGTCGGACAGCGCGCTGGCCATGTGTTCCACCACGCCGTCCAGCCCGGGCGGGCCTGGCCTGCGATGCATGGTGAGGTGTGCGGTAATCAGCGCACCGGCAAAAAGGTTGCCCGCGAGCGAGAGCCACAGCACGCGCGTACGCCAAGGGTCGCGGAGCCAGATCATCGGACGTAACCTGTCAGCAATCATCGGACGGCACTACGGGCTGCTGGCAACCGTCACCGATTGCACCGCCACGAAACCATCGGCAGCGTCCGTGCCGGATTCTGCGCTGATGTCCGAGGCCGCCGCGGCCCCCAAATAAAGCCCAGCCGCGGTGCAGGCCGCCAGAACGCCCCACCGGAGGGCAAAAGTCAGCGGCGGAAGCTGCAGCAAGGCGCACTTCAGAGACCCCTGCATCCGTACCAAGGCGCAACCGTCCAGCGGAGCCGCGTCGGCGTCGTCGCACGCCAGCGCATCAGCCAGCATGGCACGTGCGGACGGGCTGCTGCGCAACAGGGCGACTGCAGCCGCCCGCTTCGCCGGCGGCCAATCGGCGATCACCGTGCCCCGGGTACGCAACATCCAGTCGAGGCAGCGCGGTGTCATGCGCCATGCGTCTCAAGGTAAGCGCGGAGCACCTTCCGGCCGCGGTGCAGCAGCCCTTCCAGCGCACGGGTGGAAACGCTCAGGGCACGGGCGGCGTCCTGCCCCGACCAGCCCTCGCCGTAAGTCAGCGCGATGGCCGTCCGCTGCCGGTCTGGGAGGGTGGCAATGGCCTGCGCCAGCAGGCCCTCGCGCTCCCGCAGGATCAGCGCGGCATCGGCGGTGGGTGCAGGGTCGGCCAGGTCCTCCGGCATGGCGCCGCCCGGCCGGACGGCACGCAGGCGGTCTATGGCGGCATTGACTGTGATCCGGTGCAGCCAGGTGCTGACGGCGGCCTGCTTGGGATCGTAGGATTCGGCCCGGGTCCAGGCGCGCAGCAACGCGTCTTGCGCCACATCCTCCGCCGCCGCCGCGTCGCCCAGAACGCGCAGCGCAGCCCGGCGCAAACGCAGCAGGTAACGTGCGGCCAGCGCGTCAAACGCGGCACGGTCGCCCGCAGCGGTGCGGGCCATCAGCAAGTCGTCGGGAATATCGTCTGGCATTCGGGCATCATAGCCTAATGAGTTACGCTCGATACGTGCCGCTGCCCGCCACCCCACGGTGGCCGGCGTCAAGACGGTGCTGGGGCGAGGATACGCTCGGCCAGCCTCAGATGGGGCCGGTCAATCATCTTTCCATCCAAGGCGAACACTCCGGCGCCGGGCCGTGCGGCAAAGCCGGCCTGCACCGCACGCGCCCAGGCCGCGCGTTCGGGCGGCGGGATGAAGGCCGCGTTCCCCGGCGCGACCTGCCCCGACCCGACGCACGGCATCCGTAAAGACCGGCAGGTGCAGTCCGCGTTAACCTATGCATCAATCTTGCGCCGAATGTGCCGATATGCAAAGCAGGCGGCTAAGGAATGCAAAAATTGGGGAGCGTCGCGGTGGAGGCTGTAGGGCCAGACGCCATTCTTGAAACATCAGGCATGACGCGGGAATTTCGTGGCTTCATCGCCGTGAACAACGTGGACCTGCGGGTTCAGGAAGGCACGATCCACGCCCTGATCGGCCCCAACGGCGCCGGCAAGACCACCTGCTTCAATCTGCTGACCAAGTTCCTGGCGCCGACGCGCGGCGCCATACGCTTCAAGGGCCAGGACATCACCGGGCAGAAGCCGGCCGACGTCGCGCGGCTCGGCCTGGTGCGGTCGTTCCAGATTTCCGCGGTGTTCCCGCATCTCACGTCGCTGGAGAACGTGCGCCTGGCATTGCAGCGGGCACGCGGCAACTCGTTCGATTTCTGGCGGTCGGAAACCCTGCTCCGCCAATACGACGACCGCGCCCGCGTCCTGCTGGCCGACGTGGGCCTGACCGAATACGAGGAGGTGCAGGCGGCGCTGCTGCCCTATGGCCGCAAGCGCGCACTGGAGATCGCGACCACCCTGGCGCTCGAGCCGACTATGCTGCTGCTGGACGAGCCGACGGCGGGCATGACGCATGAGGACGTGGACCGCGTGGTCGCGCTGATCCGCCGCATCCGCGTCGGCCGCACCATCCTGATGGTCGAGCATAACCTGAGCGTCGTCGAGGGCCTGTGCGACCGCATCACCGTGCTGGCCCGCGGGCAGATCCTGGCCGAGGGCGACTACGCCGCCGTCAGCCGCAACCCCGACGTGGTCGCCGCCTACCTGGGGTCTCCCGATGCTTGACGCCGCCGCGCCTGCCGGCTCCCCGATGCTGCAGGTCTCCGGCCTGGAAGCCTGGTACGGCGAAAGCCACGTCCTGCACGGCGTGGACTTCCAGGTCGGCGAGGGCGAGGTAGTCGTGCTGCTGGGCCGCAACGGCGCCGGCAAGACCACCACCATGAAGAGCATCATGGGCCTGGTGCCGCGCCGCCGCGGCAGCATCCAGTTCCGCGGCCACGAGACCATCGCGATGCGCCCGGACGGCGTCGCCCGCGCCGGCATCGCCATCTGCCCGGAGGAGCGCGGCATCTTCTCCAGCCTGAACGTGACCGAGAACCTGATGCTGCCGCCGCAGATCGCCCCGGGCGGCATGACCGTCGCCGAGATCTACACGCTGTTCCCGAACCTCAAGGAGCGCGCGGGCAGCCAGGGCACCAAGCTGTCGGGCGGCGAGCAGCAAATGCTTGCCATCGGCCGTATCCTGCGCACCGGCGCCCGGCTGCTGCTGCTGGATGAGCCGACCGAGGGC
>DASWOJ010000468.1:0-5631 GCA_036398775.1 Acetobacteraceae bacterium
AAAGTCTCCGACATTTCCGGGCGCGGCGTCGGCATGGATGTCGTGCGACGCTCGATCCAGGCCATGGGCGGGCGTATCTCGATCGCCTCGCGGCCCGGCGAAGGCTCCACCTTCACGATGAGCCTGCCGCTGACCCTGGCCGTGCTGGACGGCATGATCGTCTCGGTCGAAGGACAGACGCTGATCGTGCCGCTGACGGCCATCATCGAGACGCTGCAGCCGCGTGCCGCCGATGTGCATGGGCTGGGCGACGGGGCGATGGTGATCGCGATCCGCGGCAGCTACGTGCCGCTGATCGATGTGGGCGTGGCGCTGGGCTACCGCGACGCGCCGCTCGAACCCTCCGCCTCCTCCGTGGCGCTGCTGATCGAAGGCGATGGCGGCAGCCGCGCCGCGCTGCTGGTGGACGGCATCCAGGGCCAGCGCCAGGTCGTCATCAAGAGCCTGGAACAGAACTATCAGCACGTGCCCGGGGTCGCCGCGGCAACCATTCTCGGCGACGGGCGTGTGGCGCTGATCCTCGATATCGACACGATCGTTGCCGCATCCCGCATGGATTCGACCTTCCCGGAACTCCGTGCACCAGAAACAGGGGCCGCCTATGCAGCATGAACAAGCAGCAGCCGCCGTACGGCGGCGCGAACTCATCGCCTTCCGCATCGGCGAGCAGGAGTTCTGTGTCGACATCATGGTCGTGCGCGAAATCCGCGGCTGGACCCCGGCCACGCCCCTGCCACGCGCGCCCGGCTTCGTGCGCGGGGTGATCAACCTGCGCGGCGCGGTGCTGCCGATCGTGGACCTTGCGGCCCGGCTGGGCTTCATGCCGCGGGAAGCGCCGGAGCGGCAGGTCATCATCGTGGCCCAGATCGCCAACGGCGCCGCCACGCAGATCGTCGGCCTGCAGGTGGATGCGGTGTCCGACATCCTTACGGTGGAGGACGGCACGCTGCAGCCGCCGCCGGATGTCGCGTCCGAGCTGGTGCGGAACTTCGTCCAGGGATTGCTGGCCATCGAGGGCCGCATGGTCAGCCTGGTGTCGCTGGACCGCATCTTGCCGCGTCAGGACCTGGCAGCGTGACGACGGCCCACGCCATGGCCGGCGCCGACCAGCGGCCAGGGGAGTTCACGCTGACCGAGCGTGATTTCCGCGCCATCGCCGACATGCTGCGCCAGGATGCCGGCATCACGCTGCCGGACGGCAAGACGACGCTGGTGTACTCCCGTTTGGCCAAGCGCCTGCGCGCCTTGGGCCTGCCCGGCTTCAGCGACTACGTCGCGCTGCTGCAGGGCGTTGACGGGGCCGAGGAGCGTCAGAAGATGATGCGGGCGCTCACGACCAACGTCACCCGCTTCTTCCGCGAGCCGCACCACTTCGAGCACCTGCGTACGACTGTGCTGCCGCCGCTGCTGGCGGCTGCCAAGGCGGGCGGGCGGGTGCGGCTTTGGTCGGCGGCCTGCTCCAACGGGCAGGAGCCCTATTCGCTTGGGCTGACGATCCTCGACCTGCTGCCAAACGCGGCTGACCTGGACGTGCGTATCCTGGCGACCGACATTGACAGCGACATGGTGGCGGCGGGCCGGGCCGCCCACTACGACGCGGAGGCGCTGGCTCCCGTGCCGGCGCCGCTCCGGTCACGCTGGTTCCGGCCGGCTGCCGATGGGTTGGAGGCCGGGCCGGAGCTTCGGCGGCTGGTGCAGTTCCGCGAGCTGAACCTGATCGGCGCCTGGCCGATGCGCAGCGGCTTCGACGCCATCATGTGCCGCAACGTGGCGATCTACTTCGACGCGGATACCCAGGCCCTGGTCTGGTCCCGCTTCGCGCCGCTGCTGGCACCGGGCGCGCACCTCTACATCGGCCACAGCGAGCGCCTGTCCGGCCCGGCGGCCGCGGGCTTCGTGCCGGCCGGCACGACGATCTACCGGAAGGTGGCCCAGTGATGGCCATGCATGTGGCAGCCGGGCAGCCGGTACGCGTCCTGGTGGTGGATGACAGCGCCACCATGCGCGCCATGATCCGCCATTCCCTGCGCGCCGATCCCCATCTGCTGGTGGTCGGAGAGGCCGCCGACCCGCACGAGGCCCGGGCGGCGGTCAAGGCGCTGAACCCGGACGTCATGACCCTCGACATCGAGATGCCAGGGATGGACGGGCTGAACTTCCTGGAAAAGTTGATGCGGCTGCGGCCGATGCCGGTCGTGATGGTGTCCACGCTGACCAGCCGCGGCGCCGATTCCAGCTTGCGTGCGCTGGAGCTCGGTGCGTTCGAGTGCGTGGACAAGGGCAGCCTGCAGAGCCCGGCGCTGGCCGCGACGGTACGCGCCGCCGCCGGTGCACGGCCCCGCAGCCCCGCCGCGCCGCGCACGCCGACGCGGACGGAGTTGCGGGGGCAGGGCCGCCTGGTTGCCATCGGAGCGTCAACTGGCGGGGTGGAGGCTCTGCTGGCCATCGTTCCGCACCTGCCCGCGAACGCGCCCCCGGTCGTCATCACGCAGCATATGCCGGCGACCTTCACCGGCAGCCTGGCCCGGCGCCTGGACCGTTCCGGCGCCGCCCGCGTGGCGGAGGCGGAGGACGGCGTCCCCTTGCTGCCCGGCCATGTCTATCTGGCGCCCGGCGGTGCGGCGCACCTGACGGTCAGCGGCGGGGAGGGAAGTGGCCCGTTGCGCTGCCGGCTGCGTGCCGGGGACCTGGTGAATGGACACCGTCCCGCGGTGGACCTGCTGTTCGCGTCCGTGGCGCAGGCCGCCGGGGCCCATGGGGTTGGCGTTATCCTGACCGGCATGGGGCGTGACGGCGCGCGGGGCCTACTTGCGATGCGTCAGGCTGGCGCCCGGACCTTGGGGCAGGATGAGGCGAGCAGCGTTGTTTACGGGATGCCGCGGGTCGCCGCGGAACTCGATGCCGTAGAGCGGCAAGTCTCCCTGGATGCGATGGCCGGCGCGCTGCTGGCGTTGTGCCGTGCCGATGAAAGGACACCAGCCTAATGCCCGCCCCCGCCACGATGAAGGTGATGATCGTTGACGACCAGCTCAGCATGAGGCTGCTGGTCCGCGACGGCCTGCAACAGCTCGGATTCCGTGATTTCGATGAGGCGGCGGACGGGGAAGTGGCGCTGCGGATGCTGCTGCAGCCCGCGGCTGGCCAGGCAATCAGCCTGATCATCAGCGACTTCAACATGCCCAACCTGGACGGGCTGGGACTGCTGCGCGCCGTGCGCGTCCACCCACCGATCTCCAAGACTGCATTCATCATGCTGACTGGCCGAGGCGACAAGGACCTCGTGCAGCGTGCGGTCCAGTATGGCGTCAACAATTTCCTGGTGAAGCCGTTCACCATCGCCAACCTGCTCGACAAGGTGACGGCGGTGTTCGGGTCGCTGAAATGAGCGGCATCCTCCTTGCCGGCAAAACACGGAGTCCGAACCTGCCGGAGCGGCGGGTCAACATCGTGCAGGGTGAGCAGCACGTGACGGAGGACCCCGAGCTTTGCCTGACGACCATCCTTGGCTCCTGCGTTGCCGCCTGCCTTTGCGACCCGCTGGCCGGGGTCGGCGGCATGAACCACTTCCTGCTGCCCGGCGATGATGGGAATGGGCAGGGCATGCAGTATGGCGTCCATGCGATGGAGCTGCTGGTGAACGCCCTCCTGCAACGGGGCGCCCGGCGGGAAGGCCTGCAGGCGAAGCTGTTCGGCGGTGCCCGGATGGTGCGGGGCCTGACCGACGTAGGCGCGCAGAACGCGGAGTTCGCCAAGCGGTTCGTGCAACGGGAACGCATCCTTCTCGGCCCCGGCAGCCTGGGAGGGACGGCTGGGCGGCGCGTGCAGTTCTGGCCCGTCAGCGGACGGGCGCGCCAGCAGGCCATCGGCATGGACGTCAACGTGTTCGCAGCCGAGCGCAACGTGCCGCCGCTGCCGGATACGGGTGGGGTAGAGCTGTTCTGATGACGGACCTGCATAAAGTGCTGGAAGCCACCGGCGCCGAGCTCGCCACGCTGGGACGGTTGGTGGAGGGCCTCCAGGATACGCTGGTGCCGGGGCAGGCAGGTGCTGCCGATCTGCAGGCGCTGGACAGCCTGACCCAGCACCTGTTCGCGTTGTCCGCAGTGCTGTGCGGATTGGGTCCGGGATGGGACGGACAGGTTGCAGCGGTGTTGGACACGGTGCCGCTTGGTTGTCTCCAGCGGCGTTTGCGCGGCCAGCCGGCGCTGGCCCGGGATGCGTCGGAAGACGTTGAGCTATTTGGCAATGGCTGATGCCGGGCTGGACGTCCGGCTTCACCTGGGCGGTTTGCAGGTCGCAGTGATCGAAGCCAACGGGCTGGAGCTTGAAGTGACGTGCGAGACGCTGACTGGCCTCGGGGTCCGGCGCCTGGCGCGGTATCGGACCGCCGCGGAAGCGCAGGAGGGGTTGATGCGGGACGGGGCGGACCTGGTTGTCGTCGGCTCGCTGCCCGGCAGCCCGGACGAGTATGAGATGATCGGCTGGGTGCGCCGGGATGCGCCGGAGG
Organism: Acetobacteraceae bacterium; assembly: GCA_036398775.1. Classification (GTDB taxonomy): domain Bacteria; phylum Pseudomonadota; class Alphaproteobacteria; order Acetobacterales; family Acetobacteraceae; genus DASWOJ01. Next base: position 4,508 of record DASWOJ010000468.1, read on the forward strand.
CGATGCGGGCCGTGCCGCTGCTGCTGCACACCGGCCACACCCAGCGGAGCAACGTGCTGCGCGCACGGGACTGCGGCGCCAGCGTCGTGCTGGCGAAACCGGTGCAGCCGCACACGCTGTTCGAGCGGGTGGGATGGCTGGCGCGCGACCAGCGGCCCTTCATCTCCGTGCCGTCCTATGCCGGGCCGGACCGGCGCTTTCAGAAGATTGGCCCGCCATCCGGCACGGCAGGCCGGCGCGCCGACGACCTGCCGCTGGAGGTCGGGGAGGCAAGCGGGAGCAACATGTCCCAAGCGGAGATTGATGCGTTGCTGAACCCTGTAGGCGCCCGATGACAATATCCCGCCTATCCCTGCTGCTGCACCAGCCCGGCGGCATGACTGCGGCCGAGGCCTCCGCGGCGGCCTGTGCGCGGTTGCGCCACATGCAGCCGGAGGCCATCGCCAGCATAGACAGCATGATCGCCCGCATGGCCGCCCTCGGCCCGCCCCTGGGGCAGGGGCCGGACAAGGCGGCATTGGACGAGCTGTATGTCTTGGCGAATGCCGTGTTCGGCACCGCCGGCCTGTTCGGGCTGGATGCGGTGGGCGAAGTGGCCTACAGCCTGTGCGAATTGATTGACCGCCTGCGCGCATCCGGCGCTTGGCATCCGTTGGCGGTCCAGGTCCACCTCAATGGCCTCGCTTTGGCACGCGGCACTGGCGGGGACGCGGGCCACGCCGTGGCCTTGGGCCTGCGTCGCGTCGCGGGCAGCATCGGCTGAGTGCCCAAAGCACCTACAAGCCCAGCGCGCCGCGCGCCAGGCCTATGACGCGGTGCGCCTCGGTCCACAATCCGAACCGTGCGAGGCTGTCCAGCGAGGCGAAGGCGGCGTCCGTGACGTCGCCGCCGGGCCGCGGCTCGCCGTCGGTCCAGCGGGCAGCGAAGTCCAGAATGGTGTAGTGGAATTGCACCGCGCCCTCGGCGTCCCGGGTAATGCTGTCCACGTGGGCCAGCAGGTGCAGCGGCCCGGCTTGCAGCCCGGCTTCTTCCAGCAGTTCGCGCCGGGCGCCTGCCTCGGCCGTCTCGCCCAGCTTCTGGGCGCCCCCAGGAATGCTCCAGGCGCCCATGTTGGGGGGCTTGCC
>DASWOJ010000469.1:0-4914 GCA_036398775.1 Acetobacteraceae bacterium
CATCGGCGAATGCCTCGGCGCCAAAGACGTGGTCAGGGTGCAGGTGCGTCATTACGACCCAGCGAATCGGCAGGTCGGTGCGGGCGCGCAGGGCTGTGCGCAACCGCTGCCCGTCCACAAGGCTGCCGCCAGGGTCCATGACGGCGACGGATTCGCGTCCGATGATGAAGCCGATGTTGGCGATGCCGTCCTGGTTGGCGACCGTCGCCTCCTCGTGGACGCCCTGGCGCACCCAGATGCCGGCCGCGACTTCCTGCATGGCGTGCGCAGGCGGAGCGGCATGGGCCGGAGATGCTGCGGCGGCAAGGACCAGAAGCAGGGCATCGCGGCGCTTCAAGGCGCGGATGCCGCACATCTTCCTCCCCCTCCGGGGAAGGGCCGGGATGAGGATGAACATCGAACTGCCGTGGAACGGGAGCATGGTATTGCGCCTCGGTTCGCAAGCAAGCCCCCCTCACCCCGGCCCTTTCCCGAAAGGAGAGGGAGAAGAATGGTGGTCACCGCACCAGTGCTGCCGTGCGGATGCGGCGGTAGATCAGGTTGGGTGCGGGCTGGTCCGCCTCCAGGACGGCATCGGCCATCAGGTGGTGCGAGGGGGACAGGGCACAGGCTGGGTCCGTTGCGCCGGCATCGCCCAGGATCGCAAAGGCTTGGCAGCGGCAGCCGCCCCAGTCCACCTCCCGTTGGTCGCAGGATCGGCAAGGGTTCGGCATCCACGCAGTGCCGCGGTAACGGGTGAAGCCGGGGTCGGCGCGCCATACCTCGCCCAGCGACACGTCGCGCACGTTGGGCCAGGAGAAGCCCGGCAGCGTTTCTGCCGCATGGCACGGCAGGGCCAGCCCGGCCGGTGATATATTGATGATCCGGCGCGCCCAGCCGCCCATGCATGCCTTCGGACGCGCGGCGTAGTAGTCGGGCACCACATAGTCAATCGTCACGCGTCCGTGCAGACGTTCCCGTGCCGCCGCGACTTCGGCATTGGCCGCCTCCAACTGCGCCCGGGTGGGCATCAAGGCGGCGCGGTTCAGCAGGCTCCAGCCGTAATACTGAACGTGGGCGATCTCTATCCGGCTGGCGCCGATCTCCTCACCGAGGCGCAGCATCTCCGGCAAGCGCTCCAGGTTTTGCCGATGCACGACGAAGTTCGCGGTCAATGGCAGGCCGACCTCGCGGATTAGCCCGGCAACGACCAGTTTGCGCCGGTGCCCGTCGCGGTAGCCGCCCATGCGGTCGGCCTGCGCCGCATCGGCGTCTTGGAAACTGAGCTGCACGTGGTCCAGCCCGGCATCCGCAAGTGCCCCGAGCGACATACCATCCAGCATGACGCCCGAGGTGATGAGGTTGCTGTAAAGCCCGGCCCGGGCCGCGCCCTGCACGAGCTGCAGCAAATCCTTGCGGGCGGTCGGCTCGCCGCCGGAGAAGTGCACCTGCAACACGCCCAGAGCCGCCGCCTCGTCCAGCACGCGCAGCCAGGTTGCGGTATCCAACTCCGCCGCTGCCCGCTCCAGTTCGAGCGGGTTGGCGCAGTACGGGCATTGCAGCGGACATCGGTGAGTCAGCTCGGCCAGTAGGGCCAAGGGTGGCTCCAGCGGAGGCTCGACGGGAAGCAGTGCGTTCACAGGCGGATCGCTCCCTTTTCAACCAAGTCCCGCAGCATCGCCGTCACGTCGGCAGCAATCAGTGCGCGCGGGGCGTCATATTTGACAGCCAGTTCGTCCACGATGGCTGAGATGCTGCGGGCGCCATCTACCAGCTTCAGCACCTCGACGGCCGGGTCGTCCAGCATGAACAGCCGCTCCGGCGCCAGCACAACCCAAGCACCCCGCACTTGGTCGTGCCGCAATCGGAAACCGCGGTTGAACACGGGAACGAGGTCCATCACGGAGACGGCACGAAGGCACCAGGCGGAATACGGGCAGGCTCGACGTATGCGTAGTGCAGCGCGTCCAACTGCGACCACAGCACATCGCACTTGAAGCGGAGCGCGGCCAGCACGGTCTCCTGCAGTGCCCGCGTCGTCGCGTGCTCGTTAATGTAGGCAAGGGCGAAATCCACGTCCTTCGGCGCCTGGGTCAGGCGGGGCGTGAAGTAGGCCAGGGTATCCTGCGACACCCAGTCGTAGTTGCGCAGCATTCCCGACACCCGCTCGGCGATGATCCCTGGCGAGAACATTTCCGTCAGCGACGACGCGACCGCCTCCAGGACGGTGCGGTCGCGGACGAATGCCACGTAGGCGTCTACGGCGAAACGGGTGCCGGGCAGGATGCCCTCCGTGCTCTCGACATAGGCCGGGTCAAGGCCGACGCCGCGGGCCAGGTGCAGCCAGCGGGCGACTCCACCCTTGCCGGGCGCATCGCCGTCGTGATCCACCAAGCGGCTGCGCCAGGCGCGGCGCAGGTCCGCGGTCGGCAGCCGGGCCAGCAGCGTCGCATCCTTGGCCGGGATGCGAGACTGGTAGTAGTAGCGGTTCAACGCCCAAGCCTGCACCTGCGCACGAGACAGCTTGCCGTCATGCAGCAGGCGATGAAACGGGTGCAGGTTGTGGTATCGCTCAGAGCCGATAGCCTCCAGCGCAGCGTGCAACTCCTCGAATGACAGGGTGCGGTCCCCGGCGTCACGGGGCATCGGCGACATCTCATTCATAGGCGGACCTCCATCCCATCCCACGCCACTTCCCATCCGGCTGCGTTGACCACAGCACGTTCCGGCGAGTCTTCCAGCAATATGGGGTTGCTGTTATTGATATGCATCAGCACGCGGCGGCGGACATTCAGTCCCTGGAAGGCCGCCAGGGTTCCGTCCGGGCCGGATACGCTCATGTGGCCCATGCGGCGCCCCGTCTTCGGGCCAAGTCCGGCGGATACCATCTCGTTGTCGGACCACAACGTGCCGTCGAAGAACACCGCCGCCGCACCGCGGAGCCGGTCGGCCAAACGTCGCGTCATCACGGCGCAGCCAGGGATATAGAACAACGTCGCGTTGCCATCGGAAACGGCGGCACCGACGGTCGTACCGTCTTCTTGGAAGACAGGCATCTCGTCGGATGCCTCCAAGTACAGCGGAACCTTGCCCGGCACTGCAAACAACTCCACCGTAAGCCCGCATGGGCGTCCATCCGGTAGAGGAAGGGGCATCGTCACGCCGAGTTCCAGTTGCCGCCGGGTGACGATGGCGCGGTTCAGAACCTCGAATATGGGATTAGTGTCCAGCACTGCCTGAACGGTTGAGGTGGCCAGAACCGTGAACGGCTGTCGCTCCCTCAAAGTCAGCAGCCCCGCGATGGCATCTACGTCGCCGCCGGTCAGCACCACGGCAGCTATTGGCGACGACCGTAACCCTGCTTGCGGATGCAGCACGGGCGTCTGCTCGATTTGTTGGCGCATATCGGGGGACGCATTGAGCAACGCCCAGTTCCTGCCATCCGCGCTGACAGCAAGAGAAGCCTGTGTACGGGATGGAGCAAGAGGATCGCCTGCGCGCGCACGTTGGCAAGCTTTAGCGTTAGAGTTCCACTGCGGAAATGCACCGCCAGCGGCAGCGCCTAGGACGATGGCACGGATCATACTTAGAGGGAACCGTGAGATGCAACGGGCTGGACACCTGCTGCAAGCAAGTCTCCAGCCCGTCGCGGATGCGCTCTACTTCTTGAGGTCGGCGCAAGCGTAGGAGTTGATCTCTGCGCCCAAGGCGACAACGGTGATCTTTGGGGTCTTCCAAGCCATGATGATTCCTCCGGTTTGTTTGCTAGCCGAACGCCAACTTTGTCCCGCAGCCCTAGCAAGTCAACCCTGGCTGCGACCAACATTCTGCCCTGACCTCACGGCTTCGTGCAAGGGCCTCCAGGAAATCTGCCGAGCCTCCGCCGTTAAGCCTGGCAATGCCGAAATCGGGAGGATTGTTCATGACTATCCGGGTATTTACTGTTTCACTGGCCTCGGCTGTTTGCATTATGGGTCTGACGCATGCCGCTGTTGCGGGACCTTGCAGCGATGCCATCGCCGACCTTGGCCGCAAGTTGGCTCAGAGTCCGGCGCTTGGGCCGGCAACGACAGGAACGCTGACCGGGTCGAATCCAGGGTCTGCCCCAACAGGTTCGCCCCAGCCGGGCGCTACTGGGACTGGGGGAACGTCGGCAGACAATCGCGTTGGTGGGACGGCCGGGACCAAGGAACTAAATGCCGCCTCCGCGCAGATCGCGACATCGCCAGACGACGTACGCCGCCAGTCACAGGGGTTGCCGACCGCAGCGCAGGTGGCATCGTCGGGATCAGGCCGTCAGGTCGAGACCGCGCCAAGCCAGGCGCAGTCGGCCAGCAACAGCGCCAAGCCTGACGACCGAGTTTCCCAAGCCAAGATGGAACTTGAGCGGGCCAGGATGCTGGACCAGAAGGACGATGGGACTTGCCGGGGCGCAATGGACAAGGCACGCGAGTTGGCTGGCTAGCGCCTGGGCGTCAGATGTATGTTGGGCCGGGCTGTCTTGGACTGCCGATGGCTTTGGATGATGGCAGTCTTCGCGCATCTGCCTGTTGTGCCTCATGTTGCATGTGGGTTGCGCACCAAAGGCGGTGTGCAACCCACGTGTGCCAACCGAAACGGCCGTCGAGTGTGAAAATGGCCAGAAAGGGTTCCAGCCCTGTCGTTAAATAAGCAAATCGCTTTATAAGCGGGGTGCACTTGGGCGGCTGTTGACTAGAGCCGGATAATCTTTCCTGCACCGGCTGTTACCCCGGCGTTGCGCTGGTCGGCGGCGGTCACCCGGAAGAGCGTGCAATGGGTCCGCAGACGTAGCTCGACAGCAGCAGCGCAATCAAGACGGTTGAGTCGGAGTGCTTCGTGTTTGCCGGGGACACTTCGACCAACTACCTGCGCGGCTTTTTGAAGGCGATGGAGACGATCTCGAAGGAGATGAGG
>DASWOJ010000470.1:0-9047 GCA_036398775.1 Acetobacteraceae bacterium
CTATGCTGCCCGCAACGGCCCTCGAACCAGCGGGTCGGCCCGGGAGAGAAACATGGCAAGGTTCCCAGCCGCCGCGGCGGCCCTGTGCGGAGTGCTCATTCCAGTGATGGTCGCCGCCGCAGTCCAGGACAAACGCTTCAAGCAGCTCACCGTCGAGGAGCTGACGCCGCCGCAGCACGAGGTCGCCGACGAGGTGCTCAAGGTGTCCAGCCTCGGCCTGCAAGGCCCCTACAACGTCATGCTGCGCAGCCCGGTGATGGCCAAGCGCATGGTGTCGCTGCTGGACTACCTGCGCTTCAACACCTCCGTGCCCCGACGCCTGAACGAGTTCGCCATCCTGATCCAGGCGCGGCTATGGACCTCGCAGGTCGAGTGGAAGGCGCACTACCCGCTGGCGATCAAGGCCGGGCTGTCCGAGGCGGTGGCGGCGGACCTGCTGGCCGGCCGGCGCCCTTCGAGCATGCAGCCGGACGAGGCCGCGGTGTATGATGTGTGCGTGGAGCTCTCCACCACCCACGCCCTGTCGGACGCGACCTTCGCCAAGGCGAAGGCGGTCCTGACCGATCAGCAGCTTGTGGACCTGGTGACGGTCTCAGGCACCTATGTCACCGTTGCGATGATGCTCGCCACCGGCAAGGAAGGCACGCCGGACGGCTCGACGCCGGTGCCGGAGCTGCAAGGGGCGCCGCTGTCGCAGTAGGCGCGGTCCAGACCGGAACGGCATCACGGCGCTTGACCGCTCCGCGCAGGGAGGGCTGTCCGGAAGATAGCCAGCCCAGCCCCCCGCGGCAGGCTGGACCGTACGAGGCCGCAGCGGGATGGCCTGCCTATCCAGTGGCTGGCCGGCGGATGAACTCGGCCCAGACCGCATCCGGCTCCCATAGGCGCGTCATGTCCGCCCGCGCCGCCGCCTCGTCCATGCAAAGCACGTCGCGGCGGTAGCGGTAGAAGAACGCCGAAACGCGCCAGTTCATGATGCAGTGGACGTGTACGGCGTCGTTCCCGGTCGCCTCCAGCGCGGCGCAGAACCTGGCGAAATCCGCCTCGGTCGGGTGGTCGAACGCCACCGGGATGTGGGCGTAGGCCATTCCGAGGGCGTGGACGCTCCCGGCCTCGTCCAGAAGCGCACGCTCGTGCGTGTGCAGCGCCAGGTTGATCACGTGGCGCACCCCCACGTCGCGCAGGGAGGACAGCTCAGCCTCCGTCGGCTGGCCCGACGTGGTGACGCGGCTGTCCAGCCGGAGCCAGTTGTGTATGCCGGGATCGGTCATGGTGTGAGCGTAACGGACCCACGCAAGTTGGAAAAGCCTTCCTTCTCCCTCTCCCTCCGGGAGAGGGTTGGGGTGAGGGGGTCTTGCTTGCGGCGTGGAGGACCGGCAGTGCTTCCGGCACATAGTCTGGTGCCGGAAACATGGCCTTGCCCGCCCCCTCACCCCAACCCTCTCCCGGAGGAGGAGGGAGAAGGAAGCGGTCCTGGTCTGGGGTCGGCCTAGTCCGGCCCCAGGAACATGCCGAAGGCCCGCGGGCTTTCGCCCACCGCGATCCTCCGCACCACCTTGCCGGAGGCGACGTCCACCTCCGCCAGCTTGTTGTCCATCCATACCGCCACGTAGGCCCGCTTGCCGTCCGCGGACATCGCGATCCCTTCGGGGTAGTCGCCCACCGCGATCTCCGGCAGCGGGCGGTAGTCCGGGCCGTCGAACACCGACAGGGTGCCGCTGTGCTGGTTCGTCACCAGCACCCGGGCGCCGTCCGGCGTGACGGCGACGGCATAGGGGAACTCGCCCACCTTGAGCCGCCGCAGCTCGCGCAGGGTGGCGGCGTCCAGCACCGTCACGTCGCCCGACTGCACGTTGGCGACGAACACCCGGCCGCCCTGCACCGTCACGCCGAACGGCGCGTGCCCGACCGGCACCGTCGCCACGGTGGCGAGCGTCGCCAGGTCAATGACCGACAGGGTGTCGCCTTCCCGGTTGGCAACATACAGCCGGGTGCCCGCCGGGTCCGCCGCCATGCCGGACGGGGAGGGGCCGACGTGCAGGGTCCCCAACGGCGCGCCCGCCGGGTCCAGCACGGCGACGGTGTCGCCATACCAGTCGGCCACGAACACCCGGCCGTCGGGCGCTACGGCGACGCCCAGCGGCCCCGCGCCGGCCGGCACCTCCTGCACGGTGGGCGCCCCAGCGCCGCGGGTGACGACGCTCAGGCTGCGGCCCTCAGGGTTGGTGACGTAGATGCGGCGCCCGTCGGGAGACAGCGCGACGCCTGCGGGCTTGGAGCCGACCGGGACGGTTTGCACGACCTTGCCGGTCGCGGTGTCCACGGCCGTCACCGTGTCGTCGCCCTGGTTTGTCACCCAGGCCAGCGCCGCCCGTGCCGGCTGCGCCGCCAGCGTCAGTGCGGCCAGCAGGACGGGGAGTGCGGCCTTCACGTCCGCTCGGCCAGCACCTTCAAGTTGTCCAGCCCGGCGCGGATCACACCCGTAACCGCCTTGCTGCTGGCAGCGTCGTTCAGCTCGGGCGGCGGGTCGTTCAGCATGTAGCCGCGGTAGAACGCCGCCCGCCATTCCACCGTGCTGCCGCCCGCCGGGCCGTCCTGCACCTCGAACCAGGCGCTGTAGTTGTTCACCGGCAGGACGTGGATGTCCACCTTCTCAATCCGGTACTGGTAGCTGTGCCCGGCGGCGTCGTACTTGACCAGCTCCTCGTCGAACGTCGGGCTGCCCTCGGCCCGCAGGGTCAGGGTGCGCTTGGAGCCGATCTCGTTGCCCTTGTCCGCCGGGCTGCTGGCGATGGCGGGGTGCCATCGGCTGATGCTGTCGAAGTCGCCGCAGATCGCCCAGACCTGCGCCGGGGTGCGGGCGATGTCCACAGTCTGGGTGACCTTCTGCCGGGTGGGTCCGTGCGCCCAGGCGGGCAGGGCGGACGCCGACGCCAGGGCGGCTATGCCGGTCAGCAGCGTGCGGCGGGGTGGATGGAACATGAGGGTCTCCGATGGATGGCGGCGGGGGTCATCCAGATTTGCCCGGATCGCCGCGGGGCGCCAGGGGGTAGGGCCGTATGCCTTCTCCCTCCACCCCGGGGAGAGCGCCTGAATCAAAGAGGCCTCATGCACGAAAGCCAGCCGTATGAAGGCCGCTCCCCCCGGTCCAGCCGCCGGCGCTTCGGAAACTGCGATCCAAGGAATCCGGGGCCGTCGCCACCCGGTACGACAAGGCCATCCGCAACGCCCTCGGCGCGGCCGTTGCTGCCGCCGCAATCAACTGGCCCTGTTGCAGGCAGGCCCTCGCACGTCTCGGTTCCCGCTTGACGATGCTGAGATGGCCGTCTGGCGCGGCCTCTTCGTGCGCTCCGCCCCGGTGCCCGGAAACCTGCGCCAGCCGACTCGGCGCATCCTCAAACAGGCACTCAAAAGTGACCTGGTATTCTCTCCACCCAAAACTGATACATGCCGGTGAAGGCCGCTGGATGATCGGCCTCGAACTGATCCCAGTGTTCCAAGTTCGTTTCCCGGGTGTCCCTGGGAAAACGGCTTCGATACTGCTGCCTCGTCTTGTCCGAAACATCGAAGCCGATCAGACGAAGTTGCAGATGATCGAGGGCCAGTCCGACTTCTGGAAGACTGGTCAGATGTTCCTGCACGTGGAACAGCAGGTCGCGGCAGGAGCTAAGCGTGTAGAAATCCGGGCTGAGGGCAACCGCACTGGCATTATCGTCAGCAGCAAGAGACTTCAACGCATCCCGCGCCGCCCTTATGCCTTCGGCATCCGCGCGGAAGCCCGCCCGCTCGATGAGCGCGCGGGCCGCAACCACGTGACCCCGGCCTCGCCTGCTGTATAGGCCCACACGCATCAAGCCATTCGGCTTCAGCAGGCCAGAAAGCACGGCCCAGCCGTCCAATGGGTTCCGGAGATGGTGGAGCACTCCGCTTGCCTCAATGATGTCAAACCGCTCGGACCAGCCGGAAAGACTGAGGATGTCAGCCTGCCTGTAAGCGATCCTGTCCAGGCCCAGCTCGTGCGACTTCCGCAACGCATAGGCCAGGCTCGCGCTGCTGAGGTCCAGGGCGGTCACGCATGCGTCTGGAAACCTCCGTGCGGTGGTGATCGAGTGCTGTCCGGTGCCGCAGCCGGCAATGAGGATCGCCGTGGTGCCGCTTGCAGGAGGCGCAACGCGGCCGCCGGGGAATGCGCGTTGCAGGAAGGCGGTTGGCGTCGTTGCCTCGACCTGGTCAGGCACGATCCAGCGGGGATAGGGATTCTCCTCATATTGCTCCTGCACGGCAAGCGAGGTCGCATCGGAGATGCTGCCGAGACGGACAATCCCCTGCCGATGCCGCCGTTCTTCAATCACCTCCGAAACTTCTCGGTGCACGAGCTGGCGCAGGCAGTCCGGCATCTCCAGGGTCTTCAGGCGTTCACTCCCTGGCAGCTCGTGGAGTGGAAGATGCATGGCAAGCACGGCGATCTTGCCGAAGTCATCCATCCATTCTCCGGCTGGATGCTCGATCTCCGCCTTCATGGTGGCGATTGCCGCAGCTTCGTCGGCGGTGGCGGGCCAGATATACTCGTTGGTGAAGCATTGTGACGCCACGGAGCAAGTCAGTGCGAAATTGTCCCCGCCCCCCAGGGTCAACTGCGCCCTGAGCGTGGTCAACTTGCTTTCCAGCTCCTTGTCGGTAACGGGAGCTGAAACGAGATGTGCGTGGAGCAGCTGGTTATCGCCTAAACTGCTCAACGGCGCGGTTTTGAGGTCCTTGCGCAGGAGAGGCGCCGCAGCCCGGGCGATCTCGAACGGCCTGGCCCATCCTTCGCTGAACGCATGGATCAACGCATCCCGCAACCCTTCAGGTTCGGTCGAAGCGTCGCCAGCGCAGCGCACGAGCAGCCGCCTGAGTTCTAGGGAAGGTGATTGCTGATTGCCCCTGATCGCTGCCCGCAGGGCGTCATCGGTCAGATTGCACGCCAGCAGCACCCGGACAAGGTTGGCATGTGCTTCGACAAAATCAGGTACAGCCGAAATCGAGCGCCGATACCTGGATGCCGCACCGGTCAGGTCGCCCGCACGGGCTGCTGCGTTGCCAAGGTTGTAGCAAGCACGGGCCAGGTTGGTGTTCAACTCCGGCAGGTTATGGTCAATCTTCAATACCTGCTCATACAAGCTCACGGCTTCGGACAGATGACCCCTGCTGTGAAGATCCAACGCCGCCGCTGCCAGCGCCGAAACTCCAGGCTCTTGTCCCTTCGCACGGGTGCTGCGGCCGAGGCGCCGCCGTTCCTGCCTGTTCACCACGGGACCATAGCGGCCTTCCAGATGCTAGGGAACCGTCCCCCACTGTTTCGGATGGCGCTGCGGGTCCCATGAGGACGGCTGGCGGGATGCTGTCCCGTTCGCAGCACCGGGCGACGACCGGCGTTGGCGGCGCGGCAGGGACCACGCCGATGAGACCAGATGGCACGACGCCGAATGCCGATGAACGAGCAGCGCGCAAACGATGCCGCCAGCTCGGCTGACCTGCCTTCGCTTGGACGCCAGCCCCGTATCCGGTCATGGGTGAGGCGGTTCTGCTGCCTCACCGACGAATGCGCCCACCGAAGCATTGCCCTGCACCTACCGGAGCTGGCCGCGGCGCACGCGCACCAAACCGCCGGACTGGCCGGGGCGCAAATCAGGCTGCTCCGACACCGGGCAGCAAGGCGAAGACGCTGCTCCGCCGCCTCGCCATGCCGCCCCGCCCCGACATGGTTTTGTGCCTTCCGCAGCACGCCGCTGCCTGTGCCGGAGCCGCCGCGCGCCGTGGGCATGGACGGCCAGGCGCCGTACGGGAGGCGCACACGCGGCACGGGCGTCGTGGCCCCGAAGTGCCGGCGCGCGGCCTGCCTGCTGCCCGGCCGCGCACCAACGAGGCGGCCGTGGGCTGGCTGTCAGGCGTGCAGCGTGCCCTTGCTCTTGGCGACGTGGGTGGCAATGACGTCCATCAGCGGCGGGGACAGGCAGTCATATGGTTCCAGCCCCATCCCACGCAGGCTGCCGCGCACCGCGTCCATGCCGCTCGGCGGCGCCCCGCTCTCGATGATGGAGGACACGAAGGCCGCGAAGCCCGGCGCCGCCCAGCCCTTGTCCGGCGACAGTTCCGTGTGCACGAAGTCCAGGCCGTAGAACGGGTGGTCCTTGTTCTCGATCCGGCCATACATGTGGACGCCGCAGCCGGTGCAGGCCATGCGCTGGATCGCCGCGCTCGCGTCCACGCATTGCAGCTTCTCGGGATGCGCGGTGACCTCCAGCTTGTCCCGCGGCACGACGGCGACGACGGAGAACGTGGCGCCCTCCGGCTTCCAGCACTTCGTGCAGCCGCAGGCGTGGTTGAACGCGGTCTGCGCGGAGATGCGGACCTCGACGGGGTCGGTCGCGCAATGGCAGCGCAAGGTGCCGCCGGAAAAGGCCGGGTCAGCCGGGGCGATGCCGCTGTCCAGGGCAGGGTGCAGGTGCATTTGGATGGCGTCGGCCATGTATGTCCTCCTCCGATGGGCCTGTCGTACGGCAGGTCCCTAGTTGAAGCGCCATTGCGGCACTGGGCGGCAGGCTACACAGGTTGGCCAGCTACGCAACGGGTTTCCGGGCGTACCGCCTATGCGCCGGGCCACCGCAAGCCGCCGGGCGGTTCGCCCAAGGCATAATCCGCTTGCAGCACCCGGCGCCGCCCCGCGGCAGGCCGGCAATCACCGCCTCGATCTCATGCAGGACATCCAGGCCGATAGCCCCGGGCCAATGTTGCGCACCGTCAGGTGCAAAGCCGAGGTCTGGCAGGGCAGCGACTCCGCGCAGGGGGTGGCCGGGCGCATCGCCCGGGTGCAGCCTTGTCATTGCAGGGATCAGCAGATCAAGGCAGGCCGGTCCTGGAACTTGGGAGGGAACATGGGCAAGCGCGGCTCCATCGCGGTGCTGCTGGTGTGCGAGGTCGGGGCGATGGCGGTGTGGTTCGCCTCTGCCGTGGCGGCCGCGCTGATCCGCAGGAACGCCGGCGACGCGCCCGGCGCGGCCTGGCTGACCGCCGCCGTGCAGGCCGGATTCGTGCTCGGCACCGCCGGCAGCGCGGCGCTGTCGCTCGCGGACCGGTTCGACCCGCGTCGGTTGTTCGCGCTCTCGGCGCTGACGGCGGCGGCAGCGACCGGCGTGCTGGCGGTCATGCCGCCGGCCGGGACGGCGCAGGTGCTGCTGCGGCTGCTGACGGGGATGTGCATGGCGGGGGTGTATCCCGTTGGAATGCGGCTCGCCGCAACCTGGGCGCGGCCCGGCGCGGGCGGAGACCTCGGCCTGCTGGTCGGGCTGCTCGTGGGCGCGCTGACGCTCGGCTCGGCCGGGCCGCACCTGCTGGGAGCGGTGCCGGGGCTGGACTGGCGGGGGGTTTACCTGGCCTCGGCGGCGCTGGCGGCGGCGTGCGGCCTGGGGATCGGGCTGTGCGGCCTAGGGCCGAACCATGCCCGCGCCGCACGGGTGGACCTGCGGCGGATGGCGCAGGCCTGGCGCAGCCGGCCGCTGCGGCTGGCGAACCTCGGCTACCTCGGCCACATGTGGGAGCTGTATGCGATGTGGGCCTGGGTCGGCCCGTTCCTGCTGTCCTCCTTCACCGCGTCGGGCGTCGCCCAGCCAGGTGCCCGGGCAGAAGGTGCGGCTTTCGCGGCCATCGCAGTCGGCGCCGCCGGGGCCTGGGGCGGCGGCGTGCTGGCGGACCGGGTCGGACGCACCCGCGTCACGGCGGGCGCCATGCTGGCGAGCGCCGCCTGCGCGCTGGGGATCGGCTGGCTGCATGGCGGCGCCCCGGCTGCCGTGGTGGCCGTGGCGCTGGTCTGGGGCGTCGTGGTGATCGCCGACAGCGCGCAGTTCTCGGCGGGGATCGCCGAGCTGGCGGACCCGGCCTCGGTCGGCACCTTGCTGACGCTACAGACCTGCGTGGGCTTCGCGCTGACCCTGGTGAGCATCGGGCTGGTGCCGGTCGTGGTGGGTTGGGCTGGATGGGCCGGCGCCTTCACCATGCTCGCCGCCGGGCCGCTGCTGGGCGCTGCCGCCATGCTGCTGCTGCGGGCCGACCCTGCGTCGGCGCGGCTGGCCGGGGGACGGGGATGAGGGTTACCGTTGGCGCGTCAAAACGGGGGCCGCAATGCAGCTTTATGGCACGTCCATGTCCGGCAACTGCTGGAAGGCGGCAGTGATCCTGCAACTGACCGGCCACGCTTACGATTTGCACGAAACCGACAGCAACAGCGGCGCCACTCGCACGCCGGCCTTCCTCGGCATCAACCCCGCCGGCAAGGTGCCGGCCCTGGTGCTGGACGATGGGGAGGTGCTGACGGAAAGCAACGCCATCCTGCTGCACTTCGCCGAGGGCACGCCCTGGCTGCCGGCGCCGGGCATGACGCGCAGCCGGATCCACGAATGGCTGTTCTTCGAGCAGTACAGCCACGAGCCATACATCGCCGTCGCCCGCAACATACGCGCCTGGCGGCGGGAAGCGCACCTGAACGTTGCCCGCCTGGCCGACTGCGACACCCGGGGCGCCGCGGCGCTGGACATCATGGAGCGCCGCCTGTCGGTCCAGCCGTGGCTGGCCGGCAACGGCCCGACCGTCGCCGATCTGGCGCTGTTCGCCTACACCCACCGCGCGGACGAGGGTGGGTTCGACCTGGCCCGCTGGCCCGGCGTGCAGGCGTGGGTGGCGCGCGTAACCGGGCTGCCGGGGATCACGACGCTGCCGCGGGCGGACGCATGATGCGCCGGCGCCAACCGCCTAGGGCGGAAACGCGCCCGCCCGTCCCGTCATAAGCCGGCTCATGGCGCATCCATCCCTAGCACGTCGCCGGTCGCCAGCACCGCCGCGGCGCCGCCGGGCCGCAGCGCCTTGCCCTCCAGGGAGATGACGTGCCCGCCCAGGGACCGCTTCGCCACCACGCCGGTGATGGTCCAGCGCATCGTCACCAGGTCGCCCGCGCGCACGGCGGAGCGCAGGCGGAAGTTGAAACCCAGCCCCACCCCCGGCCCCAGCGGCGCGAA
>DASWOJ010000471.1:0-12543 GCA_036398775.1 Acetobacteraceae bacterium
GCAACATACTACGGCTGGCTGCCCTGCTTCCGTGGTCCGAGGTCAACCAAGCCTGGCCCGATACCGCCCTGTTGTTGCTGGATACCTGCGGCGTGAAGTTCCGGCCACGGCAGGCGACGCGGCCGGGTGGCCGCCTTGTAACACGTTGTCTTCCTAGAACAGGGGCATAAACCTTCGTGCTTGGACCAAACAGCGTCGCCTTGCTAGATTTACTGCGAGCACTAGCCGCCAACCTCGTGTTGTTTGAACACGCGGCAGACATACTCGGTATTCCCAATAGGGTTCCTACGGGGTTAATTGGCGTCAGCATCTTCTTCATTTTGTCCGGGTTCCTGATCCTGCAATCCAGCCTTTCCCGCATCGGGCGGCCTGGACCATACTTCATGCCCTACATGATTGACCGGTTTGCGCGGGTCTTTACAGCTTACATCCCTGTGCTTGCCTTGGTTGCTGCCGTGAATAGTATGATTGACCTCGGCTTGTGGGGCCAATCAGGCGCTTCTACCGGGCTGGTTGCGTTTCTGGGCAACCTGTTGCTATTGCAAAATTATCCGGCGTTCCAGGCGCTGCACCGGTTTGTGACCGACGCGTTCTACATACGGCCTTACAACACCGCTGAGCCGTTCTGGACCATTCCCATTGAATTTTGGATTTATGTCGTATTCGGCTTGTATCTCTTTGGGCTGGTGATGCGGGAGCGGATCGGGCTGCTGTTGTCCATTATCTTGGCACTAGTGGCGGTGCCGGTTGTGATCTGGAATGCAGCGGCAGGCGGCGGCAACGGCCTATCGCTCGTATGGTTAGCCGGGGCTGTTGCAGCCTACGTGTGGGCCGGGCCGTGGCATCGTAGTCCGCATAAGCTGCAGATTGGTGCCACCGTATTAGTGACTGCATTGACCTGCCTCCTGGGACGGGGTTTCAAGATTGATTGGAATTTCCAGGACCTGGGCATGGCTCTATGCGTGACGCTGGCCGTCCTCGGAGGCATCTCGGTCACGGATGGAATGCGTCCGTTGCCCCAGATGCTACGCAGTGCCTGCACGCTCGTGGCGTCATACAGCTATAGTCTGTATCTCGTTCACAATACGGTGCTGGTCGTTGCTCGCCACCTTCTGCCAAATCTACCCCGCACGACGGTGTTCCTGGCAGCCCTGGCAGCCTCTCACGTTGTTGCGTTCTTGGTTTATGTTCTGTTCGAGAGGCACTATCGCCATGTCGGTGCGTGGCTGAAGCAGAAGGCGGGACTCCGCAAAGGGACCGAACTGGCAACGGACAAGGCCGTGCGCCTGTAACCCGATGGGCAGGCTGTCCCTGCACCGCCTGGGACCGGTTCATTGAGACGCCAGACCGCATCCGGCCCATTGCATCCGCGCCCTGGGGCAAAATGGTCAAGGCGCGCGGCGGCCTGCATCACTCCTCCAACTGGCCCGCCAGCGCACGGTCATACCCTTGGCTCGCCGCCAGCAGTTCCTGCGTGTAAGGGGCATGCGCCGCGCCGGCGTCGAGTTGCGCCGCCGACAGCTCCTCGACGATCCGGCCGCGGTTCATCACCGCGATCCGGCTGCACATGTGCGATACGACGGCAAGGTCGTGGCTGACCAGGATGCAGGTCAGGCCGCCGCCCCGGCGGATGTCGTGCAGCAGGTTCAGGATCTCCGCTTGCACTGACACGTCCAGGGCCGAGGTCGGCTCGTCGAGGAGCAGCACCTTGGGCTGCAGGATCAGCGCGCGGGCGATGGACAGCCGCTGCCGCTGGCCGCCGGAAAGCTGGTGCGGGTAGCGGTAGCGGAAGGCCGGGCCGAGGCCGACCTGGTCCAGCACCGCCGCCACCCTGGCGCCGGCGCCGCCGATGCCGTGGATCGCCAACGGCTCCGTCAGCACGGTGTTGACAGTGTGACGCGGATGCAGGGAGCCGTAAGGGTCCTGGAACACCATCTGCACTGCGCGGAAGAACGCCCGGCTGCGAATGGGCGCGACGGGCTGGCCGTCAATGGCGACCTGGCCCTCCCAGGTGCGGTTCAGGCCGCATAGGGCGCGCAGCACCGTGGACTTGCCGCAGCCGGACTCGCCGACCAGGCCGAACATCTCGCCGGCGGCCACCCGGAACGACACGCCGTCCACCGCCGGGGCGCCGCCGCCGAAGCGGACGCGCAGGTCGCGGACGGCGATCAAGGCGCCAGCCAGGCGGGGTCGCGCGACAGCACCGGCAGGCGGGTGCGGCCGTCGCCGGGCCGGGGCAAGGAGGCGAGCAGGCCGCGCGTGTAGGGATGGCTGGCCCGCGCCAGCTCGGACGCCGCACATTCCTCGACGATGCGCCCGGCATACATGATGAGCACGCGGTCGCAGAAGGTGGCGACCAGGTTCAGGTCGTGGCTGATGAACATCAGGCCGAGGTTCCGCTGGCTGACCAGCTCGTCCAGGATCGCCAGCACGCGCAGGCGCACGGTGACGTCGAGGGCGGAGGTCGGCTCGTCGGCAATCAGCAGCGTCGGCTCCGGCATCAGCATCATCGCGATCATGATGCGCTGGCCCATGCCGCCGGAGACCTCGTGCGGATACAGGTCGAACACCCGCCGGGGGTCGCGGATGTGGACGGACTCCAGCATCGCCAGCACACGGTCGCGGTTTTCCGCCCGGCGGCCGCGTCGCTCCGGCGGGATCGCCTCGGCGATCTGGTCGCCGACGCGCATCACCGGGTCGAGCGCATGGCGGGGGTCCTGCATGATCATGCCGATGCGGCGGCCGCGCACCCGCAGCATCCCGCGTTCGGTGAGGGCCAGCAGGTCGGCATCTCCGTAGCGGAGCTGCCGGGCCGACACGCGGGCGGCGGGGGGCGTCAGGCGCAGGATGGCGCGTCCGGTCATGGACTTGCCGGAGCCGGACTCGCCGACGATGCCGACCTTCTCCCGCCCGATGGTGAACGACACGCCGCGGACGGCCTCGATCACACGCTGCGGGGTGTGGAAGGCGATGCGGAGGCCGTCCACGACGAGCTGCGGGGCGGTGCCGCCATCCTGATGGCCGGCGCTGTCCGCGACCGTCATTGGGAGCGGGGGTCCAGCACGTCGCGCAGGCCGTCGCCCAGCAGGTTGAAGGCGAGGCTGGTGAGCAGGATGGCGATGCCGGGCACGGTGGACAGCCACCACGCGCCGGTCAGGTGGCTGCGCCCGGCGGACAGCATGGCGCCCCACTCCGGCGCCGGCGGCTGCGCGCCCAGGCCGAGGAAGCCCAGCCCGGCCGCGGTCAGGATGATTCCCGCCATGTTGAGGGTGATGCGGACGATCACCGAGGGCAGGCACATCGGCATGATGTGGCGGGTGATGATGCGCAGCGCCGAACCGCCCTGGATGCGGACGGCGGCGATGTAGTCGGCGTTGCGGACGGTCAGCGTTTCCGCCCGCGCCAGGCGGGCGATGGGCGGCCAGGCGGTCAGGGAGATGGCGATGATGGCGTTGCGTATGCCGGGACCCAGCGCGGCGACGAAGCCCAGGGCGAGGATCAGGCTGGGAAACGACAGGAATATGTCGTTGACCCGCATCAGCACGGCGTCCACCCAGCCGCCGAAGTAGCCTGCGGCGGTGCCGACCAGCAGCCCGACCGGGGCGACGATTGCGGCGACGAGGACCGCGATCATCAGGGTGATCCGGGCGCCGTAGGCCAGACGGGCCAGGATGTCCCGACCGAGATCGTCGGTGCCGAAGGGGTGCGCGAGGCTGGGCGGGAGCAGGCGGCCGGCCAGGCTCTGCTGGTCGTAGCCCTCCGGCGCGATCACCGGGGCCAGCAGCGCCACTGCGGCCAGGGCAGCCAGCACGAGGAGGGCGAACATCGCGGTCGGGTTGCCGCGCAGCCGGCGCCAGCCGTAATACAGGCGCTGCAGGCTGGCCTGCCGGGACGAGGTGGTGACGTCGGCGGTCAGCCAGGCCCGCAGGCCCGGCGCAGATGGGGGCAAGGCGGTCAACCCGTGCTCCGCCTGTTGGTGTTTCATCGCGTGCCGCCCGTGCGGCGCGGCGGTCCAGGGGCGGCGCACACGGCCGCTGGAATGCCGGGCCGCTTCGCTCGCCGCAACGACGCAGGGGCTTGAAGCCGGCCGGAGCGGGTGACGCCTGGGATCCGGCTCATCGGGTGCGCGGGTCCAGGACGCGGTAGAGACGGTCCGTCAGCAGGTTCAGGCCGATGAACACCACGCCGACGATCAGCACGCAGGCCAGCACCGCGTTCATGTCTCCGGCCAGCAGCCCGGCGGTCAGGTAGCGGCCGAAGCCGGGCCAGGCGAACACCGTCTCGGTCAGCACGGCGCCCTCCAGCAGGAAGGCGTAGGCGAGCGCCACCACGGTCACGAGCTGCACGAGGATGTTGCGGAAGGCGTGGCGGCGGATGACGGCCCAGCGCGACATGCCCTTGGCGCGGGCGGCGATGATGTATTCCTGGGCCATTTGCTCCAGCATGAAGGAGCGGGTCATGCGGCTGATGTAGGCCATCGAGCCGTAGCCGAGAATGGAGGCGGGCAGCACGATGTGGCTGACGGCGTTCCAGAACATGTCGAGGTCGCCGTCCCAAAGCGAGTCCACCAGGAGCAGGCCGGTGTGCGGCTCGACGCTGTCGAGGAACGCCACGTCGAGACGGCCGGGGCCGCCGACCCAGCCGAGGGTGGCGTAGAACAGGATCAGGCCCATCAGGCCGAGCCAGAAGGCCGGGCTTGAGTAGCCGATCAGGCCGATGACGCGTGCGGTGTGGTCGAACGGCGTGCCGCGATAGACGGCTGCCAGGACTCCGAGCGGCACGCCGATGCCGACGCCGATCAGGATGGCGAGGCTGGCCAGCTCCAGGGTGGCGGGGAAGGCGCGCGCCAGGTCGTCGGCCACACGGTGGCCGGTGAACAGCGCGTTGCCGAAGTCGCCGGTCAGCATGTCGCGCAGATACAGCGCGAACTGCACGTATAACGGGCGGTCCAGGCCGAGCTGGTGGTAAACCATGTCATAGGCTGCCTGGTCCGCCTGCTGGCCGATGATGGCGAGCACGGGATCGGTGGGCAGCATCCGTCCCATGAAGAAGGTCAGGAGCAGCAGTCCGAGCAGCGTGACCAGCACCGACCCGGCCTGGCGGGCGATGCTTCCGAGCAGGGTCATGGCGACGCTACTTCGTCGCGCTTCCGTAGTTGACGAAGAACGGGGAGATGGCGAAGCCTTTGACCGAGTTGCGGACGGCGATGGGCCGGATGTTCTGGTAGATGTAAACCACGGGTCCGTTGTGCATCATGAACTCCTGGATGGAGTGATACATGGCGGTCCGTTTTGCCGGGTCAGGCTCCATGCGTGCGGCGGCGGCTTGCTCGTTGATGGACAGGTCCTGCCAACCAGTACGCCAGACCGGATACATCGTCAGCTTCGCTTCGGGCCGCTTGTCGGGGTTCACGGCGTGACGGAACGCCATCGCGTCGGCGTCGGGGTAGTTGGCATACCAGCCGACCAGCTGCAATTCGAACTCGCGGTTGCGGCCGCGGGTGAAAAGGTTGGCGTCGGCCATCTGCTCCAGTTCGAGGGTTATGCCGATCTTGGCGGCGTTGGACGCGACGTGCTGGGCGATGTTCGGGCTGATGCTGTTGGCAGATAGGATCAGCTTTTTCGTGAAGCCGTTGGGATAGCCGGCCTCGGTGATAAGCTGCTTGGCTCGGTCGAGGTCGAGCTTGAAGGGCTGCCCGGCCTCGCGGTCCAGCGCGCCGAACGCCCCGTCCGGTACCAGGCTGGCGCGCGGGATACCTTGGTAGGGCAGGATGCTGCGGGCCAGGCCGTCGTAGTCAATCAGGTAGCGGAACGCCTCGCGCACCTTGGGGTTGGACAGGATCGGGTCCACGGTGTTGATGGCGATGTAGCTCATGCCCTGCACCAGCGTCTGCTCGATCCGCACGTCCTTGTTGGCCTCAAGCGCCTTCAGGTCGTCGGTGGTCAGCAGGCGGGCCACGTCTATGTCGCCCTTTTCCAGCAGCAGCCGCTCGGCGCTGGACTCTGGGACGTGCCGGATGATGACCCGGCGCATGCCGGGCTTGGTGCCGAAGAAGCTGTCATTGCGCTCCAGCACGATTACGTCGTTCGCGTCCCAGCGGGATATCCGGTAAGGACCGACGCAGACCGGACCGGTCTTGAAGGCGGCGTTGCCGAAATCGGACTTGCCGTCCACGATCTTCGCGGCCTTGCTGGCGGCCTCCCGGTCCAAGATGACGGCGACGTTGCTGGCGAAGGCGGCGGATAGGATGAGTTGGGCGGGGTACGGCTTGTCCATCGTCACCACGACCGTGCGGTCGTCTGCGGCGCGTATCTGCTCGGCAATCCGCTCCTTGGTGAAGCCCCATTGCGTCAGGTTCGCGCTGTTGCCGAACCCCAGCAGGACCGCGCGCTGCATGGACCATGCGGCGTCGCCGGCGGTTGCGGGCCGTCCGTCAGGGAATTTCAGGTCAGGCCGAAGCTTGAAGGTCAGGGTCAGGCCGTCTGGGGAGGTGGACCAGCTTTCGGCCGCGGCGGGAATGATGTGGGAGACGTCCTTGGGGTCGTAGTCCACCAGCGGCGTGCAGACGTTGCCCAGGATGATGTCGTTGCCGTTGACCTCGCCGATTTGCGCCTGGTCGAGGGTGATAAGCGCGTCCAGGTTCCAGGCCATGACCAGGGCGTCCCGGGGGGTTGCGGCTTGGCTGGGCGCTGCGTGCAGCAGCAGCGCGAGGAGCAGGGCAGGGCGGAGAGTCGGACGCATGGCGGCCTCGGTGGGTTAGGTTCTTGGCATCGGCGGTGCAATTGGCGTGCCTGCAAACGGCGCGGCGTCTAGGTGGGGCGGGCGCCGCACGGCGGCGGTGGTTCTCGGGCGGGGCCTGGCCTTGTCTGCGCCACTGCTGCCGGTTGAGTCCAAGCCGGCATCGGACTGCGCCACGCGGCCTCGCCCTACATCGGGCCGTCCGGCACGTCCCTTGCCCAAAGCAGCGGCAGGGCGGCCGCGTCCGGCAGTTGGTAGTGCCACCATTCCGAGGCGATGTGCTGCCAGCCGGCGGCGGCCATGATCCCCAGCAGCAGGGCGCGGTTGCGGATGGCATGCGGCGGGATATCCAGCGCCGCATGGGCCGACTGCGGCACCATCGCGTCGAAGCTGGTGCCCATGTCGAGGCCGGTCCCGCTGGCTGGGTCCGCCAGGGTCAGGTCCACCGCGGCTCCGCGGGGATGGTAGCCGCTGTCGTCCGCAGGGTTGGCGACGTAGCGCGGATCGGGCAGCGCCGCCCAGAACGCCCACTGCGCGTCGAGCGGGCGGAAGGCGTCGAATACCTTCAGGCGGAACCCCAGCACGGCGGCACGCGCGGCGGCGGCCAGCAGGCGCTCGTGCGCCTCGGGCCGGAGCAGCGCGACGGGGCGGCGGTAGATAGGCCGGCCGGTCAGGTTGTCCGCCGTCGCATAGCGGAGGTCGAGCAGGACTCCGTCGTCCTCGGTCAGGGGCAGGAGCATCGGCGCATCGTGACGCGGGGCGGGGCGGCTGGCTTCGGTGCAGGCCGGCGGCATCACGGCCTAGCCTGCCGCTGCGCGGGAGCCAGCCTCGATCCGGTAGAGCGTCCGGTAGCGGGCCAGCCGCTGCGGCATGCCGGGATCGGGGGCCGCGGGGGTCAGCGCGTCCTCGATGGGCGGCGGGGTGCAGATGGAGGCGACGTCGCCGGCGCCGGCCGCCAGCATCGCCAGCCGCGCCGCGCCCAGGGATGCGCCCAGCACGCCGCCCCGCGGCAACTGCAACGTCAGGCGCAGCGTGTCCGCCAGCATCTGCGCCCAGAACCGGCTGCGCGACCCGCCGCCGACCAGGGCGCAGGCGTGGAGGTCCACTCCGGCCTCGCGGACAACGTCCAGCCCGTCCGCCAGTGCGAAGGCGACGCCCTCCAGCACGGCATAGGCCAGCGCCTCGGCGCCATGGTCCGCGCGCAGGCCGGCGAACATCGCGGTTGCGTCGGGGTCGTTGTGCGGTGTGCGCTCTCCGGTCAGATAGGGCAGGAACAGCGGGGCATGGCCGCGCCAGGCGGGATTGGCGGCGGCTGCCTTGACCCGTCCCAGCAGGGTGTCCAGGTCCGCCTGTCCCAGCACGCCTGCCAGCCAGGACAGGGCGGAGGACGCCGTGAGCGCCACCGCCATCACCTGCCACCGGCCCGGCAGCGCATGGCAGAACGCGTGCAGCGTCCGCTCCGGCCTGGCGACCAGGTGGCCGGTTGCGGCGAACACCACGCCGGAGGTGCCGAGGGACAGGAATCCTTGGCCGGGTTCCACCGCGCCGATGCCGATGGCGGACGCGGCGTTGTCCCCGGCGCCGCCTGCCACCACCACGCGCCGGCTGGACAGGCCCCATGCCGCCGCCAGATCGGGGCGCAGGACGCCGGAAGGCGCGGACCCCTCCACCAGGCGCGGCATGTGGGCGCGGGTCAGGCCGCAAGCCGCCAGCAGCACGTCGTCCCAGTCGCGCGCGCCGACGTCCAGCCAAAGGGTGCCGGACGCGTCGGAGATGTCGCCCACCAGCTCCCCGGTCAGGCACAGGCGGACCCAGTCCTTGGGCAGCAGCACCGTGCGGGTGCGGGCGAAGATGCCGGGTTCGTGCCGCTGCACCCACAGCAGCTTAGGAGCGGTGAAGCCCGGCATGGCCCGGTTGCTGGCGCGGGTGCGGAAGTCGGGGACGCGGCGCTCCAGCTCCTCGCACTCGGCGAAGGCGCGGCCGTCGTTCCAAAGGATGGCCGGGCGCAGCACCTGGCGGGCCTCATCGAGCAGCACGGCGCCGTGCTGCTGGCCGGACAGGCCGATGCCGTCCAGGCCGGCCCAGGCGTCAGGCGCGGCCGCGCGGACCTGGGCGATTGCGGCCTCGGTGGCCTGCCACCAGTCGGCCGGGTCCTGTTCGGACCACATCGGGTGGGGACGCTGCACGTCGAGCGGCGCGGAGCCTTCGGCCAGCACCCGCTGCGCGTCGTCAATCAGCAGCGCCTTGACGGAGGACGTGCCGGCGTCAATGCCGAGCCAACTCATGCGGGGTACTCCTCGAAGTGGTTGGGTGGTGGGGGCGCGGGCGCTGCTCCCTTGCTCTTCGGGAGAAAACTGGGGTGAGTGGGTCCTGGCTGCCGGCGGGGCGTGCCAGTGCCGTTGCAGCGGAGCCTACATGACGCGACTACCGTGCTTGCCCTCCCTCTCACCCTAACCCTCTCCCGGAGGAAGAGGGAACAGGAAGGACCGCCGGGAATGGGGTGACGGCGTGTACGGCATCATTCCAGGTTCGTGTGCCGGGCGCGCATGGCGTCGGTGGGGATGCCCAGCTTACCGCGCAGACGGAGGACGATCACCTCGAACAGCAGGTAGAGCGCGCCCTCGAACAGCGATCCCATCGGCAGCGCCGACGCGCCGTTGGCGTCGTCCGCCACCGTCTGCGCTGGCACCCGCAGCAGCAGGTCCGCACGCCGGGCGGCCTCCCCGTCCTGCGCCGTGATCACCAGCGTGCGCGCCCCGGCGTCCGCCGCCACGCCCATCAGCGCCAGCACCGTCGAGAAGGAGCTGGAACCGGCGGAGACCAGCAGCAGGTCGCCCGGACCTACCGGCGGCGTCGTCATGTCGCCGACCATCGCCGCGTGCAGGCCAAGGTGATACAGCCGCATCACCAAGCCGCGGACTTGCAGGCCTTCGCGCCCCAAACCGTAGCAGACGATGCGGTTGGCGCTGGCGAGGGCGTCCACGGTCATGTCCACCTCGGCCTCGTCGAGCCGGGCGAACACCTCGCCCAACTCGTCGAGCGCCTGCTGATACAGCCCAGGCATTATTGCCGCAGCGGCTTTTTGCCGTGGCAGCAGCCTTCCTCGTGCAGGGTTGCCTCCATGTGGCGGGGGAGCTTGACGCCCAGGCCGCGACGGCGGATCGGCGGCGCTGGGATGATGCGGGACTCGCCGTCCGGAATGCCGGCCCGCGCCAGCCTGCCGCCTGCGGACGCGGCCCGCGCGGCATCGCGGAAGCCGTTTGGCGCGTTGGCGGCGCTGACCACCAGCAACGAGCCGGCGCCGCCGGTCCAGGCGGCGGCCCAGGCGGCGGCCTCGCTCACCTCGGGCCCGGCGCCGATGCCGTCATACCTGCAGAAGTGCAGGCTGCTGCCCCGGAGCCTGACGGCGCCGACGCGCAGAGGCACCTCGCCGGGCCTGCGCTCCCGCAGGTTGGGTCGAGGAATTTGGGCGTCATGCGGGGCGTGCAGGAACAGGGCGAAGAACATGGCGGCACGCTGCGGATGTAATCTGCAGCGCGCAAGTGTTCATCTTGCGGTTTCGCGCTTCAAGGCATTTGGAGGGACTGCTTGCGGCGTTTAGCGCGCGGGAGTTTGGCCGCACGCCGCTGCCGGTTGCCTCCCCGCGCCGCCTGCATGAAGGTGGCGGCGGCGCGGGGAGGCCGCGCTGGCTTGGGGAGGATGGCTTTGGACCCGATACCGCTCAACCGCGCAGCACTTGCCCGCCTGCCTTCGTCCGTGCAGGGGCCGCGCTTCGACCCGGCGGCGGTCACGCCGGGGATCGTCCATCTCGGGCTTGGCGGCTTCGCCCGGGCGCACCTGGCGCGCTACACGCACAACCTGATGGACCGGCGGGCGGACATGCTGGGGTTCGGCATCATCGGCGCCGGGCTGCTTCCGGGGGACCGGCGGATGCAGGAGAGCCTGGCGCCGCAGGACGGCCTTTATACCCTGGTGGAGCGCAGCGGCGCGGAGGAGGCGGTCACCGTGATCGGCAGCCTGGCCGGGGTGGCGTTCGCCGGGGAGGGCAGCGCGGCGCTGCTGGATGCGATGGACCAGCCGGGCATACGCATCGTCAGCCTGACGGTCACGGAGAACGGCTACTGCCTGAACCGCGCCACCAAGCGGCTGGACCCGGAGCACCCGCTGATCCGGCGCGACCTGGCCGACCCGGCGCAACCGGCCAGCGCCATCGGCATGGTGGTCGAGGCCGCCCGCCGCCGCCGCGATGCCGGGGCGCAGCCGTTCACGGCGATGACCTGCGACAACATCCAGCATAACGGCGACGTGCTGCGCGAGGCCGTGCTGGCGCTCGCCCGGCTGCGCGACCCGGGGCTGGCGGAGTGGATCGAGGCCAACATCCCGTTCCCGAACACGATGGTGGACCGCATCACGCCGGTGACGGCGGAGGCGGATGTGGAGGGGCTGGCCACCCGGCACGGCATACGGGACCGCTGGCCGGTGTTCTCCGAGGCGTTCACGCAGTGGGTGATCGAGGACCGGTTCGCCACCGGCCGGCCGGCGTGGGAGGAGGTGGGGGCGCAGTTCGTGCCGGATGTGGCGCCGTATGAGTTCATGAAGCTGCGGCTGCTGAACGGCAGCCACCTGGCGGTGGCCGGGCTGGGGCGGCTGATGGGGTATGTCACCATGGACGAGGCGATGGCCGACCCGGTGATGACCCGCTACATGGCGGCGCTGATGGACCGGGAAACCGGGCCGACGCTGCCGGAGGTGCCGGGGGTGGACATCGCGGAATACAAGGCGACACTGATTCGGCGGTTTGCCAACACAGCGATCAAGGACACGGTCGAGCGCATCAACACCGACGCGCCGATGAACGTCCTGCTGGACCCGATTCGCGACCGCCTGCGTGCAGGGGCGCCGTTGGACCTGCTGGCGTTGGCGTTGGCCGCATGGCTGCGCCGGGTGCGCGGGGAAGACGAGGCCGGGCAGCCGATTGACGTGCGGCACCCGATGGCGGCGCTGCTGCGGGAGCGGGCGGTCGCGGGCGGGCCTGACCCGGCGCCGCTGCTGGGGATCACCGAGCTGTTCGGGGAGGCAGGCGCCGATCCTCGGCTGCTGCAGCCGGTCGGTCGCTGGCTGGAGATGCTTTATGGCAGCGGCAGCCGGGCGACGCTGGCCGAGGCGGCGGGGATGCTCGGGTTCTAGACGTGGGAGGCTGGCCTGCGGGAGGTCTGGCCTGCGTGAGGTCTGGCGCGTGGGAGTCCGGCACCCGGCGTAGCGCGCTGCGCAACTGCTGCGCTGCTCCTGGTGGACCAGCGGGTCATTTGGCGGAGGCAGGCAAGGCCGCGTGAATGCTGTTGACGCTGTGCCAGCTTGGTGTAGGCCATTGCGGGAATAGACAGACCGCCGCGGGATGGCCGGGCTGCAATTGGGGGAAGAAATGATACCTATCATGCGCGCCATCAACCGGGTGCCGGGCGGCCTCATGGTCGTGCCTTTGTTCATCGGCATGCTCGTCAACACGTTCACGCCCAACCTGCTGAAGATCGGCGGCTTCACCGAGGGGCTGAGCAACGCCGGCTACAACACCGTGCTCGGCATGTACCTGTTCACGGTCGGCACCAAGATGACCCTCAACGCCGCGCCGCGGATGCTCAAGCGCGGGTTCGGCATCATGTTCGCCAAGCTGGGCATCGCCATGGCCATCGCGCTTGCGGTTGCGAAGCTGTCGGACGGCTCGCTCTGGGGCTTCAGCACCCTGGCGCTCATGGTGGCGTTCAGCGACACCAACGGCGGCATGTTTATGGCGCTGACGAGCGTGAT
>DASWOJ010000472.1:0-2043 GCA_036398775.1 Acetobacteraceae bacterium
GCTTGACCCCGCGCTCCAGCCGGCGCCGGGCCACGGTCGCGGCCATGCTGATCAGCAGCTTGTCCTTCTCCCGCGGCGTCAGATTCATGCCCGTCCCAGCCCCACCCTCGACCCGATCTTCAACAGAACCAAACCCGCGGCAGCGTGCGGCCCCCGCTCAGGATGTTCAAGCCCGTAACGACGCTTTTCCGCATGCTCGCCCCGGTCGGCGCCACGATCCGCGCCACCAGCACCCCGTCCACCACCGACACCCCGGCCTCCGCCCCGATCTCGCCGAAGGCCGCCCGCAACGCCTCCAGGCCGGCCCCGCCTGGCCCCACCTGCCAAATCGTCGCCACCGCGCGCGCGCCGTCCGCGACTGCCCGCCGCCGCAGCAACGGCGCCACCGGCCCATCCAGCCGTACGGCGTCCTGCAGCACCAGGCGCCCGCCTCGGCGCAGGCGCACGCGGTCGTGCACCCGGGCGGTCCGCACCTCCTCCTCCATCGCCGCCCGGCCGAACACCAGCGTCTCCACCCCTAGGAACGCCGCATCCTCGGCCAGCTCGATGTCGAGCGTCCGCTGCAGCGCGCAGCCATCGAACAGGATCGTCTCCTGCGGCAGCCACTCCAGCGCGGCGCCCGCCTCCACCTGCAGCGTGGTCGCGATGCGGGCCGTGGCGCCGGGCAGGGCGCGGTAGATCCGCTCCGCCGCCTGGCTCGCCACCGTGGCGGACGTGCCGGTCCCCGCGCCGATGCGGACCGCCAGCGTGTCGCCCCCCGCCACCCCGCCGGCGGAGTTCAGCGTGACGACATGCGCCCACGCGCCCGGGTCAGGCCGGGGAAAGCGGGCCTTCAAGCAGCCATCCTGCCGCAAGCGATCGAGCACGGACTCTGCGCCCCGGCGTTTGAAACTCACGCGCAGCTCGCCGCGCGCGCGTTGATGGGGAGCAGGCACCACGCCACCCTAGAGGGAGTCATGCACCTTGGACCAGCGGCGCGAGCTGTTTGAGCATGTATCCGACGAAAGCGATAACGTGGAAGCCTGCGAGTGTTGTCGCGTATCGCTCGTAGTCTTTGACAAGTCGCCGGCATCGTGTAGCCCAGGCGAAGGATCGCTCGACGACCCATCGCCGGGGCAGCAGCACGAACCCGCGCTTGGCCTCGGGCAGTTTCACCACTTCCAGCGTGATCCCCTCGGCGGCCGCGGCCTCTGCCGTGGCTTGGCCGGTGTAGCCCTGGTCGACATAGGCGAGGGTCACAGTGTCGCCCGTCGCGTCCTGGATGTCGGCGGCAAGCCGGGCCACGGCCTGCCGGTCGCCGACATCGGCCGGCGTCACGTGCAGGGCCAGCAAATGCCCCAGCGTATCGACCGCCATGTGGACCTTGGATCCCCGCTTGCGCTTGGCTCCGTCATACCCGGCGCGGGTGCCGCTTTCCGGCGTCGAGCGCAGCGTCCGGCTGTCGATGATCGCCGCTGTCGGCTCCTCCTTGCGTCCTGCCGCAAGCCGCAACAGGGCGCGCAGATCATGGGCGAGCGCCTCGAAGCACCCTGCGGCCAGCCACCGATGCGCCTGCTGATGCACCGCGTGCCAGGGCGGCAAGTCGTTCGGCATGGCCCGCCAGGCAATGCCATACCGGATCACGTAGCGGAGCGCGTTGAACAACTCGCGCAACGGATAGGCCCGCTGCGGCGCGTCCTCCTTCATCAGGGTCAGATACGACACGACCAGCGACCATTCCTCGTCGCTGACGTCAGACGGATACGGCTTGCGAGCGGAAGCAGGAGACATCCGTCTCCATTAGAACCACGCGTCGCCAAAGTACATAACACCCTCTAGACCCAACCCAGAGAAGTGCTGAAAGACAAGGGGCTTATGACCAGCTAGTCACGGCATAAGTTGGTGTTCCGATTGCTGGCTGGTAGCCACCGGGGCACACACCACGTCGCCTAACGTTCGAAAGGGTTGCACCATGGTCAAGCGCCGCAAAGAGGAAGACAGCGCCGGCGTGCTTGAGTTCGAAGGCCGGAGCAGCGATGACCCGGACTTCATCGCGTGGCTTGC
>DASWOJ010000473.1:0-20453 GCA_036398775.1 Acetobacteraceae bacterium
GGGCGCCGGATCCGTCGGGACGGAGGCGCCGGGTGGAAACGGGCCTGCAGCCGCCTGGCCGGGCAGGGACGGGCCGGATGCGGGCGGGGCCGACGCGCCGCTTCCCGCCGTGGTTTGCGGCTGTCCCGCAGCGGCCGGCGCACCTGTTTCGCCGCTTCTTTCGCCGCTCCCGGCAGCGGCGAGTAAGCCCGCGAAATCCTGCCCGCCGCCGCCCGTCGCACCCCTCGGCGCGCCGCCGCCCGGAGCGGGGCGATGGATGGGGAAGGGGTCAGCGGGAGGGCCTGATGCGGAGGAGGTCGTCATGCCATGAGCATCAGCAAGCCGCGGGCCAGCCGCCGCGCCGCTGTTTCCGGGCTGGCCAGGCGTCGCACCCGGCAGGTTCTGCCGGTCCTAAGTTGCCGGGCGGGCCTTCCTGGCCCATGCCCGAACCGGGTGCGGCAAGGCGGACCGGCCCTGCCGCACCTTGGCACGGTTCCTGCCTATAGCCTTGCAGAACCCCGACGGGGCTCATTTTGTAGGAGGCATTTGATGTCGCTGTTCGGCGCCATGAGCACCGCGATCAGCGGGCTGTCCGCCCAGTCCGCCGCGTTCGGCAACATCGGCGACAATGTCGCCAACAGCCAGACCATCGGCTTCAAGCGGGTGGACACCAGCTTCGAGGACTACCTGACCAGCAGCACGGCCACCAGCAACCAGTCCGGCTCGGTCGTTGCCCGCCCGGATTACGCCAACTCCGTGCAGGGCAGCGTGACGCTGACGGACAAGCCGCTGGACCTGGCGATCGCCGGCCAGGGCTTCTTCACCGTCAGCCGCGAGATTTCGTCCGTCAACGGCAGCGGCACCTTTGCGCCGCAGCAGCAGTACACCCGCGCCGGAGACTTCACGCTGGACCGCGACGGATACCTGGTGAACAGCTCCGGCGGCGTGCTCAACGGCTGGCTTCCGGATGCCAAGGGCGTGCTGGACACCAGCAAGGTGGCGCCCATCCAGGTCGGGCAGGCGGCGTTCAGCCCGGTTGCCACGACCCAGGCGACGCTGGTCGCCAACTTGCCGGCCACCCCGTCCAGCACGGCATCGGTTGCCAACCCATTGCAGGTCTTCGATGCGCTGGGCAACTCGCAAACGCTGCAACTGACCTGGACGCAGCAGCCTGCCGCGGCAGCCGGCGCCAGCACCTGGACGGTGAAGGTCGCGTTGCCCAATGGCACCAGCCTCGGCACGGCGGACGTGTCGTTCGGCACCAATGGAGCGCCTGCGGGCACCATCAGCAATGTAGCCAACATCGTCCCCGGGACCGTCACGACGCCGCCCGGCGGCACCATCACCGCCGGCAGCGCTTATACGGCGGGTTCGCCGGCGACGTTGACCCTCAAGCCCGATTTCGGCTCCGGCCCGCAGGCGATCACGCTCAACCTGGGCTCCTTCGGGCAGGGCAACGGGCTGACGCAGTATGCCGGCACCGACTTCAGCCTGAAAGGGCTGACGCAGGACGGCGCGGCGCCGGGCACCTTCAGCGGCGTGACCACCCGGCAGAACGGGGACATCGTCGCCAACTACGACAACGGGCAAAGCCGCACGGTGGCACGGGTCCCGTTGACCTTGTTCGCCAACCCCGACGCGCTGCAGCGCCAGGACGGCCAGGCATTCAGCGCAACGCGGGACAGCGGCGGGGCGCGCACCCTCGGATCCGGCAGCAACGGCGCCGGCAACCTGGTGACCCAGTCCGTGGAGGGCAGCAACGTGGACATCGCGGCCGAGTTCAGCAAGCTCATCGTCGCCCAGCGCGCCTACTCTGCGAACACCAAGATGGTCACCACCGCGGACGAGCTGCTGCAGCAGACGCTCGACATGAAGCGGTAGGATTAGGAGGCCGGCGCCATGAGCCTGATGGGAGCCCTGGGCGCGGCCACGAGCGGCCTGGACAGCATTGCCAAGCAGTTGGCGGTGGTGTCGCAGAACGTCGCCAATGCCGGCACTCCCGGCTACGTGCGGGAGTCCGCGCCGGCGGTGGACGCCGGGCAGTCCGGCGTGGCGCTGGGCGTCCGCACCGGCATCGCCGTCCGCAACCTCGACGAAACGTTGCAGACGCAGCTTCTGGCATCCTCCGCCGACGTGGCTGGGCAGGGCGTGAAAAGTACGGCCCTGGCCGTGCTGGACGCGGCATCCGGGACGCCGGGCAGCGGCTATGACCTGCCGGGGCTGCTCGGCGGGTTGCGGGACGGATTTTCCACCCTGGCAAGCGACCCGGCGAACAGCACCCTGCAGAACCAGGTCATCACCGCGGCGGACGGGCTGGCGCGCGGCGTGAACGCGCTGGGCAACGCTATCACCAACGCCCGGCAGACGGCCCAGGACGGAATCGTGACGGGCGTGGCCACCGCCAACGCGGCACTGCGAAGCGTCGGGGCGCTGTCTGACCAGATCATCGCGGCACAGGCCCGGGGCGTCAGCACTGCCGGGCTGGAGGACGCGCGGGACCAGCAGGTTCAGGTGGTGTCGAACCTGACTGGCGCGCGGTTCCTGCGCCAGTCGAACGGGGACATGCTGGCGGTGGCGCACGGGGTGACCCTGCCGCTGCGGGGTGCGTCGGGACCGCTGGCGGTCCTGACAGCGGTGCTGGCTGCCGATACACCGCTCATTGCCTTGCCGCTCGTGACCATCGGCGGGCAGGACGTGACGGGGGCGCTCACCGGCGGGCAGATCGGCGCCAACCTGGCGTTGCGGGACAAGGTTCTCCCGTCGGTGCAGGCCGGTTTGGATGCGGTTGCCTACACGCTCGCGTCCGGGTTTGCGGGGGCGGGCTTGCCGCTGTTCACGAACGCCGTTGCCGTCGTGCCGGCAGGGCCGACGGTGGGATTCGCGCAGGGAATCCAAGTGTCGGCGGCGGTCCGGGCGGCGCCCACGATGCTGCGGGACGGGATCGCACCGGCCGGGCCGGCTGGCAGCACGGCGCTGATCAACGCGGTGCTTGGGTCCGTGCTGGCGAGCGGCGGCGGGTCGGTGGCGGCGCAGGCGTCGTCGCTGACGGCGGGCATCGCTCAAAGCGCGTCGCAGGCATCCTCGACCCTGGATGCCGACAAGGCGGCCCAATCGTCCCTGCAGACCAGGCTGGCCGCGGACAGCGGAGTGTCGGTGGACAACGAGCTGGCGACGATGGTGCAGCTGCAGGGCGCATACGCCGCCAATGCCAAGGTTCTTTCGGCCACGAACTCGATGTGGCAGGCCCTGTTGGATATCGTGAGGTAGCATGTCGGGTGCAATCAACGGCTATGGCCTGATGGCGGCCCTGTCGCAGGACAGCGCGGCGATCCAGAGCCAATTGTCGGTGGCGACGCAGCAGGCGGCGACCGGCAAGGTGTCGGACAGCTATGCCGGGCTGGGCGCCGCAGCGCGGGTCTCCCTGGACCTCCGCCCGCAGATCGCGCATCAGACGGCGTGGTCGGCGAACATAGACGCCGTGTCGGCGCGGCTGGCCGTGGCGCAATCGGCGCTGACGGCCATCAACCAGGTCGCCTCGACGTTTTATGCCAAGATGTCCGGCCTGAACGGACTGACGCCGGGTGCCGGGGCTGCCGTGGCGGCGCAGGCGCGCACGGCGCTGGAGCAGGTGGCGGGGCTGCTGAACAGCAAGGTGGGCGATACCTACGTGTTCTCCGGGCAGGACACGGCGAACCCGCCGGTTACGAACCCGTCCGCAGCCGCGCTGATTCCGGCGCTGCTGACTGGGACGCCGCCAGCGCCGTTCTCCGCCACCATCGGGACGGCGGTGCCGACGGTGGAGGTCGGGGAAGGGCAGCAGGTGCAGGTCGGCGTTCTGGCCAACGCGAACACGCTCAGCGTTTCGGCGGCGCCGACCAGCGGGTCATACATGCGGGACATCATGACCGCCCTGGCGACGCTGGCGACCACCACCGACGGTCCGGGCCTTCCGGCGGTGGCCGCAACCGTGCGCAGCCAGTTGGACTCCGCCATCACGGCATCGGCCGCGGAGGCCGGGGCGCTGGGCAACAATCAGGCGGGGCTGGCGACGCGCAAGTCGCAGCTTGCGGAAACCCAGGCTGCGCTAACAGCCCAGGTGTCAGGGGCCGAGGACGTGGACCTGGCTGCAACGGTGACCCGGGTGACGGCACTGCAAGCCCAGCTGCAGGCGTCGTATCACTTGCTGGCAGCGCAAAAGGGAATGAGCCTGGCGCAGTACTTGTAGCCACCCGCGCCAGCCTTGGCGGTTACAGCCGATCCAGGATGCTCACATAGTTCGCCACCCCGGCCCCGCCCATGTTGAACACCCCCGCCACGTCTGCCCGCGGCAACTGCATGTCCCCGGCCTGACCCGTAAGCTGCATCGCCGCGATCACGTGCATGGATACGCCCGTCGCCCCGACCGGGTGCCCCTTGGCCTTCAACCCGCCGCTGCGGTTGATCGGCAGCCGCCCGCCTGCCGCCGTCGTCCCGTCCAGCACCGCCCGCGCCCCTTGGCCCGGCGCCGCCAGGCCCATCGCCTCATAGGCCAGCAGCTCCGCGATGGTGAAGCAGTCATGAACCTCGGCGAATGACAGGTCATCCAGCCCCAGCCCGGCAGCCTCCAGCGCCCCGCCCCAGGCCCGGGCCGCGCCGTCGAACCGGGTGGGGTCGCGGCGGGACAGCGGCAGGAAGTCGTTGACGTGGACCGCCGCGCGGAACCGCACCGCCTTGTTCATGGCACGGGCGGTATCCTCGTCCGTCAGCACCAGCGCGGCCGCACCGTCGCTGACCAGGGAGCAGTCGGTGCGCTTCAAGGGCGGTGCAACGTAGGGGTTGCGCTCGCTGACGGTCCGGCAGAACTCGTAGCCCAAATCCTTCCGCATCTGCGCATAGGGGTTGTCCACCCCGTTCTTGTGGTTCTTCGCGGCGATTGCGGCCAGTGCATCGGACTGGTCGCCATACCGCTGGAAGTAACGCTCCGCGATCCGCCCGAACACCCCGGCGAACCCTGCAGGGATGTCGCCCTCCTCCCGCCGGTAGCTCGCGCCCAGCAGGTTGTCGCCGACCTGCGGACCTGGCGTCGCCGTCATCTTCTCCGCCCCGATCACCAGGGTGAACCGGCCTCGCCCGGCGGCCAGGAAGTCCCGCGCCCCGTGGATCGCAGCCGAGCCGGACGCGCAGGCGTTCTCATACCGGGTGGCGGGCTTGAAGCGCAGCGCCTCGATCCCCTGCATCGGCAGGCTGCTCGGGAAGTCCTGCCGGGAGAAGCCGTTGTTGAACAGGCCGACGAACACGCCGTCCACCTCGGACGCCTCGATCCCCGCATCGGCGATGGCGGCGCCGGCCACGCGGTCCATCAGGCTCTCGACATCCGGGTCCTCCAGCTTGCCAAAGGGGCTGTGCGCCCAGCCGACGATGCATGTGTCCATGGCGTCCTCCTGCGTGTTGACCTGCGTGTTCCCAGGGAAAATCGGGCCGCGCGCCCCGGGATGCAAGCCGGGCTTCCCACGCCGAGGCAACTGCGTTACCCGGATGGGCAACGAACGGAGGACGCCCCATGCCCAACTTGCCCCGCCGCCACCTGCTGGCCGGCGCAGCGGCCCTGCCGCTTGTCACCATACGCACCCGCCCGGCCGGTGCCGCCGAGTTCACCTACAAGTTCGCCAACAACCTGCCCGCGACGCATCCGCTGAACGTGCGCGGGCTGGAGGCGGCTGCACGCATCAAGCAGGCGACGGACGGCCGGGTCGAGGTCAACGTGTTCCCCAACAACCAGCTCGGCTCCGATACCGACGTGCTGAGCCAGCTCCGCTCCGGCGCCGTCGAGTTCTTCACCATGTCGGGCCTGATCCTGTCCACGCTGGTGCCGCCGGCGAGCATCAACGGCGTCGGCTTCGCCTTCAAGGACTACGACCAGGTCTGGGCGGCGATGGACGGCAAGCTCGGCGCCTACGTGCGCGGGGAGATCGGCAAGCGCGGCCTGCTGGCGATGGAGCGCATCTGGGACAACGGCTACCGCCAGACCACCACCAGCACCAAGCCGATCACCGCACCGGAGGACTTCCGCGGAGTGAAGCTGCGGGTGCCGGTCAGCCCCCTATGGACCAGCATGTTCAGCGCGCTGGGCGCCTCGCCGGCCAGCATCAACATCAGCGAAACCTACTCCGCCCTGCAGACCCGCATCGTGGACGGGCAGGAGAACCCGCTGGCGGTAATCGAGACGGCGAAGTTCTACGAGGTGCAGAAATACTGCTCGATGACCAACCACATGTGGGACGGCTACTGGTTCCTGGCCAACCGCCGCGCCTGGGACAAGCTGCCGCCGGCGGCGCAGGAGGCCGTGGCGCGGGAGCTGAACAAGTCGGCGACGGACGAGCGGGCGGACGTGGCCGCGCTGAACGCCGGGCTGCGCGGCAAGCTGCAAGCGGGCGGCCTGGCGTTCAACGACCTGGACCCGGCGCCATTCCGCGACGCGCTGAAGCGCGCCGGGTTCTTTCGGGATTGGCAGGCCAAGTATGGCCCGGAAGCTTGGGGCATCCTCGAAAGCCAGGTCGGCAACCTGTCGTGAAGGCGACGCTGTGAAGGCGATGCTGTGAAGGCCGGGGCATGAGCCTCGCCGTGGACGCCCGGCCGGCCGCAAGGGGCTGGTCCGGCGTGGCAGAGCGCGCCCTCGGCCACCTGGTCGAGGCATCCGCGGCGCTGCTGGCGGCGGCGGAGATCGGCATCCTGTTCCTGGGCGTCGTCGCGCGCTTCGTGTTCCACCGCCCCATTGTCTGGACCGACGAGCTGGCGAGCATCCTGTTCCTCTGGCTGGCGATGCTGGGCGCGGTGATCGCCCTGCAGCGCGGCCAGCACATGCGCCTGACGGCCGTGGTGGCCGGCATGGCGCCGCGCTGGCGGGGACGGGCGGAGGCGCTGGCGGTCGGCGCCTCCGCGCTGTTCCTGCTGCTGATCCTGCCGCACGCCGCCGAGTATGCGTCGGACGAGTGGTATATCGAAACCCCCGCGCTGGGCTGGTCCAACATGTTCCGCGCCGGGGCGATCCCGATCGGCGTCGCGCTGATGCTGGCGTCCTGCCTGCTGCACCTGCTGCGGCAGAGGCTGGCCGATGTGCTGCTGGTGGCAGCCGGGCTGCTGGTGCTGGGCGCCGGGCTATATCTCCTCGGCCCGGCGCTGCAAGGCGCCGGCAACTGGAACCTGCTGCTGTTCTTCGTGCTGCTGCTCGGCGCCGGCGTGCTGCTGGGCGTGCCGATCGGCTTCAGCTTCGGCCTGGCGACGCTGGCCTACCTCGCGGCCACCACCAGCACGCCGCTCACCGTCGTGGTGTCCCGCATGGACGAGGGCATGAGCGCCCTGATCCTGCTTGCCGTGCCGCTGTTCGTGTTCCTGGGCCTGCTGATCGAGATGACCGGCATGGCGCTGGCGATGGTCGAGTTCCTCGCGAGCCTGCTGGGCCACGTCAAGGGCGGGCTGTCCTACGTGCTGCTGGGGGCGATGTATCTCGTCAGCGGCATCTCTGGCTCCAAGGCCGCCGACATGGCCGCCGTCGCCCCGGTGCTGTTCCCGGAGATGAAGCGCCGCGGCGCCAACGAGGGCGAGCTGGTGTCCCTCCTGTCGGCGTCGGGTGCCATGAGCGAGACGATCCCGCCCTCCCTGGTGCTGATCACCATCGGATCGGTGACGGGGGTGAGCATCGCCGGCCTGTTCACCGGCGGCCTGATCCCGGCGCTGGTGCTGGCGGCGGCGCTGGGCGTCGTGGCCTGGTGGCGGTCGCGGGACGACGATGTATCCCTGGTGCAACGGGCGTCGGTTCGGCAGGTCGGCAGGGCGCTGCTGGTGGCGCTGCCGGCGCTGGTGCTGCCGTTCCTGATCCGCGCCGCCGTCGTGGAGGGCGTGGCGACGGCCACCGAGGTCAGCACCATCGGCATCGCCTACTCGGCCGCGGCGGGGCTGCTGATCTACCGGCGGTTCGATTGGGGCCGGCTGTATCCCATGCTGGTGGAGACGGCGTGCCTGTCGGGCGCGATCCTGCTGATCATCGGCACCGCGACCGGCATGGCCTGGGCGCTGACGCAATCCGGCTTTTCCCGCGCCCTGGCTGCCGCGATGGCCGGGATGCCCGGCGGCGCCGCCGGGTTCATGGCGATCTCGGTCGCGGCATTCATCGTGCTGGGCAGCGTCCTGGAGGGCATCCCGGCCATCGTGCTGTTCGGCCCGCTGCTGTTCCCCATCGCACGGGCACTGGGGATCAACGAGGTGCACTATGCGATGGTGGTGGTGCTGGCGATGGGGGTGGGGCTGTTCGCCCCGCCGTTCGGGGTGGGATACTACGCGGCCTGCGCCATCGGCCGGGTCAGCCCGGACGCGGCGATGCGGCGGATATGGCCTTATCTCGGGGCGCTACTGCTGGGGTTGATTTTGGTGGCGGCGGTGCCGTGGTTTTCGACAGGACTCCTCTGATGCCGGCTGCTGTAATGCTCCGGCGATGTGCGTAATCAGGGAATAACGCAGCCTGGCTGGCGTCCGTAACCGAGCCAGGGCATCCAGTCCCGGCCCTGAGCACACCGGAGGCACCATGTCAGCCCGATCTGCCCCTCATGCAAGCCTCGTCCCAGCTTCGCTTGCGGCCCTACTGCTTGCAGCGCCAAATACGGCCCGCGCCACGATCATTGACCCGGCCGGCGACTTCCTGCCCACCTACACCGGTCCGAAGAACCCCGGCCTCGACGTGATCTCGGCCGACGTCACGCTGGGCGGCGGGCAGTTCGTGTTGACGGCAACGATGGCGGGGCAGATCGCGCCGTTGGCATCCTCCGTTCCGGGCGCGCTGTATGTTTGGGGTGTGGACCGTGGCGCTGGAACCCAGCGCTTCGTGGCCGGCACGCCATCGGTCGGCGCGGGCGTGAGCTTCGATTCCGTGCTGATCCTGCGGCTCACCGGGGCGAGCACGTTCAACGACCTGCTCACCGGCACCAGCACCCCGCTGCCTGCCGCTAACCTGCAGATCAACGGTGCGACCATCACGGCCGAGCTTCCCGTCTCGTTTGCTCCTTCTACGGGCTTGGCGGCCCAATCGTATGGCTTCAACCTTTGGCCGCGGTCCGGTGCGGGCGGCAACGACGTGATTGCTGATTTCGCGCCTGATGCCGCCGTCTTCACGGCAACGCAGGTGCCCGAGCCTGCGTCCCTGGCCCTGCTCGGCGGCGCCGTGCTGGGGGCTGCTGCGTTTGGCCGCCGCCGGACCAGCTTGGCCTGAGACGCTGCGTTGCCGAAGGGCGTGGTGGACTGTTCGTCCGCCACGTCCCGTCCTCGGCGACGCGCTGACAGGTTCCCGGCCCGCTGGCGTTGGTTTACTCGGCCGGTCGGTTGCAGCTTAGGATTCACAGGAAAGACCGTGTCCCACGAGGTGTTCTCGCACGAAGGTCCGCACCTGGTCGAAGTGCCAGCCGAGAACTCGGCGGAGCTGCAGGACTGGCTGGGCCAGCCTCTCGGGCGCAAGCTGCCGGTGCCTGACCTGTCCAGGCTTGGGATGCGCGTCGCCGGCGGCCGGATGTTGGTGGTGGACGGCAAACCTTTAGGCGAGCCGATGCATGTGCGGCCGGTGACCTGCCGGTGGCAATCCGCATGGCACCCCTGGATGGCGCCTCGCAGCCGCTGCGTGTGGAAACGTCCTTGGTTCCGCTTGCAGAACGCACCGTCATGACACGTGTCAGGACCGCGGTTTAATCCCTCACTGGATGCAGAAGATCTCGGCTGGCACCGGACTCACCCCGTGTGAACATACTTGGGAAAGGGTATCTGCAAAAATCCGTCACGCGCGCCGGGCCGCAGCCTCGGCAGTGGACGCAATTCGGTTCTGCATGGAATAAACGCTGCCGTGCAGCGTCCGTGCGTCATGCCAGCATATGAAGGCCAGATATGAAATCCGCTTTCACCTTCACTCCGGCCGGCCACGGAGCGGCGGCTTGTTCCGGGGCGTTTCGGCTGCCCGGTTGATGCGGGCGACGCATCGGGGCGGCGTGGCGCCGTCTTGAGCGGGAGCAGCTTGGCTGGCTGCCAGCGCGGCAAGCCGCCACGCCGGCCATGAGCGACATCGCTGCCCTCTTGGAGCCGCATATCCCGGCACTCCGGCGCTATGCCTATGCGCTGACGCGGGACCATGCCGCCGCCGACGACCTGGTGCAGGATTGCCTGGAACGGGCCGTGAGCCGTTGGTACCTGCGGGGAACGGATGCCCAGTTGCGGGCTTGGCTGTTCACCATTCTGCACAACCTGTTCGTCAGCGCGTTGCGGACCCGGCGGCGGCGGCCGCTGCATGATGACCTGGACAAGACGACGGACGCCGCCGTGTCCGTGCCGCCGTCCCAAGAATGCAGCCTGGCCGGCCGGGAAATGCTTGAACGGTTCGGCGCTCTGTCGGCGGACCACCAGGAGGTGCTGCTGCTGATTGGCGTGGAGGGCATGCCATACGCCAGCGTGGCGCGGGTCCTGGGTGTTCCGGTGGGTACGGTGATGTCCCGCCTCAGCCGTGCCCGCGAGCAGTTCCGCCGGCTGCTCGATGGCGAGCGGCCGGCGCTCAGGAGAGTGAAGTGACGTCCCCCATCCCGATTGGCGACGACGACCTGCACGCCTACCTTGACCGGCGCCTGCCGCCGGGCCGGCTGGCCGCCATAGAAGCCTATCTCGCCGCAAATCCCGAGGAGGCGGCACGGCTGGCCCGCTACGCCGAGCACGACGCGATGCTGGCGGGTGCCTTGCAGGCGAAGCTGATGGAGCCGATCCCATGCCGCCTCCGGGTGGCGGGCATCATGGCCCGGCAGCGTCGCCGCCGGGCTGGTTACCTGGCCCGCGCCGCGGCGGTGCTGCTGGTGGCGGCCGCGTCTGGCGCTGGCGGCTGGTTCGGCCGCGCGTGGACCGGGAATGCCTGGACCGGGGGCGCCGACGATCTCTATGCCGCGACGGAGAACGCAGTCACCGCTTACCAGACCTTCTCGGTCGAGGTGCGCCATCCCGTCGAGGTCCGTGCCGAGGAAGGCGCGCACCTGCAGCAGTGGCTGTCCAACCGGCTGCAGCGTCCGCTGGTCCCGCCCGACCTGTCGTCGCTCGGCTACCGGCTGATCGGCGGACGGGTGCTGCCGGCGGCTGCGGTGCCGGCGGCGCAGCTCATGTATGATGACGGCCACGGCGGGCGGCTTACGGTCTATGCGCAGCCCCTGGGCATTGACGGGGAGGAATTCCACTACATCAATCGAGGCGACGTCCGCACCGTGGTCTGGGCCGAGAGGCGCATGGTGCTGGCAGTGACGGGCCGGGTGCCGCAGGAAGCCCTGATGGCCGTGGCCCAACTCGTCCGCGAGGACCTGGACCGCAAGGCCAACCCCTGATCCGGCGTTGACGGAGTCCAACCGGGGCCATTAGCGTCGCAGCCAACGAACAAGGGTGGAACGGGCATGACACGGTTGACCTGGGCGGCGGCGCTGCTGACGCTGCTGATCCCGATGGTGCCAGCGCAGGCCCAGGCTCCGGCCCAGCCGGGCGCCGAGCCGGGCCTCGAAACCTATGCCATCGGCGACCTGCCGCTCGAAAGCGGCGAGGTCATCCGCGGTTTCGGCATCGCATACATGACCGCCGGCACGCTGAACCCCGCCAAGTCCAATGCGGTGCTCATGGTGACGGCGATCGGCGGCAACCACCACCGGATCGACTACCTGATCGGGCCGGGCAAGGGGCTGGACACCGACCACCTGTTCGTCATCCGCACCAATGCCATCGGCAACGGCGTCACCACCTCGCCCAGCAACAGCACGGCGCAGCACGGCCCGGCGTTTCCGCATTTCACCATACGCGACATGGTGGAGAGCCAGCGCCGGCTGCTGGACCACCTCGGCATCAAGCACATGGTCGCCGTCGCCGGCGCCTCGATGGGCGGGATGCAGGCGCTGCAATGGGGCGTGAGCCATCCCGGCATGATGGATGCCCTGGTGGCGCTGACGCCGATGGCCCGCACCTCCGCCTGGTCCATCGCCGTCAACCACGCGACCCGGCGCGGCCTCATGCTCGACCCCGCGTTCAAGGACGGCAACTACACGGAGCAGCCCACTGGCGGCTGGCGGCTGCGCGCCGACGTGCTGCAGGTGCTCGCAACCCGCACGCCGGAGGCGATGCGCCAGCAGTTCAAAACGCCGATGGACGTGCTGCCCTGGATCGAGGCGCAGGAGGCCGCCGTGCTGCGCTCCGGCTTCGACGCCAACGACTGGATTGCCCAGACCTGGGCCTATGACCGGCACAACGTCGGCGACACCCCGGTGGACGGGCATCCGGCGTTCGGCGGCGACCCCCTGCGCGCGCTCGGCACGGTGAAGGCCAAGGCGCTGCTGATGACCGGCACGCTGGACCTGTATAACCCGGTTGAGGAAGCCATCGAGGCCGCCCACGCCATCCCCGGCGGCCGCTACGTTGCGATCCCTTCGGTGCAGGGCCACGTCGCGGCATCACCGGGCTTCAAGGCGGAGGACCTGGAATTCATCAACGGCACCGTCCGCGACTTCATGCGTGAGGTCACGGATGGCTGGCGGACTGTGCAATGACACCTGGCTGGGCTTCGTCCCAACCGGCAAGAAGCTGCAAACACCGTAGGGCGATTAAACGCAGCGCCGTCCGCCACCCGTAAAGACAGCGACGAGGCGGGTAGCGCTCCCTGCGTTCCCGCCCTGCATCTAGACAGTCAGCCATCCCGCGTAACCGGAGCCGGCTGGCACGACGCCGGCACCGGCAAACGCAGTCGTTCCTCCCGGTTCACCCCTGCCGCGGCAGCTCCGCGCTGGCCTGCATGCAGGGCCGGGTCTCAAACTCGACCCGGCGGTCCAGCACATCGGTCGCATC
The DNA here is from genome assembly GCA_036398775.1 of Acetobacteraceae bacterium. Classification (GTDB taxonomy): domain Bacteria; phylum Pseudomonadota; class Alphaproteobacteria; order Acetobacterales; family Acetobacteraceae; genus DASWOJ01. The sequence goes on from DASWOJ010000473.1 coordinate 12,844, forward strand.
GTCGCGTCCGGAGCCGACGATCGGCTCGGCGCTGCCGCGGCCCTGGGCGTCGGCTTTGAGTTCAAGCTGCGGCGCGCGGCCCACCAACTCGTCGCGGACCCGCTCGGCGCGGGCGAGAGACAGCGCCTGGTTCACCTCGTCCGGGCCGGTCGGGCTGGTGTGACCCACCAGGCGCAGGCACGCGGGTTGCGCCGCAGCGCGCGACGCGATCTGCCGCAGCCACATCGGATAAGTGCCGGTCACCGCCCGGTCCTGCCAGAAGCGGGTGCTGCTCGGTTGGAAGACGAGCTTCACCGCCAGCTTGCCGCGGTCCAGCCCGTAGGCGACCAGCGTGCCGAAGGCCGCCTCTGCCTCCGCATCGCGGCCGAGCGCGGCATTGGCCAGGTAGATGCCGTTGTAAACACGGAGTTGGTCGCCCGCCGGCAGCGACTTGGCCTGGGTGTAACGCGCCAGCGCCTCCCGGTAGCGGCCCGCCTCATACGCCTTGATCCCGTCAGCCACCGCGGCGGCGCTGAACAGGCTGGCGCGGTAGGCGGGATCAATGGGATCACCGGGATTACCGGCGCAGGTCTTGATGTAGGCCGCCTGGGTGCGGTCGGCGAGCCAGGACGGGCTGTCCCGGAAGAACGGTGTCGGCGTCATGTCCACCCCGTCCGCGCGGACCCAGGCCGTTTCATGGCTGACGATGCGGTTCGTGCGCAGGTCGGCCAGGGACGCCCAGATGCGGTAGGTCGCGCCCGGCCCGGTGGACGGCGCAGTCGTGGGCGGGATGACGCCCGGCGCGGCGACACGCGTGATGCTGCCGACCAGGACCAGCGGCTGCGATTGCAGGCTTTCGGCGTTGAACGGCTGCGGCTTGATGGCGCCGAAGCGGTCGCGCACCACCTGCACCATGCGCTGCTCCATGGACTGGGTGGACGCGGACTGGTTGCCGGATGCGCGGTCAATAAGCGGGTCTATGACCAGGGTGCGCCCGGCGGCTTCTGCCGGGCCCAGCTTGGCCCGCGCGAACAGCGCCACGGTCAGGCGGTCCACCGCGTCATCGAACGCCAAGGCATCCTTTGGCGGCGATGGCGGCAGGGCGGCGGTTCCAGCGACGGGCGCCGCACACGCGCCAAGGAGCAGCATGGCGACGAGGACGACGGGGCGCAGCATCCTATTGGCAGCCATTGCGGAGGTATGCTCGTTCGCCATCGGTCGGAGTCTCCCCTATTTGCAGCCGAAGAATTATGCTGCGGCAGCGTTGGCCGTTTCCGCCAGGCGCGGGAAGGCGATCCCCCACCCGCTCTGGGCGGATGATGGTGGAACGGGCGGGTGCGCGTGGCAGCACGCCAGCATGGGCCTGCCGAGCCAAGGGCATCGGCACCGTGAGTTGGGCGGACGGCGGCAACCCGGCAGCGATGTCGGCCGTGTTGTCCGGCTTGGCCGACGCATCTGCGGCAGGCCCGGCGACAATGCCGGTTTCCGGAGCCTCAACCTGGTCCGGTACGGCGGCAGGCAGCTCGGATGGCACCGCTGGGTTCAACTCGGGAGCATCCGCAACCTCCGCGATTTCTGGACCAGCCTCGGGCGTGAACACTGTCAGGGGACCAGGTGCTCCGGCCTGCGCCGTCTCGCGCTGAGCCGGCGCGTTGGCGGCTCCGGCAACGTCGGCATGGCTTGCCGCACCCGGTGGAGAGGCTGTAGCCTCTGCGTTGGACAGGGACGCAGACGGAACGTCGGGGGCGTTGACCGCCACTATGCCGGCCGCAGCGGCTGTTTCGGCAGTGAGGGCAGGTTCGGCTTCGGTTGCCGGGCTGGAGAGCGGTGCTGCAACCGGCGCCTGTTGCGTTGCCACGGTGCTGGCATCCGGCGCTTGGACCGGACCTGCGACGGCCACCGGGGCCGCCAGGGCGCTGGCCGACTCAGGTGATGGTTCAACGGCCGCGACTGACGGTGCTGCTTCAGGTTCAACCAACGCCGCCGTGACCGGGAGCGCAGGGGGCGAGAGGGAAATCATGCCCATGACCGCCAGGCCCGCAGTAACGGCGGCGGCGGCCAGCAGACGGGGCGGCGTCATCCTATAGGCAGGAGCAAGGTTGGAACTTCCGGGCACAGAGGTTCTGGCAGGAGGATCCGTGTGCGCCGTGCTGGCATCAGGCAGCACGAGGTGGACTGGAATCCGGTTGCGCAGCCCGGAAAAGCCGTCAAGTGCAAGCAGGTCCAAAAGCCCGTTCTGCCCAGCCAGGACGACCGTCAAGTGCAGCCCGGCATGGAGCGCGAACTCTATGTAGCGCAAGGTCGCATGGGGCAGCAGATGAGCCTCCGCCACGAACAGGACGACGCGCTCGCAGCCAGCGCCGGGCGCCGTGAGGCGGTCGAAACCCTGTTCGAGCGTGGCATCCCTCGGGCCGTCGTCGGCGGTCACTTGACGCAGCATCGAAATCAAGTCGAGCGGCGGGCCGACGTGGAGCACTGTGGACCGCAAAAGACGGGGATGCCGGGCTGCAGCAGCGAATAGGGGGCAGGGATCGGCGGGGCCGGTCAGCAGCACCGAGTTGCCATCTGCCAGCGCCTCCGCAAGCCTGTCCGCCAAGCCTTCGCTGGGGTCGGTCGGCACGCGGTCGCTAAAGGTAGGACGGTCCACTCTGCTTGCCATTCGGCTATGCCCCTGAAACCGGCTGGTCCCTAGCCAAACTAAACCGTCCGCCAGCATAATAGTAGCGGAGGTTGTAACAATCTGCTTCTGTGACGGTCCATCCAGCAACAGTGAACGGCGCGGCGCTGCAAGGCTCCAGGAGCGGCGAGCGATCCCTGAAGCCCAACGCCGGGATTCATGGCTTTCAAAGGCGACATGGAGGCATCTGCGACGGGCCAGAAGAGGTTTGGGGGCTATATGAAACTCCTGGCATCCAGTTGCGTGGCGCCGAGGAAGTTGACCTTCGTCCCATCCGACAGCACCAAGTTGGCCGGGGCGCCGGATGCCGCTGCCGCCGACAGCGCCCGGTTCGCCTCTCCGGCGGCATAGCCCTGCAGGCTGATCTTCTCGTCACCGTTGAAGCTTCTGACCGTGACCGTGCCTTGGCCTCCTGCGACGATGCTGATCAGGTCACGGCCCGGCCCGCCGTCCACCGTCGTGCTGCCGGCGCCGATGACGAAGGTGTCGGCGCCGTTGCCGCCTTGCAGGACGACGTTGCCGCCGGCCAAAGCGTAGTAGGTGTCGTCGGCGCTGCTGGCCGCCCCCGTCAGCGTCTCGTTGCCCGATCCGGCGACGATCGTGGTCGCCGAGAACCCGCGGGCGCTGAGCAGGTCGCCATCGCCGCCGCCGAACAGCGTGGTGGTGCCGGACCCGTTGCCGCCCGTCAGCACGTTCCTGCCGGCCGCACCGCCCACGATGATGCCGCCGCCGGCCCCGGCCGATGCCGTGTCGCTGCCCAGGCCGCCAAACACCGTCGTGCCGCCGGCCCCGCCGACGTAGGTCAGGTTCATGGACCCCGGCGCCATCAGCTCGTCGCCGCCGCCGGCGGTGACGTTCAGGCTGCCGCGGCCCGTGCCGAAGATCACATCCCTCGACCCCCCGCCCGTCACCGAGTCGTCACCGTTGCCGCAGCCGATGAAGTTCACGCCGCCGCCCGCGCTGATGGTGTTGGTGCCGGACAAGGCCAGGACGACATCGTCCCCGCTGCCGGTGGAGATGTCGAAGGCGCCGCCGCCGACGGAAGGTGCGACGATGAAGTTCTTGCCGTCGCCCGTGACGAGGGTGCCAGAGCCGCCGCGCGTCACGTAAACCAGGCCGCCATTGTCATCTATGACGCTTTGCTGGGCGCTGCCGGACCCGAACACCGTATTCGCTCCGCCGGAGTTGAGGATGATGTCGTCATCGGCGGCATTCAGGGCGATCTGCTGGTTCGCGGCTGACTGGACATAGACGCCCCTGCCGCTCGACGGCGCGTCCTCCGGGTGTGCGACGATCTGGGATGCCCCGGATGCGACCTTCGCCGCGACCTTTGCCGCCAGAGCCGGGCCTTTGCCCGACGTCTCGTTCGAGCCGGAGTTGACGCTGATGTCGTTGCGGCCGTTGCCGCTCTTGATCGTGGACATGATCTGACCCTTCTCTCGGTAGGATTCCCTGCTGACGTCTGCCGGGCCTGTTTATTCCGTGCTCCCCGCCACGGCTCGCGTTCCTACCTGACGTCTTCCGGCGAGGGCTGCCGGCTGGCGGCAGCCCTCGCGCCAAGCCGCAATGCGGGACGGGACCGCCGTGCTTGGCGCATGGCGCCGGTGCGCCCATATCGTCATCCAGCATATCCTGGAGGCTTCGATGTCCCTGTTCGCCACCAAGACCAAGTCCGCCGAAACCTACGCTTTCACCCGCACCGATGCCGAATGGCAGCAGGTGCTGACGCCCGAGCAGTTCAAGGTCATGCGCGGCCATGGCACCGAGCGCGCCTGCACCAGCCCGCTGAACGACGAGAAGCGCGCCGGCGCCTATGCCTGCGCCGGCTGCGGCCAGGTCCTGTTCGACACCGCGGCCAAGTTCGAGTCCGGCACTGGCTGGCCCAGCTTCTTCCAGCCGGTCACCCGCGATGCCGTCGGCACCACCGAGGACCGCGCCTGGGGCATGGTCCGCACCGAGGTGCATTGCAGCAACTGCGGCAGCCACGGCGGCCACGTGTTCCCGGACGGACCTGCGCCCACTGGGCTGCGCTACTGCATGAACGGCGTCGCCCTGACCTTCCAGCCCGCCAGCTAGGCCGCAGCCATTGCCCCTGGAGATCAAGGTCGGCCCCGCCCAGGTCGCCATCCATCAGGGGCACACGGTCCTCATTACCGAGCCGGACGGCCAGGTGTCCTGGCCGTCGGATAAAGGGCTGTATTTTTATGACACGCGGCTGATCAGCGCCTATGCGCTGTATGCCAACGGGCAGTTCTGGGACTTGCTCAACAGCGGCGCCCCGGCCTACTACGCCGCCCGCATTTTCCTGACCAACCGCGCCTTTGCCAGCGAGGGCGGAGATGTGCCTGAGCGGTCGCTGACCCTGGTGCTCAGCCGGGCCGTGGATGGCGGGATGCACGAGTGCTACGCCATCACCAACCACGGCCGTGCCACCGTCCGCTTCAACCTGGAAATCGCCATCCGCAGCGACTTCGCCGATATCTTCGAGGTGAAGTCCAGCCACATCGTCCGCCGCGGCCGCATCAGCAGCGCCTGGTCGGATGGCGACGGCGTGCTGACGACCGGCTACCGCAACGGCGACTTCTACCGGGAGATCCGCGTGACTGCGCGCAGTCCGGTGCCGGCCGTATATGCCAACGGCCGCATCAGCTTTGCCATCGAGCTGAAGCCCGGTGCCACCTGGGATGGCGTGCTGCTCTATGACCTGCGCGACGGCGACACGTCCTACCCGGCGCCGATCTCCTGCGACCTCGGTCCCGGCAGCGGCCAGGCGTGTGAGCTGGCGGACTGGCGGACCGGCGTCCTCAAGCTGGAAGCCGACGGCAATGCCTTCGCCCGCATGTATGAGCAGGCGGTGGAAGACATCGCCGCCTTGCGCCTGCCCGTCGAGGGCTCGAGTGGGGCGAAGACCATCACGGCGGCCGGCCTGCCGTGGTTCGTGGCATTGTTCGGCCGTGACACGCTGATCGTCGCCCTGCAGACCATCATCCTAGACTCGGAGTTGGGCCGTGCGGCGCTGGACGTGCTCGGCCGCTGGCAGGCGAAGACCCGCGACGACTACCGGGACGCCGAACCCGGCAAGATATTGCATGAGCTGCGCCTGGGCGAACTGGCGGCTTTGCACCTGATCCCGCACACGCCCTATTACGGCACCGCCGACGCGACGCCGTTATACCTGATGGTCCTGCACGCCACCTGGCAGGCGACCGGCGACCTGGGCCTGCTGCGCCAGCACCTGCCGACCGCCGAGGGGTGCCTGTCCTGGATAGACGATTACGGCGACCGGGACGGCGACGGCTTCCAGGAGTATGGCACCCGCTCCGGCGCCGGCTACGAGAACGTCGGCTGGAAGGACAGCGGCGACGCCATCGTCAACACCGACGGCACCCGGGTCAGCAACCCCAAGGCGCTGTGCGAGCTGCAAGGCTACGTCTATGCCGCCTGGCGCGGCATGGCGGAGGTTTATGCCGCGCTGGGCGACGCCAACCGGGCCGCCGCGCTGGACGCCAAGGCCAAGGCGCTGTTCACCCGGTTCAACGAGGTGTTCTGGGATGAAGCCGAAGGCTGCTATGGCCTGAGCCTGGATGCGGACAAGCGGCTGGTGACCACGGTAGCAAGCAACGCCGGGCATCTGCTGTGGTGCGGCATCGTGCCGCCGGACCGGGCCGCGCGTGTCGTGCAGCGGCTGATGCAGCCGGACATGTGGAGCGGCTGGGGCATCCGGACGCTGACGGCAGCGAACCCGTCGTTCAACCCGTTTTCCTACCAGAACGGCTCGGTCTGGCCGCATGACAACAGCCTGATTGCGCTGGGGTTCAAGCGCTATGGCTTCCATGCCGAGGCGAATGCCGTGGCGCGGGACATCAACCGCGCCGCCGGGTTCTTCATGCAGCGGCAGTTGCCGGAGCTGTATTCGGGACTGCAGCGGGACGACACGAGCTTTCCCGTGCAATACCTGGGCGCCAACGTGCCGCAGGCCTGGGCGGCGGGATCGGTTTTTGCACTGTTGCAGGCGATGCTTGGCCTGCAGCCGGACGCGCCGGCGGGCGTGCTGCGGATCAACCCGGTGCTGCCGGACTGGCTGCCGAAGCTGACGCTGCGCGACCTGCGGGTCGGCAGGCAGATATTCGACCTGCGTTTCGTATGGGAAGACGGGGGCACGCGGCATGAGGTGCTGCGCGGCGACCCGGCAGCCGTGGTGCGGCGAGACAACGACACGCCGCGGTCACTCAGCAGCCTTCCGCCGCGGGTGACAGCGGGCTGAACCGGGCGCGGTGCTTGCAAGGTGGACGAGGCAGCGGGGTTGGTCGGCATCCTGGGGATAAGGCACGGAGCCGGGGAACATTGGCGAAATGCCGCTGGATGCTCCCGCAAGATGGCAAATGCCTCGGCCCACGCCTGCAAACGCCCGGTTGAGGCCGAACGTCAGCCCCAGGGCAGCGCATCCGGCATCCCCGCGATCTCCTGGACCAGCTTCCGCCGTATGGCCGAGCCAAACGATGTGAAGTTCTCCGCGGCGATCAGAAACGCGCCGGGGCCTCCAATGACCGAGTTCCGGTAATACGGCTCCAGGTCCTGACCCGGCTGCACCCCGAAGTTGGGGCGGTCGTTGACGATTGGCAGGCCGTTTATGGTGATGCCCTCCGCGACCAACCGGTCCCGTTCATCTTCGGCCGGCGGGCCGTTGTTGTTCGGGCCGTCGCCGGACACGTCCACCACGCGGCGGGTTCCCTCCCACGGGCACTCGGCCAGCAGGCGGCGGCTGAACGAAAGGGCGCCGGAGATGCTGGTCCAGGACACGCTCTGCCGCGGGCTGCGCGCCAGCCGGTCGGACCATGCGGCGGCTTCGGCAGGCCCGGCGATCCGGGTCCAGGGGATGACGAGCTGCTGGTAGCTCATGCCAGCCCACTCGACATAGGCGACCGCCACCGCACCCGCCATGCCGCCCGTGACT
>DASWOJ010000474.1:0-8216 GCA_036398775.1 Acetobacteraceae bacterium
GGCGCGTGCCTCTTGCCATGCGGGATGCGGGAAGGCTGCGTCTGGGACGATTTGCAGCTGAAACAAGGGGTCTGCGAGGGCCGGAAGGACGGTGTGCTGCACGATGCAATCCCTCGGTAACGGGCAAAGGCACCCTGATGACCTGATCCGCCAAGTATGTCCGCGGCCAGGAAGGTTCAAGGACGCTACGGCTAGGTCCTGGGTCCCGCTGTGCGCCGGTGCGGCCCGCCAATCATTCCAGAGCAAGCGCGGCAGTCATGCTGCGCCTGGGTTCAGCTCAAAGCCGGGTAGGAACCGCGTGACAGGAAACATCTAGGTTTGTTTCACGTGAACGATGTCATATTGCCCCGCTTGTCCCTGAGAAATGGGAACATAGCCGGAACATAGCTTTGGACGTATGGCGACGCGCTGGAAGCAGCGGCCTTGCTCCTGGCGTCATCATGATCGCCGGCATCGGTCAGGGCTGGCGCGGGCGGCAACGCCTGCGCCGCGCCAAGCCACAGCCCGGTTCGGCCCTAGACCAACTCCAGCACACGCCTTCGTGCTGCAACATCGGCCATCGGCTTAGGGATCAAGCAGTCAGGCAGCGGCTTGTGCACGGGCGTCAGGTCGGGCGGCGGCGGCACCGGGGTCGGCGCACGCGGCTCATCCCCGCCCCAAGATCCCCGCGGCGGACGGCGCAGGGCAACCAGTTCTCGGACAGCCAGTACTAGTGGCACCCCAAAGGTCAGCACGCCGCTGAGGAGAACTTGGGTGGCTGCGCTCATCTCCATGCTGCCGCTCCTTTGCTGGCTGGGGCCGATGGTGGAGGACAGTACAGCACCTTCCCTGTCCGCGTCACCATCTTGCTGCGATGATGGCTTGCTGCCCTACTGGTGCGCCATCACGCGCTGGGTCTGCTCGCCCAATCCGCTGATTCCCAGCCGCATCGTTTGGCCATCCTGCAGGAACACCGGCTCCGGCTTGATGCCCATGCCTACGCCAGGCGGCGTGCCGGTGGCGATCACGTCGCCGGGGTGCAGCGTCATGAAGTGGCTGACGTAGCTGACGATCTTCGGGACGTTGAAGATCATCGTCCGCGTGTTCCCGTCCTGCATGCGCTTGCCGTCCACCTCCGCCCACAGATCCAGCACATGCGGGTCCGGCACCTCGTCCTGCGTCACCAGCCAGGGGCCGGTGGGGCCAAAGGTGTCGCAACCCTTGCCCTTGTCCCAGGTGCCGCTGCGCTCGATCTGGAATTCCCGTTCACTGACGTCGTTGACGACGCAGTATCCCGCGACGTGCTGCATGGCCTCGTTCTCGGGAACATACTTGGCACGCTCGCCGATGACGATGCCCAGTTCCACCTCCCAATCCAGCTTCTTGGACCCGCGTGGGCGGCGGACGTCGTCATCCGGACCCTGGTAGGCGCCGAGCGACTTCAGGAACACGATAGGCTCCTTGGGGATCGGCAACCCGGACTCCGCGGCATGGTCGGCGTAGTTCAGGCCGATGCAGACGAAGTTCATGGGACGCGGCACCGGCGGCCCGATCCGCCCGCCCGGCTCCACCACCGGCAGGCCCGCCGGGTCCAGTGCCGCCAGCTTCGCCAGCCCGGCGCGGGACAGCACCTCGGCGTCGAAATCCCGCACCACGCCCGAGAGGTCGCGGATTTGGCCGTCGGCGCCCATCATGGCGGGACGCTCGGCGCCGGGGGCGCCCACACGCATCAGCTTCACGGTGCTCTCTCCTACAGGGTCCAGCCGCCATCTATGACGAACGTCTGGCCGGTGACGAACTGCGTCTCGTCCGAGCCGAGATAGACCGCCATCGCCGCGATCTCCTCCGGCGTGCCCAGCCGGCCCATCGCCTGCCGGGCGATGAAGCCGGTCCGCGCCGCCTCCAGCGACCCCGCGGCAGCGGCGTTGGCGGCGATGCGGTCATCCAGGCTGGGGGTTTGGACAGTACCAGGGCAGATGGCGTTGCAGCGCACACCTTGCTTCACGAAGTCGGACGCAACCGACTTGGTCATGCCGATCACCGCCGCCTTGGTGGCGCCGTAGATAAAGCGGTTGGGCGCGCCTTTGATGCTGCTGGCGGCGCTGGCCATATTGATGACGGCGCCGCCGCCGCGGTCCGCCATGCCCGGCAGGAAGGCGCGCATGGTGCGGAACATGCTACGGACGTTCAGGGTGAAGGCGAAGTCCCACTCCGCCTCCGTCGCGTCCAGCACCGTGCCCTGGTGTACGAAGCCGGCGCAGTTGAACAGCACGTCCACCCTGCCGGCCTGCGCCGCCACGCGCACGATGTCACCGGCGTCGGTCGCATCCAGCCGGTGCACGGTGATGGACGGGCCGGCCAGCGACGCCAGCCCGGCCTCGTTCACGTCGGTGGCGATCACCCGCGCGCCCTCCGCGGCATAGGCTAGCGCGGTCGCGCGGCCGATGCCCTGGGCGGCGGCGGTGATGAACGCGGTCTTGCCTTGCAGCCGTCCAGGCATCGTCACGCCTCCATGTTGTTCACGGGCCAGCACAGCGGCCACGCGGAGCGGACATGCGCTTCGCCGATCCGCCCTGAAAGGCTGTGTTTGCCTGCTCCCTCTCTCTCCGGGAGAGGGTCGGGGTGAGGGGGCCTTGAGGCGTTGCCCGTGCTGGAGCAGGATTGTGTTCGGGCAGAACCAGCGGCGCCTCACTTCGCAGCCAAGACCCCTTCACCCCGGCCCTCTCCCGGAGGGAGAGGGAGCAGGAAGCTGTCCGGCATCAATGGTTGTTCCGGGACTCGCCGCGTTCCTCGATGATGTTCAGATACAGCGTCGCAGGCTCCAGGCACGCGCCGGTCGAGTGCTGGCCGACCATGCTCCGGGAAATCTCCTCCCAGGGGGTCATGTGCTTCAGCTCGGGCCTGTGCCATGCGGCCCGGCGGGACTCCAACTCGCCCGGCGGCAGCAGAACGTCCACCTTGCGGCTGTTCAGGTCTATGCGGACCTTGTCCCCGGTGTGCAACAGCGCCAGCCCGCCGCCGACCGCAGCCTCGGGCGAGATGTTGAGGATGCTCGGGCTGCCGCTGGTGCCGGACTGGCGGCCGTCGCCCATCGTAGGCAGCGTGTGGACGCCGGCCTTCAGCAACGCGGCCGGGGGCTGCATGTTGACGACCTCGGCGCCGCCGGGGTAGCCGACCGGGCCGCAGTTGCGGATCACCAGGATGCTGTGGGCGTCAACGCCTAGGGCCGGGTCCTCGATCCGCTCGTGATAGTCCTCCGGCCCCTCGAACACGACGGCATGGCCCTCGAACACGTTGGGGTGGTCGGGGTCGGCCAGGAAGCGGTCGCGGAACTCGGGGTCTATGACGCTCAGCTTCATCACCGCGGCGTCGAACAGGTTGCCGGACAGCACGGCGAAACCGGCGCTTTCCTTCAGGGGGTGCGCGTAGGGGCGGATCACCTCGTGGTCCACCGGGGGCTTCTTGGCCAGGTTCTCGCCGATCGTCTGCCCGGTGCAGGTCATCACGTCGGCGTGCAGCTTGCCGGCGTCCAGCAGCTCCCGCATCACGGCGGGGACGCCGCCGGCGCGGAAAAAGCCTTCGCCCAGCACGCGCCCGGCCGGCTGCACGTCGGCGAGCAACGGGATGCCTTCGCCCAGGCGCTGCCAATCGTCCAGCGTGTGGTCCACGCCCATGTGCCGGGCGATGGCGATCATGCTAATCGGGCAGTTGCTGCTGGCGCCCAGGGCTGCGGCGGCCACCACGGCGTTCTCGAACGCGGCCTTGGTCATGATGTCGGAGGGGCGCAGGTTCTCGTGCACCATGCCGACGATGCGGCGCCCGGTCTCGTAGGCCATCCAGCCCCGCTCCTTGTGCGGGCCGGGGATGGCGGCGCAGCCGGGCAGCGACATGCCCAGCGCCTCGGCCAGGCTGTTCATGCTGAGCGCGGTGCCCATGGTGTTGCAGTGGCCGACCGACCCGGCCGATGCCGCGACCATGTCAATGAACTCCTCCCAGTTAATCCGCTCCTCGGCCAGCATCTTGCGCGCTTCCCAGACGATGGTGCCGGAGCCCGACAGGCGCCCGCCATACCATCCGTCCAGCATGGGGCCGCCGGATAGCACGATGGCGGGGAGGTTGACGGTAGCGGCACCCATCAGGCAGGCCGGCGTCGTCTTGTCGCAGCCGGTGGTCAGCACCACGCCGTCGAGCGGGTAGCCGTGCAGGACCTCGACCAGGCTGAGGTAGGCGAGGTTGCGGTCCAGCGCCGCCGTCGGGCGCTTGCCGGTTTCCTGGATTGGATGGATCGGGAACTCCAACGGCACGCCGCCGGCATCGCGTATGCCATCGCGGACCCGGCTGGCGAGGTCCATCAGGTGCCGGTTGCAGGGCGACAGGTCGGAGCCGGTCTGGGCGATGCCGATGATGGGGCGACCGGATTGCAGCTCCCGCCGGGTCAGGCCGAAGTTGAGGTATCGTTCTAGATAGAGCGCGGTCATGCCGGGGTCGGATGGCTCGTCGAACCAGCGGCGGCTGCGGAGCCGGCGGGGGGCGTGGGATGCGTCGGGCGGCATGGGGGCGGTTCCTGGGTGGTCTTTTATGCAGGGTGGGCGGGCGGGGAGGGGGTGTCAACATGGGCGGATGGGAGTCAGTAGGTGGGGATGGCTCACGCTTGGTTGCGCTTCGTGGGCCATGCTGCGGACTGTGGCGAGGTTTGCCGTTGCGGAAGGAGGAACGCCGGTGCTGGAGGAGGGGGCGTTAAGCCAGGGGTTGCCCGGTTTGACACCGACATGCAGCGCAGCACTGCATGGACGGCTTGTTTTTAGCAACGGCGTTGCTTGGCACCCAGATCGTGCTTACAAAGCGCATGGACTATTACTCGATCTGGCCATTTTTCGCATGCATGAGTCTGTTGCTTGCTTTCGCTGCAACACCCTTTCTCGCCGCTGCTGACACCCCTCCCAGCCCACGCCAGAACCGGCTTGCAGCCCTGGACGGGCTGCGTGGCTTCCTCGCGCTCGCCGTGGTGTTTCATCACGCCTCCATCTACTACCGCTTTCTGCTTGACGGTCGATGGGAACTACCGTCCGCTTCCCCTTTCTATGCCCTCCTGGGTCAAGCAGGTGTCGCCATGTTCTTCATGGTGACTGGCTACCTATTCTGGTCGCGGCTGATCGAGGAGGCCGGTAGGCCAGCCTGGCTACGGCTCTACATCGGACGACTCTTCCGCATCGGCCCGCTCTACCTGGCGGCGGTCGCCGGCCTGCTGGTGGTCGTCTTTGTCGGCACACAGGGACATCTCAACGTCCCGCTTTCCTCGCTCGCACGCCAAGTCAGCCGTTGGCTCGCACTCGGCTTCCTGTCCGGCCCAAACGTCAACAACTATCCCGGCACGAACCTGGTGCTCGCAGGCGTTACCTGGACGCTGCGCTATGAGTGGATCTTCTACCTTTGCCTGCCAGCGGCAGCCTTCGTGGCCCGCCGTCGGCGGACGCATCTGCCGTTCACCCTTGCTGGCCTGACATCCTGCCTGCTCTGGGTCACGACGCACCCCAGCTCGCCCGAGGCCGCCTCGGACGTTGTTTGCGCCGCGATGTTCCTGACCGGGATGACGTGCGCGTCACTGCAAAGATACGTGGGCAACATCCCGCTGCCGGACAAAGCTACCTCGGCTGCGGTGCTGGCCCTGCTAGTTTCGATATTCGTCGTCTTCTCAACAGCCTTCGCCGCAGCGCCAATAATCCTGTTGGGAGCAGCCTTCTACCTGATCACTTCCGGCTGTACGGTGTTCGGCCTGCTGACCTGCAGACCAGCACGCCGCCTTGGCGATATCAGTTATGGCATCTACTTGCTACAGGGCCTCGCTCTAGCTGTCGTATTCCGACCCGGTCCTCTGCGCGCAATTGCTCTTGCTTCCCCAGCCTACCACTGGCTCCTGGTGCTGCTTTGTATGCTACTGCTAATTGTCGCCGCTACAGCAGCGCATGTCCTAGTCGAGCGGCCTGGAATAGCGCTTGGCCGACGTGTCGCCGCCCTGTTTGAAAGAGGCGAACAACCGTCCGCGAAGCTGCGCCAGCAAGCGTAGCGCTGCGTCCCATTCCGTAAGACGAACACCTGGCAAAGCAAAGTATAAAATTAAATTTCCATAACGTCCGTTACGCACCCGAGCATCGCAAAGCCTGCGTTGACCCAAAAAGCGTTTCAATGTCCACTATGGTCGGTCTCCCGTCACGTCCGCCTCTGAGTCGGCACACCAATCAGCTCCCGTAACATCCCACTCCGGCATCAGCCGACTGAACAGGATGCCCAGCGTATCCATAAAGCCGCCGCACTCGGCCAAGCCGGTCAGCGCGTCCAGCGGCAGCGCGCCGGGGTTGGTTTACACAGTTGTCAGGCTGACGAGCCAGAATGCGCCATCGCCCGCGCCTGCGGCGGATGCGGCCCCGGCCTCCTGCGACAAGGGGCAGATGGAAACCTGCAAGCTGCCGATATGCTGCACCTCCGTCGCACAATCGCCGGAGCAGGCCGCCTGGGCTGCCTGCGACAGCGCCAATTGCTCGCTGGCGTCCAGGGTGTCGGAGGCCTGTAGCAGCCGGGGTAGGGAAGCCCGGTTAGCGTCATGGCCCAAGCCAAGCAGGCGCGCGGCCTGCGGGTTGCCAAGCACGACCCGCAGCCGGCTATCGAACACCAGGTAGCCCTGAAGCGTCGTGTCCAACACGGCGGCGGCGCTGGCCCGGCCGCAGTGCGTGCGCGCGTTGCTTAGGTAAAAGGCAGGCCCGGGTTCAGGGCGTTCAATGCCGTCATACATCAAGCCACACTCCATGCTTCACCGTCCCTTCCGGGAACAAGGGGGGCGGCGTGCCGGCCCGCCATGCCCGGACGGACACCAATCCAGGACAGCTTGGCTGTATAATGCTGAAAATACGATTAATGCGGCTGAAACGGCGCAGCCCTGCTCAGCCCGCTGCTGCGAACTGCGCTCGTGGCGTTGAAGTCTAGGACTGCCGGCACGGCCTCTACGGATTGGCGCCGCATCGTTGTCGCTCCCCTTTGCGATGACGGTGCGTTTCCGTTCAGGAGGGTGCGAATGGCGGTTGGCCCTGGAGTCCAGCCGCATCCGGGGGCAACTTGGCCCGGGCCGTCCGGCGGAACGGGCCAGGGCTTCCTAGGCACAGCAGTGGCAGCCGGCGCACGGACGAGCAGCCAAGCCGGCCTGCCAAAGCCGCAGGCCACTCGTGCGACGGGCCGCGCAAGCCCGCTTCGCTTAAGGAGCCGCAGCGGTCACGGCTAGACTGGTCTAGCTTTCGGCTATGCGAGTAGAAGACCGCAGCTTCACATCCAGTCGCCACGCCTCCGAACTCGGCCGCATTCTGCCCCAGCGCCCGGACCCATCCCGTTCAGGCGGCATGGTGCGCTTCCGCAAGGCCATAGACAGGCGTCGGGATGCCCTCCATGCGCGCCTTCAACTGCAGGCCCAGATACAGCGAGTAGTGGCGGGACTGGTGCAGGTTGCCGCCGTGGAACCACAGCGCCGGGAGCTGGGTCGGCTTCCACATGTTGCGCTGCTCGCCCTCCCACGGGCCCGGGTCCTTGGGGGTGTCCGAGCCCAGGCCCCAGACCTTGCCGACCTCATCGGCCGCCGAAGGTGAGATGAGGTCGGCGACCCAGCCGTTCATCGAGCCGTACCCGGTGGCGTAGACGACGAGGTCGGCCTCGAGCTGCGTCCCGTCCTCTAGCACGACCGCGTTCTCGGTGAGGTGGTCGACCTGACCCCTGGCCAGCTTGACGTCACCGTTCGCCACGAGATCGGCCGAGCCCACGTCGATGTAGTAGCCCGAGCCGCGGCGCAGGTACTTCATGAACAGCCCGGAGCCGTCCTCGCCCCAGTCGTGCAGGAAGCCGGACTTCTCGAGCCGGTCGTAGAACTCCCTGTCCCGCTCGGCCATCGCCTGGTACGCGGGGATCTGGAACTCGTGCAGGATGCGGTAGGGCAGCGAGGCGAACGTCAGGTCGGCCTTCTCGGTCGTCATGCCGGCGGCGACCGCCTCCTCGGAGTACAGCGCCCCGAGCCCGATGTCCATCAGCGAGTCCGACTTGACGATGTGGGTCGAGGTTCGCTGCACCATCGTCACGTCGGCGCCGTTCTCCCACAGCGAGCCGCAGATGTCGAAGGCGGAATTGTTGGACCCGATCACGACGCACTTCTTGCCGCGGTACGCGTCGGGGCCGGGGTGCGCGGACGAGTGGTGCTGGTCGCC